>JBJMMH010000176.1:0-19458 GCA_045804885.1 Chloroflexota bacterium | reverse complement strand
CGGCTCGAGGGGGACATCCAGGGCGGCTGCGGTCTGCCGAATGTTCTCCTCGACGAACAACAGGCGGCCGGGGGCGGACTCGGCGCTCAGGAGGGCGAGATCGTACTGGCCGAGGACCTTCGAGCCCATGAAGCCGAGGAGGAAGCCGAGCTGGCGGGTGGTCACCCAGCGATTCGCGAGCGCGACCGTGGCCTTGGCGAGCCCGCCGCCTCGCGGGATCACCTGGTCGAGCAGCTCGGTCTCGAGCTGGCCGATGAGCTGGGCGAACGTCGCAACGTTCGCGTGAACCCAGCCGGCGCGATCGACGACGGCCGACCGTTCGACCACACCGGGGAGCTCCGTCCCGAGGGCGGCGCTGAGACGCGGCACGATCCGCTCCATCGCCGCCGCATACGAGGGCTCGGTGGCGCGGAGCTCGGCCGCCGGCAGCGCGCCCGGGATCGTCCTGAGCCGCTCGACCGCGAAGCGCTCGGCGGCGGGCCAATCGACGAAGCCCTGGCGCGCCGCCCGCTCGGCCCGCCGCCCCAGGACCGTTGCGACGGCACCGAGCGCCGAGCCGACGAGGAACCCGGCCTGCCAGACCCGATCGTCGCGCCAGCCCGTTCGCTTCGGACCCGTCATGTCACCGCGCCTGCCGTGGCGACGTCCACGGAGCCGATGTCCGGGAACGCGTCGCCGAAGATCCGCTCGGCCACGACCCGGAAGGCGTCGACGTCGCCCGTCGTCAGCTGGACGTGGCTCGGCCCGATCCCGCTCGCCTCCGGGGCTTCGAGGCCGTTGATCGCGAGCAGCTCGACGAGGGCCGACGCCGTGGCCGTCGCCGAATCGACGATCGCGACGCCGTCGCCGGCGACCGCCGCGATGACGGGCCTGAGAAGCGGGTAGTGGGTGCATCCCAGGAGGAGCGTGTCGATCCGCGCCGATGGGGGCAGCGGGAACACGAAGTCGCCCGCGGCGTCGCGTTGGCCGAGAAGCGGGGCAAGGGAGTCGGCAACGATCCGCTCGACGTCCTCGCCGCCGAGACGACCGGACTCCACGAGCGGGACGAACGCCGGTGTCGCGTGCTCGTAGACCTCGGCCGCCGGGTTCTCGTCCTTGATCGCGCTGAAATACGCGTGCGAGCGAACGGTGGCCGGGGTGGCGATCACGCCGACGCGGCGGTTCCGGGTCGTGAGCGACGCGGTGACGGCTCCCGGCCGGACCACACCGAGGATCGGCAGGTCATACCGTCGCCGAAAGTCGCCGAGCGCGACGGCGGTCGAGGTGTTGCAGGCGACGACGATCGCCTTCACGTCCCGGGCCGCCAGCTCGTCGAGCGCCTCGATCGAGAACGCCCGGACTTCCTCGTCCGGTCGGACGCCGTACGGGGCGCGGAGGTTGTCGCCGAGATAGATCGTCGACTCCTGCGGCGTGCGCCGGACGATCTCGCGAAGGACGGTGAGACCGCCGACCCCCGAGTCGAAGACGCCGATCGGACGCGGGTCCGACATCGGCCCGCTAGTGCCTGCCCGCGGCCGCGGCCGTCCGGGCCAGCCCGTGCGCCGCGAGGAGCTCGCTGGCTGTGCGCCGCACATCCGCGCTGATCGGGGCGGCGGGGTTCGCGAGGACGAACGGGACGCCTTCGTTGTTCGACTGGACGACGAGCAGCCCGTCGCTGACCACTCGATGCTCCGGCGTCCGGCCGAGCGCCCGCTCGAGGTCGACCGGCTCGATGCCGCCCGGTGAGTCGGCCCGGTTGACGAGATAGCGAACCTTCGCTGCCGGATAGCCGATCATCCGGAACGCATCCGCGACCGCGATCGTGTTGTGGATGGTCGTCGAGTCGTAGGTCACGATCTCGACGATCGTGTCGGAGAGGTCGAGGAACGCGAGGTTGATGTCGTTCAAGGCGGACGACATGTCGATCACGATCGCCGAGTACACCCGTCGGAGGAGCGACAGGATCTTGTCGACGTCACGGGTCGTGATCATCTCGGCCATCTCGACGCGCGGTGGGGCGAGCAGGATGTCGATCCCCGACGGGTCACGCCACAGGACGTCCTGCAGGTCCGACTCGGCTACCCGGTCCGTCGGCAGGTCGAGGATCGAGGGGGCGTCGACGGGCACCTTGAGCAGCGCCCGCAGGTCGCCGAACTGGAGGCTGCCGTCGATCAGGACCGTCCTCAGGCCGAGCTGGCCGATCGAGACCGCGAGATTGAACGCCAGGGTCGTCTTGCCGACGCCGCCCTTCGGCGCGAACACGGAGAAAACACGCGACGCACCGATCGTCGATGTCGTCTCGAAGTCGCGCCGCACCTGGTTGATCCTGGTGAGCAGGTCGAATCCGGAGAACGGCATCGCGAGCACGCCGTGGATCCCCGCCTCGGTGTCCGGGGCGACCGGGTTCTGGGGGACGGTCAGGACGATGACCGGGACGCCGACGTTGGCATCCCGGATCTCCTCCACGAGCTTGAGCCCCTTGACGCGCCCCTGGAGCAAGGCGTCCACAAGGACCACGTCCGGACGAAGCTGCTGTATCTGCGGGAGGACCTTCGAGCCGTCGGTCATCACGTCGAGGAGCTTCACGCTCGACTGCGAGTTCAGCAGCCCGCGGATGTACTGCGCGACCTGCGGGACGTCCTCCACGAGCAGGAGCCGCGTCTGGTCAGTGGATGCCACGAGGCCGAGTGTACCAAGGCCGAACGACGCCCCAGCCCCGGCCGGTCGTACCGCCGCCGGCCGGCGGCGGTCACCCCGCGTCGTCAGGGCCGGCGCGCGATGACGATCGCCCGATCGCCGCCCGACCCCAGCGGTCCAAGCTCGTAGTCGCCCGCGACGGTCTCGATCTCGAGGCCCGCGTTCGTCGCGAAGTCGCGCAGCTCGTCCGCCGACACGAGCCGCAGCGTGTCCCGGCGGATCCAGCGAACGGCTGGTTCGCCGTCCCTGCCCTCCTCGAAGATCGAGGTGAGGTTGACGACCCCCGTCGCGGCGTCGTGCTGGGCCGCGGCGACCTTTGAGACGCGCCGGTCGGTCTCCGGATCGCGGCGGACATACTCGAGGATCATCCGGCCGTCGAACCGAGCCAGGTCGTCCGCGTCGGGCAGCCAGACGTCGGCCACGGCGAGGCCGCCTCTGGCGAGGTGCTGCGCCATCACGGCGAACGCGCGGCGCTGGGCGTCGCGCGTCGCGAGCAGGAACAGGGAGTTGAGCGCGATGAACGCGAGGGCGAACGAGCCGGCAGCCGCGAGACGCAGATCGAGGATGTCGTCCTCGACCACCTCGAGGCGTCCTCGCGTCGCGGCTCCGGCGGCAGCGGCGCGACGTCGCAGGCGGGCAAGCATCTCCGGGTCGATGTCGACCGCCGTCAGCGAGTGGCCCGCCTGCGCGAGCGGGACCGCCAGCCGGCCGGTTCCGGCCGCGAGCTCGAGTACGGGGCCGTCGCCGCGGGCAGCGAGCGCCAGATACAGGTCGAGGTCGCCCGGATCGTCTGCGAGATCGACGTCATAGAGACGGGCGAGCGCGGCCGCGGTCACGGCACTGGGCGGGGCGGGTCGAACGGCCTCGGTCACGGCCGACAGCCTATCCGACGGCGCGGCCCGGATCGAAGCGGATTGGTTGCCCCGCCGCCTTCTTGACCGCGAGCGCGCTGATCGCCTCGAGCGCCGCCCGATTCGCGACCATCGCGGTCTGCTCCGCGTGGTCATAGGGCGGCGACACCTCGACGATGTCCATCCCGGCGAGCTCGACCGCCCCGACGATGCGGCGGATCGCCCGCAGCAGCTCCCTCGTCAGGAGGCCGCCCGGCTCCGGCGTCCCCGTCCCCGGGGCGAGGCCCGGGTCGACGACGTCGATATCGACGCTCAGGTAGATCGCGTCGGGGCCGTCGAGCGCCTCGGCGATCGCATCGTCGATCACCGCCTCGGCGCCGCGCTCCTCGATCTCGGTCATGAGGTGATAGCGCAGTCCGTGCTCCTGCATCCACTCGAAGACGTCGACGGGAGGCCAGTAGCCGCGCAGCCCGACCTGGACGAAATTGCGGCCGTCGACGGCGCCGGACTCGATCAGCCGCCGCATCGGCGTCCCGTGGCCCGCCAGCACCCCCCAGTCGTCGTTGGCGGTGTCGGCGTGGGCGTCGAAATGGACGATGCCGATGCTCCGCGGCCGGCGGACCTCCGCCACCGCCGTCGCCGACGGCCAGGTGATCGAGTGGTCGCCGCCAAGCACGATCGGGATCGCGCCCGTGTTCGCGACCTCGTGGACCTTTCGGTAGATCATCGCGTGGGCCCGCTCGATCCACGCAGGCACGATGTTGGCGTCGCCGGCGTCGACGACAGTGAGGACCTCGAATGGCTCGATCCCGAGCTGGAGCGAGTTGATCGAACCGGACGTGTATTGCGCCTCGCGGATGGCCCGCGGCCCGAATCGAGCGCCCGGACGGTGGCTGACAGCGTCGTCGAACGGGGCGCCGACGACCGCGACCTCGACGTTCCGGGCGTGGAGCTGGGCCGCCTCCGTGATCCACGGCAGGTTCATGAACGTCGTCGGGCCGACGTAGGTCGGCAGCTCGAAGTCGCTGTAGGTCTCGTACTCCCGGTCCCAGCCGTTGGCGGCGGCGAAGCCGGCCGCAGGCTGAGGCGGGTCGTCGGAGCGCTCAGCCACGAGGTCCTCCGCGGCGGTCCGCGGACCGGTCGGCCGGTCGGGAGCGCGGTCGCCGTCTCGCTCGGGGCGCCGCCGGTTCGCATCCGACGTCCAGCGGGGCGCGCCGGAACGAATGCTACACCGGCCCGGTCACCCCCCGCGGAACTCCCGCCAGGCCGCCTCCACGAGCGCCGGATCGACGAACAGCTCGTAGGCGACCTGAGCGACGAGCGTTGCCGCGAGCAGCGTCGTCTCGTCTGCCTGCGGCGTCGCCGCCGCGTCGCGGAACCTGATCGAATGCCCGGGAACGCCCTCCTCGGAGATCGCCAGCTCAGGGTGGATCGTCGGGCAGACCCAGCTCACGTTGCCCATGTCGGTGCTGCCGGAATTGGGGTCAGGCCCCTGGTCCTGGATCCCGTAGGCCGCGGCGTTGGCGACCCAACGCCGCTCGAGCGTCGTGTTCTGCTTCATGGTCTTCGCGCCGCCGGAATAGGTCACCTCGACCGTCGTCCCCGTCGCGAGCGCCGCCGCGTCCGCGAGCGCCCTGAAGCGCTCGGCCATCTCCTCGTAGTAGGCCTGGTCGTCGCTCCGGAGCATGAACCATGCCCGCGTCCGGTCAGGGATGATGTTCGCGGCCGTGCCGCCTTCCTGGATGATGCCGTGGACGCGGGCCGCCGGGCGGAGCTGCTGCCGCCAGAGCCCCACCGAGCTGAAGAGCAGGATCATCGCGTCGAGCGCGTTGCGGCCGTGCCACGGGTCGGACGCCGCGTGGGCCTGCAGTCCGCTGAAGACGATTTCGACGTCCTCCGACGCGAGCGGGTGGCTCTCGACGTGGTTCCGGTCGCACGGGTGGAACAGCAGCGCGGCGTCGACACCGGCGAAGAGCCCATCCTCGATCATCGTCGCCTTGCCGCTGCCGCGCTCCTCCGCCGGACAGCCCAGGAACACGATCTCGCCGGGAAGCTCATCGGCGATCGCCGCCAGGGCGATCGCGGCGCCGACGCCGGAGGCCGCCATCGTGTTGTGACCGCAGCCATGGCCAAGCCCCGGCAACGCGTCGTACTCGGCCAGGATCCCGATCCGCGGCCTGTCGCCCCCGCGGCCGCCCCGCCGCGTCGCCCGGATTGCGGTGGCGAGTGAGCCGGCCGGCAGCTCGACGTCGAATCCATGGGCCCGCAGCGAGTCCGCCACCGATGCCGCGGCGTAGTGCTCCTCGAACGCGACCTCGGGGTTGGCGTGGATCCGGTGCGAGAGCGCGATGATCTCGTCGCGACTCGACTCGACGGCCGCCGCGACGCGCGCCTTCGCGTCTTCGTGCGGTGGCGCCGGGCGGACGCCCGTCAGGGAGCGGCTCGGCACGAGGCCACCTCCGAGTGGGTCAGCGCTCGACCGACAGTGTCGCCTCGGCGACCGCCACGAGCGCGAGGATGAACAGGCCGATCTCGGGCGAGAACACCTTGTTGAGCCGGAGGACGACGAACAGGGTGATCACGAGGAAGACCCAGCCGCCACGCCGGATCGCCCGGGGCCAGTCACCACGGTACGCGATGCGGCGGTGGCGGGCGAAGACGACGAGCCAGAACAGCGTCGTCGCCAGCAGCCCGCCGGACAGCCCCAGCAGGATGGCGCCAACCCATCCGGCTGCGGGGTCGAGCACGGGATCGCGGGTCTGAGCGACGAGCAGCGCGAGGGCGAAGACGACGGCGGCGGCCGCGAACAGGCCGATGCACGTTAGCCGATCGCGGGACTCCATCACGAGCGAGTCTAGGGGCAGGTCGTCGCCGTCCGCGCCGATCGCTGGATCCCAGGCGGGGTCGCCGACCAGAGCCTCCCAGTCGCTCGCCATCAGGCTCGCCTCCTCCGTGCCCGCAGACGAGTGGTGCGACCCGTCCGCCGGGGTCGCTGATGGTGGCATCCCGCCGAGCCCGACGGACAGTGGGGCGAATCCCCTATCCCGCGGCGGCCGTGCCCGCGATCCCGGCGTTGGGCGACCTTCCGAGCCTCAGGACCGCGCCGAGGTCCGCGAGCGACGCGAGCTCGACATCGGGGACGACCCGTCCGTCGCGCTGGCTCGAGGGCAGGGGCGAATCCGCGGGCCGGTTGTCGAGGTACGCAACAAGCCAGCCGGCCGCGGCCGCCCCGACGACGTCCGCGGCCCAGTCGTCGCCGACGTGGAGGATCGTCCCGGGTTCCGGGTCGCCGAGCGCCGCCCGCGCCGCCTGGAAGAAGCCCGGATGCGGCTTGATGACGCCGACGCGCTGGCTCACGACGACCGCCCGGAGCAGCGGCGACCAGCCCATCGCCTCCGCGTAGCGGTCGATCGTCGCCGCGAACGGCCAGTTCGACAGGATCCCGACGTCAACCCGCGACGCGAGCCCTTCCAGGAGCGGTCCGGCCGCGGGATCTGGGGGCAGCTGCTCGACGAACGCCTGCGAATACACCTCGAGCGCCCAGGCGATCTCCTCCGGCGTCGAGTTGCGGGCGGCGGCGTCCTGGTCCCAGCGCACGTCGTCCGGCGGCGCCGGCATTCCCCGAAGCCGGGCGAGGACGCGGACGAATCTGTGGCCCAGGTCCGTCTCGCGGAACTCCGGCACCTCCTCCCGGAACTGCCGGTCGCGCTCCGCGGCCCAGACCCGCTCGTAGTCGTCGAAGTCGAACGGGCCGAGGCGGTCGACGACTGCCCGACCCGTGGCCTCGACAACGCCGCCCAGCCCTGCCGCGCCTACCGGCACCAGGGTGTTGCCGAAGTCGAATGTCACCGCGCGCAGCGCGGCCGGATTGAACCCGGTCACGTGGGCGCGGTCACGTGGCCGCGCTCACGTGGCGACGCTGGACGGGCAGATCTCCCGGTATGGACAGTAGGCGCAGGTCATCCGATCCGGCTTGGGCGTGTAGTCACGCGCTCGCATGCCCGCGGCAGCGCTCGCGATCTTCTCGCGGGCCTTCGCGAGGCGCTTCCGGTCGACTTCCGCGCGGCCGACGAGCCCAGAGTCGAGGAAGTGCAGCTGGACGTAGTCCGGCAGCCGGCCCGTCATCGCTTCATAGCCCATCGCGTAGATCTGGAGCTGGAGCGAGTCCCGAGCACGCTGCCGGGCGCGGGCGGGATCCCGTACGTCGCTCGACTTGTAGTCCGTGATCGTCACCCGCTCTCGACCCGTCAGTCCGAGCGTCGGCGAGACCGTATCCGCCTGCGGCGGCGGGATCTCAACTTCGGTCTCGACTGCTTGGGTCGCGGGCTCGATGTCGACGCGATCCCAGCGGCCACGGACGCGGTCACCTTCGAGGCTGAAGCTGAACTCCCGCTCGACGTAGGCCGGAATGACGGCATCCGGCTGGAGTTGCTGCTCGCGGAAACGCCGGAGTGCCTCTCGGCCGGCGGCGAGCCGAGCCTCCTCGTGCTCCCGCGTCAGGAATCCCTCGTTGGTCCACGCGAGCTCGAACGCCGCGGCCAGCTCGTCCTCCGACATGACATCGCCGCGGGCGTGGCGACGGTGGAACTCCTGGATCGCCTTGTGGAGCGCCGAGCCGTAGACCAGGGCGTGATGGGGCGCCATCGGGACTCGCAGTACGTGGCCGTACTTGAACTTCAGCGGGCAGCTGAGGTAGTCGTCGATGGCGTAGTAGCTCAGCAGCAGTGGCTCGCCGGCGGGGATCGCCGCGGCGGGCAGCGGAGATTCGACCGACCGCGGCCGGCCGGCCGCGATCGTCTCGATCGGGTCGGACGAGGCGACGCCCGTGCCGGGGACAGCGGCCTGCGGCGGGAGATCGAGCGCCTCGAGGACGAACGGCGAGAGCCGCCGCGCGATCCCGCCGCCGTAATCCGCGGCGTTGCTGAGCACGAGCTCATCCCGAGCCCGGGTCATCCCGACGTAGAACAGCCGGCGCTCCTCCTGGAGCTGGAAGTCGCCCTCCGGCAGCGTCTCCCGGACCAGCTCGAGGGGGATGCCGAGCGGCTCGCGGCGGCTGTGCGTCGGGAAGCGCCCAGCCACGAGGCCGGGCATGAACACCACCGGGAATTCGAGGCCCTTCGCCTTGTGGACTGTGAGGACGGCGACCGCGTCCGCCTCGGGATCGAGGTCCGCTGTCGGTGGGTCGTCGCCCGCCTCGATCAGCGTGTCGAGGTGACGGGCGACGAACACCGCTCGATCGTCGGCGAGCAGCGACGACTGACCACGCACGATCTCGAAGAAACGGGCGATATTCCGGAGCTCCTCCTCGGCCGCAACGGAGTCGCGCGCGGCGAGACGACCGATGATCCCGCCGTCCTTGAGGAACGTGTACAGCACCTCGCCCGCGGGCCGCTCGTGGCCGAGCTCGATGTACCGCCGAAGGTCGGCGACAAGCCGTCCGACGCCCAGGCGGGTCGCCTCGGACAGGCGGAGGATGCCGGGCTGGCGCTCGAGCTCGTCGACCACATCCCAGACGCTCCGGTGCCGGCGGCGGGCCATGTTCACAATCGCGGTCAGGTCCTCGCCGCCCAGGCCGTACGGCTCCGCCGTCGCGACCGCGTACAGGTCCACGCTGGATGCTGGATCGGCCACCGTGCGAAGGAACGCGAGCAGGCGGCGGACCTCCGGGCGCGCGTAGAGCCCGGACGTTCCGGAGAACCTCCACGGGATGCCGGCGAGGTTAAGGCTCCGAAGGACCGGGTCCGCGTGACCGTTGGCCCGGACGAGGACGGCGTGGTCGCGTGGTCGCGCGCCGGTCGCCACTCGCCGCGCGATCTCGGCAGCGATCCAATCCGCCTCTTCGGCGCCCGTCGCAAAGGCCTCGAGGCGAACGGCGGGCTCCTCGTCCATCGCCCGGGCCGGCCGCAGCCGCTTCGAGATCCCGGCCCGGACCTCGAGCCGGTCCGGGTCGTTCCGACGGACGAGCCGATACGACGCATCGAGGATCGGGCCGAGCGACCGGTAGTTCCGGCGGAGGACGACGGTCCTCGCCGATCGATACTGGTCCCGGAACCCGAGGATGTTGCTGATCGCGGCGCCCCGGAACTTGTAGATGGACTGGTCGTCGTCACCCACGACGGTGATGTTCCGATGGGGCTCGGCGAGGATCGAAACGAGCTCCGACTGGGCCCGGTTCGTGTCCTGGAACTCGTCGACGAGGACATACCGGAACCGGGCCCGGAGCTCCGCTCGCGCCGCCCCGGACCCGCGGACGAGCCGCAGTGCGAGGCTGACCTGATCGCCGAAATCGATGAAGCCGGCAGCCGATAGCAGCTCCTGATACCGGGCATACGCGCGGGCAAGCTCAGCCTGGCGGCGAGCGTCCTCCGCGAGCGCCTCGTCGGCCGGATCCGCGCCTGACCGGATCGCGAGCGCGTCAGCGTGGGCGAGGTAGGCGCCCGCCGAGACATCCTCGTCCTTGCATCGGCTGAAGAGCGTCGCCAGCGCGCCGAGGAAGCGCGTCGGGTCGCCGAGCGGGCGGTACTCGTCGAGCTCGAACTCGAACAAGTGCTCGCGGAGGAAGATCACGACCTCCGGTCGCGTCAGCACGCGGACATCCGTCGGCAGCCCGAGCTCGAGGGCGTACTCGCGGATGATCCGGTCGCCGAACGCGTGGAACGTACCGATGGATGCATCCGTGTAGCCATACGGAACGAGCTGGTCGACGCGCGCCTGCATTTCCGCGGCCGCCTTCTCCGTGAAGGTGAGCGCGAGGATCTCCGAGGGCCGCGCGCGGCGTGTCGCGATCAGCCATGCGATGCGGCGGGTGACCACCTGGGTCTTGCCCGTGCCCGCCCCCGCGACCACGAGCAGCGGCCCATCGCCGTGCGTGACTGCCCGGAGCTGCTCCGGGTTGAGACCACCAAGGAGGGCATCGAGGCCGGCCGGCGGGTCGCCGCCGATCGGCTCATGCGCGCGATCGGCGACGAACCCTTCCCAGACGGGTATCTGCTCCAGGGGCGACGGTTCGCGCCGGCCTCGCGTGCGGTTCATCGAATCGTCGCTGTGGATCTGGCGAGGTGGCATGGCGCGATCATCGACGCCGGCCGTGACACCTTGACTGTCAGACCGTCGCCCTCGCCGGGTCTGGCGATCCGGGCGACGTGCGCGAGGCCGATCCGGCGAGCGCCAGGCGAAGCGCTTCCGCTTCCTCGGCCGACAGCGCCGCGTCGGATCGGCCCGCTTGGACCGCCTTCGCGTACAGCCGCGTACCGGCCCGGGCGTGCAGGCTGCTGATCACGAACCCATCGCCGCCGGCGTCGGTCATCGCCAGCGCGAAGCTCTGGTTGCCGCCGGTCTCCTCGAACGGGTTGAACCGCACGAGCCCGACGCGCTGGAGGGCGCGTCGACCGTTCGACTCGAGCATCGCCGATCGCGCTGACAGCTCGTCGAGCTCGCGCGCGACGCCGAAGACCTTGTCGAGATGCGCATCGAGGACGGCCTCGAGGCTGCGACCGTCGGCGCCTCGGGTGAGCGATTCGAGGCGACGGCCGAGCTTGCTGACGCGTCGCGCCTGAACGACGACGATGAGGATCAGGACGACGACCGCGACGCCGAGGGCGATGACGGCCACCCCGACGTACGGTGCGACGGCGGCATTCAGGTCGATCGGACGGTCCTCCGGCAGGCGGACAGGTCGCTCGGCGGGTCGCCCGAGTCTAGCATTCGAGCCTTCGCGGGCGACCGGTCCAGACGCGGTCTCTTCACGCCGCCGACGCGGCCGGTGCTATCCTCCGGCCGACCTCGCGCCCAACCCGGCGGAGCGAGCCACGGAGGCATCTCGACAGTCGATGGCGAAACGCTCGCGAGTCGCCGGCCGACCCGGCCAGCGGCGACCGCTCCAGCGCCAGCCGGCGCGTGCGACGGCCGCGCGGCCGGCGAACGCCGTCACCGACGAGGAGATGGCCCGGGCCGCGGAGCTCGAGGCTCAGATCCTCGCCGAGGAGCAGGCGGCCGATGAAGCTCGACGCGGCCGCGATCGCCGGGCCAAGGCACCCACTGGCGAGGCGACGATCTACTCGTCGGCGCCGCTCGCCGAGCGCGCCGCCCAGGAGTACGGCTACGTCCAGCGCGACCTGCGACGGATCGCGATCGTCGGCGGCGGCTTGCTCGTCGTGATGGCGATCATCGACATCCTGCTGAACGTCCTGCACGTCTTCTAGCAGCAAGCCCCCGCCGCGCTGGACGCGGCTACCATCGCGCCATGCCCTCCTCGCGCACGGCAGCCCGATCCGGCGGCGCCCGGCCGGAACCGCTGTTCAAGCCGCCGCCCGAGCAGCAGCCGCTCGCCGCCCGGATGCGGCCGCGGACTCTTGACGAGTTCGTCGGCCAGGACCACCTCGTCGGGGAGCGTGGCCCGCTGCGGCGAAGCGTGGCCCGCGGCCATCTCGCCTCGATCGTGCTGTGGGGCCCGCCCGGAACCGGCAAGACGAGCCTCGCCCGCCTGCTGGCGGACGCCATCGGCGCCGAGTTCGCGACGATGTCCGCGGTCATGTCAGGCGTCGTCGAGGTCCGCGCCACGATCGCTCAGGCGCAGGACCGGCTCACGCTGAACCAGACCCGGACGGTCCTGTTCCTCGACGAGATCCACCGCTTCAACAAGGCCCAGCAGGACGCACTGCTGCCGCATGTCGAGGACGGCACGATCACACTGATCGGCGCGACGACCGAGAACCCGTATTTCGAGGTCAACAGCGCCCTCCTGTCGCGGATGCGGGTCTGGCGCCTCGAGCAGCTGTCCGACGACGACGTCGCGACCGTCGTCCGGCGCGCGCTGAGCGATACGGAGCGCGGGCTGGCGGGCGCGTTCGGGCCGGACGGCGGCGTCGCCCTCGCCGATGACGCGTTCGACCACCTCGTGTCGATCGCCGGCGGCGACGCGCGTTCCGCGCTGAACGTTCTCGAGGGCGCCGTCGCATTGGCCGAGGGCGAGGGCATCCGCGACGAGCAAGGCCGCGTCTCGCCCCGGCTCGAGGACGTAGAGGCGGCCGCCCAGCAGCGGATCCTCGGCTACGACCGTGCCGGCGACGGCCACTACGACACCGCGTCCGCGTTCATCAAGAGCCTCCGGGGCAACGACCCGGACGCGGCCTTGTACTGGCTCGCCGCGATGATCGCCGCCGGCGAGGACCCCAAGTTCATTGCCCGGCGCCTGATCATCAGCGCGAGCGAGGACGTCGGCAATGCCGACCCGCGAGCGCTCCAGGTCGCGGTCGCGGCCGGCCAGGCCCTCGACTGGATCGGGCTGCCGGAGGCTCAGTACGCCCTCGCCCAGGCGACGACGTACATCGCGACCGCGCCGAAGTCGAATCGATCGGGCCTCGCCTACTGGGCCGCGGCCGGCGACGTCGAGACGCGCGGGTCGCTGCCAGTCCCGTTCCACCTCCGGAACGCGGCGCATCGTCGGATGAAGCAGCACGGCATCGGCGTCGGCTATCGCTACCCGCACGACTACGAAGGCGCCGACGTCGAGCAGCAGTACCTGCCTGACGAGGTCGCCGGCAGGCGCTACTACCTCCCGACGGACCAGGGCTACGAGGCGACGCTCGGCGCGCGGATGGAGGCCCGCGCCGAAGCCCGCGACCAGGCTAGGCAGGCCGGTCGCGCCCGGAAGAGCCGCTTCCCCACCCCGGACACGGCCCGTGGCGCCGGCGAGAAGATGCTCCAGATCCGGGAGGAGAACCGCAAGGCCCTCGCGGAGACCGAGAAGAAGGACGCCTCGGCCGACTGACGCCGCCGGGTTCGTCGGAAACCCGGATCGACCCGCCGCCCGGTCGCTGACACGGGGATGACAGGTGCCCACCGTCGCGGCGACCCCCGGTGCGAGAGAGCAACAGGACGATTCGAAGACGACGGGCGCGAGGTCCGATTGACCGCCCCAGGTCGCGAGTCCCGGTCGAAGTCAGGAGGAGCTCCGAATGACCACGGACACGACCAAGACCACAGCCTCGTCGACCGGTTCGCCGGGCGGCGAGCGGATGCAGGAGGCCGCGAGCGACCTCATCGACCAGGCCGGCCGGACGGCCGAGGCGCAGGCGTCCCGAACGATGACGCAGGCCGGCGACACCATCCAGCGAATCGCAGAGGTGGTCCGCGATGCCGGCTCCGAGCTCCGCGGCGAGCGGCCCGAGATCGCCAGCGTCGCCGACACGGCCGCCGGCCAGATGGAGCGGGCCGGAGAGTACCTCCGCGTCCATGACGCAGCAGACGTCTGGAACCAGGCGACCGAGATCGCCCGACGCCAGCCGGTCCTCGTCGTCGGCGGGGCCCTTCTCGCGGGACTGGCGCTGGGTCGCTTCCTGCGAACCGCGACGGAGACGCAGTCCACCCGCTATGCCAGCTCGACGGGCGGCTCGTGGCGCTCACGGATGTCTTCCGGCATGAACGCCTCGTATCCCAGCGCCGATCGATATGGTGTCGGCGCCTCGTATGGTGACTCCTCGTATGGCGATATGACGAGCCCGTACGACGCGGAGCCGGCATCGTCGCGCTCGACGTCGTTCGAGAACCGGACCTCGGAGCTCGAGGGCACCGGCGCCGACTACGCGACGGGCGGCTCGTCCAGCCGGCCGTCACGAACTGACTCCGACGCGATGTCGGGCTCGAGCCCGAGCGCGTCGACATCGGGCGGGAAATCGTCGGGCTCGCGCTCGTCAGGCTCGACCCGTCGCGGCCGCTCGTCGACGTCGACGTCGGCGCGGACGACCTCCTCGAGGGAGTCCTGACATGACCGCTGAGCGCCGCGACGAGCGCTCGATCGGCGAGCTGGTCGGCGACCTGACGCGCCAGATCGGGCTGCTCGTCCGACAGGAGATGGACCTCGCCCGGGCGGAGGTCACGGCGAGCGCCCGGACCGTGGCCCGTGACGCCGCGCTGATCGGCCTCGGGGGCGCGCTGCTCTACGCGGCGTTCCTCGGGGCGATGGCCGCGGTCGTGCTCGGCCTGATCGACGCGGGCGTCAGTCCGTGGCTGGCTGCAATCGTCGTCGCCATCCTCGTCGCGATCGCCGGCGGGGCGATGGTCGCCCGCGGGCGGTCCGGCCTCGCGACGGCCGACCTCACCCCGAGGCGGACGGTCGAGACACTGAAGGAAGACGCCGAACTCGCGAAGGAGCAGCTCTCATGACCCGCGACGACAGGCCGCTCTGGTCTCCCCAGGACACGGCCGAGGAATCCGCCAGCGACCCGGAGGTCGGGGAGCTGGTCGAAGACATCGAAGTGACCCGCGTGGAGCTCGTGGAGACGGCCGACGAGCTCGGCCGCCGACTCGATCCCGGGAACCTGATGGAGAACGCGAAGCAGACCGCGCGGGACGCGACGGTTGGAAAGGTGGAAGCGATGGCGACGCAGGCAGGTGACATGGTCTCCGAGGCCGGGATGCAGGTTCGCGATACCGGCACCGGCGTGATCGAGACGATGCGCCGCAACCCGATCCCGACCGCGCTGGCGGGCATCGGCATCGCATGGCTCTGGATGAGCCGCAACTCCACGCCGCGGCGCCCGATGCGCTACGCCGGCGGGTACGACTGGAACGATCGCTGGTCGCGCGACCGCTATGCGACCGGCCGGTACGCGACCGCCAGATACGGAGGCGACGGCGGGTTTGGCCGGACGGCATCCGACGCCTTCGATGCCGCCGGCGAGCGAGCCAGCGACGCGGTCGACGCCGCAGGGCGCTCGATGCGTCGCGTCAGCCGGTCGGCATCGGATGCGGCCGACTCGGTCGGTCGTCGCGCCGAGGACGTTGTCGGCGACGCTCGCCGGACGCTCGACGACGTCGGCCCGAACGTTCAGTCGGCCGCCGAGGACGCGAGCGACACGGCGCGGCGCGTGCTCGAGGAAAACCCGCTGGCGGCCGGCGCCATCGCGCTCGCGGTCGGGACGGCGGTGGGACTCGCCATGCCGGCGACGCGGGTCGAGCAGGAGCTGATGGGCGACGCCGGCAGTCGCGTCATCGACCAGGCCCAGGAAGCCGCGGCTCGACCTCTCGAGAAGGCGGAGCGTGCAATGCGCGAGGCCGCCCCGGCCGGAGCCGCCACGACGAGCTGACCCGGCCCTCTCTGCCGCCCGACGCGCCCGGGGGATGCGTCGGGCGGCGCCATGTCGTCCGCGGCGTTGGAGGCCGGGATGACGGTCAGCCGCCGGGACCGCTGACGAGCTCGGTGACGTCCCGGAAGTCGTAGATATGGTCGTCATCGGGCCATGTGAAGCTGTGGTCCGGGAGCGGCGGCAGATCCGCACCGAAGTAGTGACGGAACACGAGCCGGAAGGTATTGACCGAGCTGAACGTCTCGGGGATGTCGACGTCAACCCCCGGCAGGTACATGGCAACGAGGTTGCCGAGCCGGATCCTCAGATAGTCCGACGTCGTCGACACGCAGTCGGTGTTGCGACACGCCAGCGGCCCCTCGTCGCCCTCGATGATCACGACGGGCCGCTGATCCTCCGGCCCGGACAGCAGGTAGCCGACGATCTCCCGGATCTGGTCGTTCGCGAAGGCAAGCTGGCCGGCGTACAGCTCGCGCTCGTCCGTCGCCCGCGAGTCGGTCTCGGTCTCGACCGATCCATCCGCGCGGAAGACGTACGGATCGTGCGGAAGCAGCACGTGGGCGAAGACGAACTTGGGACCGGGTGCCGTCGCGACGCGGCGGAGCTGCCTGAGCTGGAAGAGGGTCCCGTCGCGGACCCGCTCCCGGAACGTCCGATCATGTGTCGTCGTGGCCTCGTCCCGTGTCCCGAGGACCCGCTCCAGGGCCGGGACGATCGTCGTGTCGCGGAGCACCGACTCGAACTCCGTCGTCGCCCCAAGGACGATGTTCTCGTCGGCGATGTCGATCGTCCGGGTCGCCTCGAACCACGAGCCGAGCTGCCAGTAGCGGTAGCCCTGCGCTTTCAGGAAGCGGCCGACGGCGTGGTCCTGGATCAGCTCGCGGGCCGGCGTCCGGTCGCCGGAGTCGCGGCCGACCGACTCCGTCAGCTCGTCGAGGAACCGCATGTTGAGCGTGGCTGCGAGCGAGAAGTCGGTCGCCCGATAGTTCGCGTGCGAGTGGGTCGGAACGTGGAACCCCCGTTCAGCGAGCCAGCCGTAGAGGTCGCTCGTGAGCCCGAAGCGACGGTCGAGCGCCTCGGCGGAGCCGTATCGGTCGAAGATCAGGAAGTAGATGTCGGGCTGGCGCGTACCGCCGGCGGCAGCGTGGATCGATGCTGCCGGCACGACCGACCCGCGGCCGGCCCGATCGACCTCGTGCGGCACGATGGTCGCCACGACCCCGATCAGGAGGACGACCGCGACGACGTTGAGCGCGGCCGTCGCCCGCGGGAGGCTGCTGCCCGCCCGGATCGCGTAGACCACGGACGCCGCGATGACGAGCCCCCAGCCGAGCAACAGCATCCGGTCGTCGAGCCCGTAACCGGCCACGAATGAAGCGACGTGACCGAACGCGACGTAGGCGACGACGACCGCTGACGCAACCATGGCGCCACGGCGCACGCTCCGGAAGGCCAGGCCGAGCACCGCCGTCAGCAGCGCCGCGCCGGCGACCTGCCAGGCGACAGGTGGGACGGCATCGATCGGCAGGACCTCGTCGAGGTTCACGGAGTAGAGGAACAGCACGCCGTACGCGGCGAGCAGGAACGGGTGGAAAGGCACGCGGCCCAGCATTCTCACGGCCGTTCAGGCTACGACGGGACCGCGTCCGCCGCTCGCGGCGGCCCTTCCCGCTCGATTTCGCCGTTCGCGAGTGGCCGCTATGGGATGCTGGGAGCGCATGGCCGATGAGCCCGCTTCCAGTGCCGCGTCCGAGCCCGCCGGGGCGGCTCCGGCGATCGTTCGCCGCGCGGCTTCGATGACGACACTCGAGCGGCGCCGGCTCGGCCGATGGGCGAGCGCGACGCTCCGCGATCCGCGAATTGCGCGCTCGATCGCGGGCGCCCGGTCGCACGCCCAGACGATCCTCGCCGGGAGCGGCGAGCGAAAGCGCCGGTGGCAGCGCGTGAGCAGCCCGCTCTACCAGGCGCTCGTGGCGGCCACCGCCGAGGACCGCCGGTTCCGGCTCGTACTGTTGGCCGGCCACTTCGTCGCGATCCTCGCCCTGGTCAACGTCCCGAACGGCCTCCCGTTGCCGGTCGCTGCCGTTGCCGTCCTCGCTGCGCCGGCGTCGGCGTGGCTCGCTTGGGGTCGATCTACGGCGTGGCTGGGCGCGATCGACGCGGCGCTCGCGGCGGAGCTCGTCGACACGCTCGACGACAGCGAGGTCGAGATCCTCCAGCGCGCCTGGCGGAACGCGGTCGTCGAGACGCCGCCCGTCTCGCCGCCCCTGGTCGGTTCGCTGAGCGCGTTCGCGCCGAGCGTCCTGCTGGTCGTCGTCTTCGTGGTCGTCGCCGGAATGTACGCACGCTGAGCACCGTCGCAGCCGTCGGCCGCGCGGCGTCTCCAGTCGGCGACCCGATCCGCCGCCCTCCGAGGAGCCAATGACCGACCCGGAGCCCGCCGTCGTCGCCCTCGAATCGACGACCGACCCGTGGACCGGCCGCCTCCCGGCTCCGATTCGCGGCGTGACCGACCGCTTCCTGCCGCGAGGCGCGACGGTCCTGTCAATTCTCACGCTCGCGTATTTCGCGATGCGCCAGGTCCAGAACCGAGTGCTGGCGAGCCAGTTCGGCCTCGGCACGGAGCTCGACGTCTACTTTGCCGCGGTCCGGATCCCGGAGATTGCGTTGGATCTGCTCGTCGCCGCCGGGCTGACGGCGCCATTCGTCCCGATCTTCACCCAGCTTCGACGCGGGAGCGAGCGAGAGGCGAACGACTTCGCCCGCACGGTCCTGACCGCGGGCATCGTCGTCATGCTCCTGACGTCAGTCCTGCTGATCGCCGGCGCGCCGTGGATCGCCCAGCTGTTCGCGGGCGCCCTCGATTCGATGGGGCAGGCGCTTTACGTCGACCTGTTCCGGATCAACTGCCTGACGCTCGTGCTGTTTGCGGCGTCGATCGCGATCGGCGAAGTCCTCGTCGCGAACCGCCAGTTCTTCTTCTACGCGCTGGCGCTCGTCCTGTATCCGGCCGGCGCGACGATCGCGACACTCCTCTTCGCCGACAGCTACGGCATCTACGCGACGGCGTGGGGTACCGTCGCCGGGGCAGCCGCCCACGTTGCGACGCGCGCCGTCGGATCGAGGAGGACGAGCTTCCGGCCGCGACCTCTCCTGCGGGTTCGGACGGCGGCATTCCGCGAGTTCGTCTGGCTGATGCTGCCGCGAATGGCCAGCTACCCGATCGACCCGATCATCACGGGCTACTTCGCGTCGCTCGCACTCTCGTTCGGGGCGGGCGCGGTCTCCGCCCTGACGTTCGCCGACGACTACCGGGCCGTACCGGTCATCCTCATCGCCCAGCAGTTCTCGCTGGCCGTCTTCCCGTCCCTGTCGGCAGCGTTCGCCGACCATCACGACGGCACGTTCCGACGGATCCTCGTGCGGAACATCGCCACGATCGCGGTCCTGACGGCGGTCGCCGGAGTTCTGCTCGCGATCCTCGCGCCGACGATCGTCGCCGTGCTTCTCCATGGCGGCGCGTTCGACGCCGGCGACGTCGCGCTCACCGCCTCACTTCTGGCGGCATTCGCACTATCCGTGCCGCTCGACGGCCTGGCGTATCCGCTGGCACGTGGCCTCTACGCCACCCACAACACAGTCTTCCAGCTCGCCGCGTCGCTGGCCGGGGTCGCGGCGATCTTCGCGGTGTCGCAGGGGCTCGCTCCGACGCTCGGGATCGTCTCGATCCCAGTCGCCTACGCCGCCGGCGCGGGCGTCAAGGCGGCGCTTCTCGGGTTGTTCCTCTGGGCCCGCATTCGCAAGATCCGGGCACTCCGCAACGCGACGACGCCGCTGGATCTGTC
>JBJMMH010000175.1:0-12500 GCA_045804885.1 Chloroflexota bacterium | reverse complement strand
GACGAACTTCGCATCGTCCCTGTCAACGCCCGTTGCTTCCATACGGGTCACGTCGACCAGCACCTCGCCGTGGTTGGGCAGGAACTCGTGCAGCGGCGGATCGATCAACCGGACCACGACCGGGAGGCCGTCCATGGCCTCGAAGATGCCCTCGAAGTCGCCCTGCTGGAGCTTCTCGAGCTTGGCCATCGCGGTGTCGAATGTGGCGACGTCGTCCTGCTCGTCGGCGGTGAGCTGCTCGCCGGCGGCGGTCTTGGACTTCGCCCGGGTCGCTCGCATCGCGACGAGGATCGCGCCGCGGACGATCTCGAGCCGATGGCCCTCGCGGAACATGTGCTCGGTCCGGCACAGCCCGATCCCCTCTGCGCCGTAGCTCCTGGCCTGGGCGGCCTCCTCGGGCTTGTCGGCGTTCGTCCACACGCCCATCCGCCGGACGTCGTCAGCCCAGCCGAGGATCTTCTGGAGCTCGGGCTGATCCTCGAAGCGGGCCTCGACCGTCGGCAGCCCGCCTAGGTAGAGCGCGCCGGTTGAACCGTCGAGCGAAACCCAGTCGCCCTGCTTGAACTCCGTACCGGTGACGCTGCAGTGGGCCTGCTGGCCGGCGTAGTCGATCGACAGGTCGGCCGACCCCGCGACGCACGGCTTGCCGATCTGGCGGGCGACGACCGCGGCATGCGAGGTGGCGCCGCCGCGGGCGGTGATAATCCCCTCCGCCACCGCCATGCCATGGAAGTCGTCCGGGGACGTCTCGATCCTGACGAGGATCACCTTCTCGCCCTTGTCGACCCACTCCACGGCGTCGTCGGCATCGAAGACGGCCCGCCCGACCGCCGCCCCCGGCGAGGCGTTCAGGCCGTTGACGATCTTCGTCGCGCCCTTGAGCGCCTTGTCGTCGAACGTCGCCCGCAGGAGCTGGTCGACGTGCGCGGGCTCGATCCGGGAGATCGCCTCGTCCTTCGAGATCGTCCCCTCCTCGACCATGTCGACCGCGATCTTCACGGCCGCCGCGGCTGTCCGCTTCGCGGCCCGCGTCTGGAGCATGTAGAGGCGGCCCTTCTCGATCGTGAACTCTAGGTCCTGGACGTCGCGGTAGTGGTTCTCGAGCTGCTTGCCGATTCGCTGGAACTCGTCGAAGACGGCGGGCATGTCCGTCGCCATCTGGGCGATCTTCGGCGCGGTCCGGATGCCGGCCACGACGTCCTCGCCCTGGGCGTTCGTGAGGTATTCGCCGTAGAGGACGTTCTCGCCGGTGTTCGGGTCGCGGGTGAATGCGACACCGGTCCCCGAGTCGTCCCCCATGTTGCCGAAGACCATCGTCACGACGTTGACGGCCGTCCCTAGATCGTCCGCGATCTTGTTGAACTTGCGGTAGTCGCGCGCCCGCTGCCCGAACCAGCTGGCGAACACGGCCTTGATCGCGAGGTCGAGCTGCTCGTAGGGGTCCGACGGGAACTCGCGGCCGGTGTCCTCGCGGACGATCGCCTTGAAGGTTTCGCTGAGCTCGCGAAGGTGCGCGGCCGGCAGATCCGTGTCCTGTTTCGCTCCGCGCTCTTCCTTCTTCGCATCGAGGGCCGTGTCGAACCGGCCACCGTCGACGCCCATGACGATCCGGCCGAACATCTGGATGAACCGCCGGTACGCGTCCCAGCCGAATCGCTCATTGCCCGTCAGCGCGATCAGGCCGTGGAGGGTGTCCTCGTTCAGGCCGAGATTCAGGACGGTATCCATCATGCCGGGCATCGAGAACTTCGCGCCGGATCGGACGCTCACGAGGAGGGGGTTCGCGGCGTCGCCGAAGCCCTTGCCCGCCCGGCGCTCGACCTCCTTCACGGCCTCGAGGACGTCGTCCCACAGCCCCTCGGGGAGACGCTCGCCGGCATCGAAATAGTCGTTGCAGGCGGCAGTCGTGATCGTGAAGCCGGGCGGTGTCGGCAGGCCCGCCTTCGTCATCTCGGCGAGCCCGGCGCCCTTGCCGCCAAGGAGGTCCTTCATCCCGCCGTCGCCCTCGGCCGCGCCGTCGCCCCAGGCGTAGATGTAACGCTTGGCGGCCTTGTGCGGACGGTCGATGACGGGGGCGGTCGTGGCCATCAGGGCTCCTTCAGGCGAAGCGCCGGCCGTGCACGGCGCGAGAGGCTCTCTCGGTCGGCCGAATTGTACCCGCGGGCCACCGTTCGCTCGGTTGCGGATCGGTCGCCCCCGCTCGGTTGCCGGCGGGACGCGACCGGTACCATTCCGCGAATGACGGAGCCGAACGTCGTCGCGCCGAGGCGGACGATCGAGACCGAGCACGAGGTCTACAACGCCAGCCTCGTGAAGCGCGTCGACGAGACGGAGTCCCTCGGCTATTTCTGGGTCCGGTTCGACAGCGAGCCGACGCCCTTCGAGCCCGGCCAGTACATGACGATCGGGGTCATGGTCGACGGCAAGATCGTGCAGCGACCTTATTCCGTCGCGTCGCCGCCGGTCGAGGCCGGAACCGAGGGCTACGAGTTCTACGTTCGCCTCGTCCACGGTGGGACGTTCACCCCCCTGCTCTGGGAGATGCCGGTCGGCCAGAAGATGCGGATGATCGGCCCCAAGGGCAAGTTCATGCTGACTCCGGGCGACGACCGGACGCACATCTTCATCTCGTCGGGGACGGGCAACGCCCCGTTCGTCTCGATGATGAAGCAGACGCTGGCGGATGGGGCGCCGCGACGAGCGGTGTTCCTGAACGGCGTGTCGTATGCCCACGAGATCGGCTACCGCGAGTTGCTCGAGGACTGGGAGCGCTCCGGCGAGTACCCCGTCACCTACATCCCGACGGTCTCGCGGCCGACGGACCCGCGGAACGCGGCCTGGTCAGGCCGGACCGGCCGCGTCGAGGCGATCCTCGAGCCGGTCCTCGCCGAGATGGCGCTCACGGCGGCGAACTCCGTGGCCTATATCTGCGGCAACCCAGACATGATCGCCGCCGCCGAGCAGACGCTCCTCGGCCAGGGCTACGCGCCGGAGGACGTCCACAAGGAGCTCTACTGGCCCAAGGGCAAGGAGCCGCGAGGGCTGGCAGCCGAGGACCTCGCGGCCGCGATCGAGGATGCCGCACGAAACGAGGACCAGTAGCCGGACGCGCCGTCGCGTGAAGCGCAGTGGCGCGTTTCTGTTTTTGGTCCTGGAGTCGCCACATTTCGTCCCGGGGACTTGACACCGGAGCGTAACGTTCGGTCATCCGACCGATCTCGGTCGATCGACCGAACGAACTTGCCGGGCGGACGAGCCAGGAGGCATCACGGATGAGCTACGAGATCGAGGGACGCCTGCTCGAGGTCTGCACCTGCAACGTGCTCTGCCCCTGCTGGGTCGGCGAGAACCCCGACTACAAGACGTGCGACACCACGATCGCCTGGGGCATCGAGAAGGGCTCGATCGAGGACGTCGACGTCACCGGCCTGACACTAGCCGTCTCGGCCCACATCCCCAACAACATCCTCGAGCCGAAGTCGTGGAAGGCTGTCGTCTTCGTCGACGACCGCGCCACTGATGACCAGCAGGCCGCGCTGCTGAAGCTCTTCACGGGGCAGCTCGGTGGCGCGGTCGCAGACCTGGCCGGGCTGATCGGCGAGGTTGTCGCCGTCGAGCGGGCACCCATCACGTTCACGGTCCAGGACGGCCAGGGCAGGATCGCGATCGGCGAGATCGTCGAGGCCGACATGGCGCCGTTCGTCGGTGCGACCGGCAACCCCACGACGCTCGCCGAAACCGTCTTCAGCACGATCCCCGGCTCCCCGGTGTACGCCAGCAAGGCCAGCAAGTACACCCGCGACGGCAGCCGGCACGGCATCCCGAGCGTCGACCTCGAGGGTCACAACGCGCTCCAGGGCCACTTCCGCTTCGCAGCCTGACAACGACGATGTTCACGAGCACGCATCTCCACGACGCGCGACGTGACCGAGCGATCCTCGCCGGGTCGCTCGTCGCGCTCGCCGGGATCGCCTGGATCGCGCTCGCCGCCTGGAGCGCGTCGCCGTACGCCCGCTACCTCCACCACGATGGCGCGGCAGCGACCCTCGGGGCTGGCGAGGCGGGCCTCTTCGTCGTCGGCTGGGTGGTGATGATCGTCGCGATGATGCTGCCATCGAGCATCCCGCTCGTGCTCGTCTTCGCGGCCGTCGTCGGCCGCCGTCCCCAGCCACGAGTCCTCGTCGGGTTGCTGCTCGCCGGCTACCTCGCGGTCTGGGCCGCGTTCGGCGCGGCAGCGTGGCTCCTGGATCGCGGGATCCATGCCGGCGTGGATGCGTGGCCGTGGCTGGCGGCGCATCCCCAGCTGATCATGGGCGCGACCCTGCTCGTCGCAGGCCTCTGGCAGTTCAGCCCGATCCGCGACCGCTGTCTGGACGAGTGCCGGAGTCCCTTCGGCTTCGTGGTCAACCGTTGGCGGGCCACGTCCCTTCGCCGGGAGTCGTTCGCGATGGGCGTTGCCCACGGCGCGTTCTGCATCGGTTGCTGCTGGAGCCTGATGCTGGTGATGTTCGGCGTCGGTCTCGGCAGCCTGACCGCGATGATCGCGCTGGGGATGATCACCGCGGTCGAGAAGAACCTGCCGTGGGGCCGCAGGCTGACCCGGCCGATGGGGCTCGTGCTGGTCCTGGCGGGGCTCTACGCGGTCGCCGGGTGACCCGCTCGTCGTATGCTCGACTGATCGTGGAGGGCCGGGAGATCGCCGCCGACGCCACCGCACCCACGCGCGCCGAGCGGCGCCAGCAGGCGACGGCCGACACGCGCTCATCTATCCTCGAGGCGGCCCGGTTGACGCTGCTCGCTGTTGGCTACGCGAATCTCTCGACCCGCGCCGTGGCGGACGCGGCCGAGGTGCCACTCAGCCAGATCCACTATCACTTCGGCAGCAAGCAGCAACTCATCCTGGCCGTTCTGGCCGCGGAGAACGCCCGCCGCCTTGGGCGCCAGCGAGCAATGTTCGAGGGCGCCGAACCGCTCTGGCGGCAGTGGCAGCAGGCGTGCGACTACCTCGACGACGACCTCGATTCGGGCTACGTCCGCGTCCTCCAGGAGATGGTCGCGGCGGGCTGGTCGGACGAGGAGGTCGCGGCGTCGGTACGCGGCTACCTCGGCGGTTGGTACGAGCTCCTCCGTGACGTCGCCAGGCGAACGGCGGCGCGTCTCGGCGGCCTCGGCCCGTTCACGCCGGATGAGGTTGCGGCGTTGATGGGTGTCCCGTTCATGGGCGCGGAATCGATGATCCTGCTCGGCTTCACCGAGGCCGACCTCCCGGCGCGATCCGCGCTTCGCAAGATCGGAGCGCTCATCCGCGAGGTCGAGGATGGCAAGGTGCCGAGGACGAAGTCGGAGGATGACCGGTGAGCGTCGCGACCCGCTTCGCGTCCCGGTCACCCGCAGCCGCCTCGCCCGCACCAGCTCGCGACCAGTCCCGTGCCCGATTTCCGGATCGAACGGGCTTCGTCGAGCGCGACGGCCTGCGGACGTTCTACGAGGTGTACGGCGAAGGGAACCCGGTGATTCTCTTCGTCCCGACGTGGTCGATCGTCCACTCTCGGATCTGGAAGTTCCAGATTCCCTGGTTCGCCGCGAGGCACCGCGTCGTGACCTTCGACGCGCTCGGAAACGGCCGGTCGGACCGGCCAACCGATCGGTCCGCGTACGATGAGCACGCGCTCGGCGACGACATCGTCCAGGTCATGGACGCGACGTCGACAAACCGCGCCGTCCTCGTCTCGCTCTCGCTAGGCGCGCAGCGGAGTCTCGTGGCCGCGACGGACCATGCCGACCGCGTCGCAGGGCTCGTACTCATCGGCCCGGCCGTCGCCCTCGGCGCGCGTGTGCCGGGTCGCGACCAACCATTCGAGGAGCGGCTCGACACGGACGAAGGCTGGGCGAGGTACAACGCGCACGCCTGGCGGCGGGACTACGACGGGTTCCTGCGATTCTTCTTCGGGGAGGCGTTCAGCGAGGCCCACTCGACGAAACAGGTCGACGACTCCGTCGCCTGGGCGCTGGAGACGGATCCCGAGACGCTGATCGCGACGAATCTCGGGCCCGGCCTTTCCCGAGAAGAGGTCGTCCGGCGTTGTCGCCGGGTCCAGTGCCCGGCGGTCGTCATCCAGGGCTCGGACGACGGCATCACCGGGCCCAGTCGCGGATTCGAGCTGGCGGCCGCGATCCCGGGCGCGCGCCTCGAGGTGATCGAGGGCGGCGGCCACATCCAGAACGCCCGCGACCCCATTTGGACGAACCTGCTCATCCGGGATTTTGTCCGCCGCCTGGAGCATCCGCGATGACTACGGCGCCCTCCCCGCCCGGTGCGAAGCGCCATCTCGACCGCGACAGCGGGCGGGCGCGCCTCCCCGACCGTTCAGGGTTCGCGACCGCAGGCGACGGCGTCCGGATCGCGTTCGACGTCTACGGCAGCGGGACGCCGACGATCGTGATGCTTCCGTCGACGCCGATCGTCCACTCGCGCCAGTGGAAGGCGCAGGTCCCCTACCTCGCCCGCCATTTCCGGGTCGTGACGTTCGACGGGCGAGGCAACGGCGCGTCGGACCGTCCCACCGACGCCATGGCGTACGCCGACGACCGGATGGTTGCCGACATCGTGAGCGTGATGGACGCGACCGACACGCCGCAGGCCGTCCTCGTCGGGTTGTGCGGCGACGGCGTGTGGCGGTCGATCCGAGTCGCGGCCGAGCTGCCGGATCGCGTCCTGGGAATCGTCGCGTTCGCGGTCGGCGTGCCGAAGCTGTCGCCGCCGCACCCGTGGCGGGTCGAGTACTCGTTCGAGGACGAGCTTCCGACCGACGAGGGTTGGGCGAAGGTGAACCGCCATTACTGGCGGCGGGACTACGAGGGCTTCGCCCGGTTCTTCTTCTCGGCGATCACATCCGAGCCGCACTCGACGAAGGCGATCGAGGATGCCGCAGGCTGGGCCGTCGACGGCTCGGTCGAGGCGATGGTCGCCGACGCCGAGGCACCATTCGAGCTCGACGTCCCGGCGATCGAGGCGACGTGCCGGGCGGTCCGCTGCCCGCTGCTGATCGTCCACGGCACGGAGGATCACTGCCAGCCGGTCGCTCGCGCCCATCGGCTCGCGGAGCTGACCGCCGCCGACCTCGTCATCGTCGAGGGCGCGGACCACATGATCCCCGGTCGCCACCCGGTGCTCGCGAACCTCCTGATCCGCGAATTCGTCGAAGCGCTCTCGGCGGGAGGATGACGATGCCTGACACGTCGGCCACGAATGGCCACCCCTGCCACAGCCGGCGTCGCGCATGACCTGGACGCGGGCCCTGAGCCGGAAGCGGCGGGCGCTGTACATCTCGTCGCCGATCGGCCTGGGTCACGCGATGCGGGACGCCGCGATCGCCGAGGAGTTGCGGGCACTCCATCCCGATCTCGAGATCGACTGGCTGGCGCAGCATCCGGTGACGGCCGTGCTCGAGGAGCGCGGCGAGCGGATCCACCCGCTGAGTGCCCAGCTCGCCTCGGAGTCGGGCCACATCACGGCCGAATCCAGCGATCACGACCTCAATGCCTTCCAGGCCATCCGCCGGATGGACGAGATCCTCGTCGCGAACTTCATGGTGTTCCACGACGCAATCTCCGAGGGCGAGTACGACCTCGTGATCGGCGACGAGGCATGGGATGTGGACTACTACCTCCATGAGAACCCCGAGCTGAAGCGGACGGCCTTCGCCTGGATGACGGACTTCGTCGGCTGGCTGCCGATGCCTGAGGGCGGCGATCGGGAGGCGTATCTCACGGCCGACTACAACGCCGAGATGATCGAGCACGTCGAGCGCTTCCCGCGGATCCGCGACCGGGCGATCTTCGTCGGCAACCCCGACGACATCGTTCCCGACGACTTCGGGCCGGGGCTGCCAAGCATCCGCGATTGGACGGAGCTTCACTATGCCTTCAGCGGCTATGTGACCGGCTTCGATCCGGGACCGCTCGTCGAGCGCCGGGAGGAGCTCCGGGCCGAGCTCGGCTACCAGGCGGACGAGCGCGTCGTCATCGTCACCGTCGGCGGCTCCGGCGTCGGCGAGGCGTTGCTGCGGCGTGTGGTCGCTGCGTACCCCGAGGCGGCGCGCCGGGTGA
Organism: Chloroflexota bacterium; assembly: GCA_045804885.1. Taxonomy (GTDB): domain Bacteria; phylum Chloroflexota; class Limnocylindria; order Limnocylindrales; family CSP1-4; genus CF-46. The sequence continues at coordinate 4,391 of JBJMMH010000175.1, read as the reverse complement.
ACGGCCTGCGGATGATCGCCGTCGCCGGCCCGCGGATCGACCCGGCGACACTCGATGCGCCGCCCGAGGTCGAGGTTCGAGCGTTCGTGCCCGATCTCTACCGGCATCTCGTGGCCTGCGATCTCGCGGTCGTCCAGGGCGGGCTCACGACGACGATGGAGCTCGCGGCGGCCGGTCGTCCGTTCCTGTACTTCCCGTTGCGCAATCACTTCGAGCAGAACCGCCATGTCCGGCACCGCCTCGACCGTTATGGGGCCGGACGCTACATGGCCTTCGACGAGTCGCCCCCTGAGGTCATCGCCGAGGCGATCGCCGACGAGATCGACCGGCCGGTGGACTACCGGCCGGTCGAGAGCGACGGGGCGGCCAGGGCGGCAGTTCTGATCGCCGAGGTGATCTGAGGCTCAGGGCATCGCGATCCGCTGCCAGCTCGGCGCGTCGCTCAGAGCAACCCCGATCTCGCGATCCTGCTTCACGCCGGTCGGATCCAGCAGCCACAGCTTGCGCGAGTTCGGATACCAGGCGATCACGGACGTGCCGTCCGGCGAGAAGAACGCACTCGCAACCGGGCCGCTGCCGCCGTCGATTCGTTCCCCGATGTCGATCGGCGGGCCACCCTCCACCGACGCGATCGTCAGGGTCCGGCAGCACTCGTTGAAGCGCGAGACGAGGATCTTCGTGCCGTCAGGCGAGAACTGCGGCACCTCGTATTCGTCCTGTGCGTTGTCGGTCAGGCCGATCTTGTGCGACTTGCCGGTGGCGATGTCGGTGCTGTAGAGCACGCCGTGCTCGTCCGGATCGCGCCAGACGAAGTAGATGACGCTCTTGCCGTCAGGCGACGGCAATGGCGCGATGAAGTCGCCGTCTCTCCGCGACGGCGGAACGATGGGACGGGCGTCGGTTCCGTCGGCGTTCATCGTGTAGATCCCCCACGTGTCGCTGGACGCGACCGTTCCGGTCCCGAAGAACAGGATCCGCTCGTCCGGGAGAAACGAGAAATCGCCGACCTCGAGATCGCCTTTGGGCGACAGGGTCTTCGCGCCGGATCCGTCGGCGTTCAGGATCGTGAGCGCGGCTTTCCCGTTGATCACCGAGCGGATCCCGAGGTGCGCGCTGTCGGCCGACCAGTCCTGCTCCTCGATCTGCGGATAGTGGCCGGGCAACGCGCGGACGTTCGAGCCATCGCTGTTGGCCAGGAAGACCTGGTCGCCCTTGAGGAATGCGATCAGCCGCCCGTCCCTGGACGGCAACGGTGCGCGGTACTGGTTCCGGCCCGCAATGATCGTCCGCGGGGTGAAGGTCGCCGGGTCCATCGCGAAGACGTCGCCGCGGGCGTCCGTGAAGTACAGGTTGCCGTTGCCGGCCGGCCCGAACGGCGGCGGCAACGGCGTCGGGCGCGAGCCGACGTAGATCAGCGCGCCGGCAACGACGGCGAGCACGACGAGCACGCCGATCAGGATCGGGCGCCACGCGGGCAGGCTCGCGAGCGCAGGTCGGGCGATGACGCCCATGGGAAGCCACCTTTCCAGGAGGCTCCAGGCAGGCCGCTGCCGAGACCGGCCGGTCTGCTGGAGCATGTCGTCGAAGTAATCCGGCACGCGGGCCGCGCCGAGGTCGGAGAGCAGCTCCGGGAGGCGGGCCTCGATGCGATCGAACTGGGCCTGCTTCATGCCAACTGCCCTCCGGGCACCGGTGCCCGATCCGGGATGTTCTCGGCCGCGATCGAGGCGCGCATCGCCGCGAGCGACCGATTGAGCCGGGACTTCGCGGTCCCCGTGGGGATCCCGAGCGACGCCGCCACTTCCGGCAGCGTCAGCCCCAGGTAGTAGTGCAGGACGACGACCGCGCGAAGACCCGGGGTCAGGCGCCGGAGTGCCACGTCGAGCACTTCGCGGTCGGCGATGAGCGAGGTTTCGTCGGCGACGGCGGGGCTGTCGAACGGCGACAGCTCGACCTCGACCGGAGAGCGGCCGCGCCGCCGGAGCGTGTCGAAGCACGATCGGACGACGAGCCGCCGGAGCCACGCCTCGAACCGGTCCGGATCCCGCAGAGCCGGCAGGCTCTTCCAGGCGCGGATGAAGCCCTCCTGGACCGCGTCTCGCGCGAGCTCGTGGTCTCGGAGGATCAGGCGGGCTGCCGCGTCCAGCCGCGCGACGGAGGCGCCGGCGAGCGCGGCGAAGGCGTCATGATCGCCTCGCCTGGCCCGATCGACGAGCTCCCGCTGGTCCACGGCATCCCCTCGATGACGGCGCGGCGCATCCGCGCTCAGATGGTATGTCGTCGAGAAGGGCCAAGGCGTTCGCTGCTGGTCACGACTCGATCAGGCGAGCAACCCCGAATCGATCGATCGGCCACGCCGTCGAGCCCTCGATCACGAGATCCGCCAGGATGTCGCCGATGACCGGGGCGAACTTGAAGCCGTGCCCCGAACAGGCCGAGGCGAATGCAACCCCCGGGGCGATCGGGTGGCGATCTATCACGAACGTCTGGTCCAGCGTGTTCGCGTAGAGACAGACCTCGGCGTGAGCCAGCCGGCCATCGGCGGCGGGCATCCTGCGGCGCATCCAGGCGCGGACACGCTCCACGTCCGCCGCGCTGACCCGCCGGTCGATCTCGTCGGGATCGCCGAACGTGCCCCAATGATGGATCGACACCTTCAGCCCGAGCGCCGCATCGAACGGAATCCCGTAGTACGTCGTCGCGTCCTCGCGCAGAACCCAGATCGGCAGGCGGTCGGCGCCGACGCTTGACGCGTCCACCGCCGGCTCGAACCACATCGGGACCTCGCGCTCGATGGCCAGCGGGATCTCGACGCCCCGGAGGAACGCGCCGATCCAGGGACCGGCCGCCAGCACGAGCTGCTCGCTGCCGAAGCGCATGCCGTCGTGGGTCTCGACCTCGAAGCCACCACCGGGCGCCGGTCGCCAATCGGCGACGCCGGACCTGAACCGGAGCGTTGCGCCGCCCCGCTCGGCAACGGCGAGGTGACCCGCGTTCGCGACGTCGGCGCGTAGCGCTCCCGCCCTCGCCTCGAGCACGCCGACGATGTCGTCGCCCGGTACCAGAATCGGCCAGCGTCGGTTGATCTCCGCGGCATCGAGAACCTCGTGGACGAGGCCGAACGTCGACGCGCCCTCGATCGAACCGGACACGATCGCGCTGTCGGGAGTGCCCGCGTAGAGGCCGCCAGTCTCGGTCAGGATCGAGGCGCCCGTCTCGGCCTCCAGAGCGCGCCAACCGTCCCACGCGCCGATTGCCATCGGGACGAGCCAGGGATGCTCGAAGTGCGAGATCCGGATCATCCGCGTCCAGCCGCCCGAGGAGCCACGGCCCTCGCCTCGGTCGAACCGCTCGAGCCCGAGCACACGGCGGCCACGCCGGGTGAGCGCCGCCGCCGCTGCCGAGCCGTGCGCGCCGAGGCCGACGACGATCGCGTCCCAGCTGCCGCCGTAGTTCGTCACGGCATGGCGTGGGCCGCGGCGAGATGCGCCGCGAGAAGGTCCTCGCCCCAGTCGTTCTCGAGGTCGCGCCAGACTGCGTGGATGTGATTGGCCCCGTTCTGGGTGTTGTCGTACTCGACGACGAACGTCGGAGCCCGGATCGCGTAGTAGTGACCGTGCCCCGGGACATCCGAGCCGGCCCACGCGAACGTCAGTGCGTCGAGGCCGGGCTCGACGATCCTCGCCCACGCCGGCTCCGCGATGTCCGGCCGGACGCGATCGATGTAGTGCCGGAGGAGCCGCTCGAGCAGGGCCCGCGGAACCGCGGGCAGGTCCGGGTATCGGATCCCGACCGGGACGGATCGGGCGTCGGCACGGCGGCCCGTGCCGCTGAGGATATCGGCCGGTGCCCGCTCGTCGACGATGGCAACGCGACGCTCGTCAGGTGTCAGGGCCGACAGGAGCTCGCGGGCGAGCGCCTCCTCGCCGGGCAACGTCACCTTGCCGGCCAGCGGGCCGCTGGGGACGACGGCCGGGTTGGCCCCGAGGAAGGACGGCGTCGTGCCGACGACGCGGCCGTCGGCGAGCGTGATGTGGATCGCCACGTGATGGCCGCCGATCCGCCACGACCACGCTTCCGCGTCAGGTTCGCCAAACACGGCGAGCCAGTACAGCTCCGGGTCGCGCCGGCTCCAGTCGGATCGGCCGGCCGCCCGCTCCAGCTCCCCGAGGACCGTCTCGAGGCCGATGATTCCGTTGATCTCGCCGGCGGTCCGGGCGCTCATCGACGATGCGATCACCGAGGCCGCGGCGGCCCGCTGGTCGGGTCGCATGTCGCGGATCGCCAGGCCTTCGCGGCGGCCCGGTACGTAGCCCCAGACGAAGCGCTCCGACGTATCGAACGGGAACGTCGCCGCCTGTCGTTGCCGGTCGTCGAGTCCCGCGAGCCAG
>JBJMMH010000174.1:0-6591 GCA_045804885.1 Chloroflexota bacterium | reverse complement strand
CCTGCTTTTACGCCCATCAGAATGGGTTCTTCGGCGGTCCGACAAGCACGACCGCCTGCATCCCGGCGAACGACCCGTTCGCAACGACGCTGGCGGTGAACTGGCCGCCTTCGAGTTCGGCCGGAAACCTTGCGGGTCGGTCCGATATGGTCGAGGTCATCGTCAGCCGCAATCATCGTTCGTTCATCGGTGGCGTCCTCGGGATCACATCGATCGGTGTCAGCTCCTCCGCGGTCGCGGCATTCAGCGGTGACGTCTCGAATACGAGCTCACTGATCGCGCTTGACCCCGGCAACACCTGCTCGTCGGGGAGGGTGCACGGAACGGGCAACGTCACGATCGCGCCCGTAGTTCCTGGAACAGACGGCGGGTACATCCAGGTCAACTCGACGTGCGCGACCGGGACTGCGGATGGCGTCTGCACAAACAACGCGAATTCTGGTTTGTTACTGGGTGGTACCGGGGACGTGACCGCCCCGCATACGTATGTGGCGGGTACGTGCAAGTCGAATGGCGATCAGCCCGGTCCGCTCACGGAAGGGGCGGTTCAGATCGGGGATCCGTTGGCAGAGGTACCCCCGCCGGATCTCGCGGACTACTCGGCCGGACGATGCGGCCCGACTGGCCCAATCTCCACGCCCACCGGTGGGGGTTGCCGATTCAGCGGCGCCGGGACAGTGCACCTCGATCCAGGCATTTACTACGGGACAAGCACCGACCCAGCCTGGGATATCAGGAACAACGTCACTCTCGAGTTGGGAAGCGGCGTGTACATCCTCGCCGGCGGCGGGATCGCGATCGCCGGAACCGGGTCAATCACGTCCGTACAGGGCGCGGCGGGAACGCCGGTTCCGGTGTTCATTTTCAACACAGACAACCCTGCGACACACACGGGACAGGCCAACATCGACTTCAACGCGAGTGGTTCACTGAAGCTCCGCGCGATCGACACTGGTCCATACAAGGGCCTCCTGCTCTGGAACGACGGCCGTGGCAGCAATCCAACGGCGATCATCGACCTCAAGGGTCAGTCGTTCGTCGATGTAGCCGGCACGATCTACAGCCCGAAGGGTCTCGTCAATCTGGAGGGTGGCTCGACTACGGCGTCTACAGCGGCGGTGCAAATCATCGCCTGGCACTTCGACGTGGGCGGGAACGCCGACCTCCTGATGCCGTACGACCCGAACGCGATCTATCAGTTCCCGCAGAAGGGCCTGGTTCGGTAGACGCGAGGGATCGATCCGTTTAGGGCGGGCAGGACTTCCCCGCCATTGCGTACTCGACCTCGGTCGGTAACGCTCTCGCCGTGGTCAAGAGGGCTGTTGCCGGACTGTTGTGGTTCGTCACGGGATTGTTCGCGGCGGAGCTCGTCGAGTACTTCACGGGTGCTTCGAGGCTGATGGGTCCGCTCCTTGCGTTGACGATCGCGATGTTCGTCGTATTAGATCCGCTTCACGTGATGTGGGCTTCCAGGGACTCGACGCCGCGATCGGAGCTTGAGAGCGCGGGTTCGGTCTGATCACTATCGAATCACCGCAGCCGGCGAAGGTGTCCTAACCGCCTGAACCCGAACCGGATCCGCTCCCGGAGCCGCCACCCCCGCCGCCCGGTCCCGAGTTGCTTCCGCCGTGATCGTCGGTCGCCGTCGGGTTTTGGGTCGAGACGGAATCGTCGCTTCCGCTGCGGCTCCCGCTGCCGCTGTCACTTCCGCCGCCGGGTCCCGAGTTGCCGCCGCCGTGGTCGTCCGTGGGCTCGGCAGTCTCGGTCGGCTCGGGCGTCTCGCTGGTCGCGCTTGGCGACGGCGTCGGCGCGACGCTCGGAGTCGGTGACGTTGACGGCGTCGTGCTGGGCGTGGGTGCGACCACGGACGGTGAAGGCGGCACGGGGGGCGTCGGGCCAGGGCCGGCGAAGAGCCGAGACGCGCCGACCGCCGCGATGGAGCCCGCGCCGAGGACGCCCACAGCCACGACGACCACGAGCGCGAGCGCCTGCGCCCGCATCGCGATCGGTCGAGCGCCCGCGAACGCGACCCGCCACGCGTCGCCGACGGCGGGGATCGCCGCCCCGATCCGACCGGCCGCCAGCGCGGCGCCAAAGGCGGCGACGGGCTGCGGCGACGGCTCGGCCGCCAGCGCGATCATCACGCGGTCGGTGAAGTCTTCCGTCGGAGCCATGCCGCTCTTCTCGGCGACGGCGTCGAGCTCGCGGGCCATCGCGTCGGCCAACGCCTGCTCGACGGGCTGGAACCCCCGAGGCATCCCGCTCGGCCCCGTCACGACGCACCACCATCGAGGTGGGTCCGCAGCCGGAGGAGCCCGCGGTGGAGGTGCGTCTTCACGGTGCCCAGCGGGCGGCCGGTCTCGGCCGCGATCTCCGCCAACGACAGCTCCCCGAAGAACCGCAGCGAGATGGTCTCGCGGTAGGGTTCGTCGAGGCTCGCAACCGCCCGCCGGATGTCGCCGTCGCGCTCGGCCCGGAGCGTGACCGCGGCCGGATCGACGCCGCCCGCCACGTCCGCGACGGCACCAATTCCGGGATTCCCGGGCTCGATCCAGGCAACCGGCTTCCGGCGCTGCGCTCGTCGGAGGGCGATCCGCACGGCGATGCGTGTCAACCAGGCTCCGAACGTCCCGTCGCGCCGCCACGTGGCGAGGGCCCCGTAGGCGGTCACGAACGCCTCCTGGGCCGCGTCCTCGGCCTCGTGGACATCGGCGAGCACGCGATGACAGGCACGGACGACGCCCGGGCCCTCGCGCTCGACGAGGGCTCGGAACGCCTCGCGCTCGCCCGCGAGGACGCGGTCGACGATGGCCTGCTCGTCATAGGCGGCAGCTGTCGGAGCTGCGGTGATCGTGGAGATGGATCGGCCTCGCGTGCTTCGCAGGTCAATGCCGGGCGGCGGGGCGAGCCCGCGCCGTCCGGCATCCACGGTACCCGGGTTCGATCGATCGGGATGGAGGGCCGGATGACCCGGTCAGCGATGACCGCTGTCGTCTCCGCCCCCGGATCCGCTGTGGTCATCGCCGCCGGAGCCGCCGTCGTTGCCAGGACCGCTGCTGTCGCTGGGCCCGCTGTTGTCGCTGGGCCCGCTGTTGTCGCCGTGGTCGTCGTTGGCGTCCTCGGTCGCGTCGGGCGTCTCGGCCGGCTCAGGAGTCTCCGCCGCGTCGTCGTCGTGCGCGTCGGGCGTACTCGTGGTCGACGGCGCCGCATCGTCGCCGTGGTCGTCGTTGACGTCGTGGTTAGCGTCGTCCTGGCCGTGATCGTCGTTGACGTCCTCGGTCGCCTCTGGCGTCTCGGCCGGTTCCGCCGTCTCAGTCGGCTCGGCGGTCTCGGTCGGCTCGAGCGTCTCGGTCGTGTCGGTGGCTTCAGCCTGGTCGCGCGGTGAGTCGCCGAGTGACGAGCCCATCGCCTTGCCGGCGAACGCGGCGCCGGCGATGAGAAAGACGACGACGGCCGATGCGGCCGCGCTACGGATGACGAGCTGGCGGTTTCGCACGGGTTGGGTCTCCGATGACATCGGCCGGCGTGGGCGCCTGCCTTTATCTATCCGAGACGAGGACCTGCGAAAAGGTTTCAGCCGCGGCGGTCTTGCCGCCGGCTATGCCGGTCAGGTTCCGTTGGTCGGCGCCGCTTTCGCTCGACTTGCTGCCTCCTCGTCCGTCGTCGCGCCGGCGGTCGGCTCCTCCGTGCCCTCCGTGGGGCCCTCCTCGCCGGCGTCGACGGGCTGGATCGCCGCTGCCGCCGGACGATCCCGACCCTCCTCGATGGGGCCCTCGTCGCGCTCGACCTCGACGGGACCGAACCCGGCCGCCTCGACCTCGCTGCCGAACGCGTCAGCGTCGCCGACGAGCACGATCGCCATCCGGGAGGGGTCGATCCGGCGCATCGCGGCGTCGCGGACGGCCGCGACATCGACAGCCTCGATCGCGGAGCGGTACCGGGCGAGCTCGTCGTCGGGCAGCTCGTGGATGAACAGGCCCGACAGCGCGCCGACGATCGGCCCCGGCGTCTCGAAACGCAGCGGGAACACGCCGACGAGGAAGTCCCTGGCCGCTGCCAGTTCGGCCGCCGTCACGTCGCTGTCGCGGATCCGGTCGAGCTCGGCGACGAAGTCGGCGACAGCCGGGACAGTGACCTCCGTGTTCACCGCCGCGCGGGCATTGAACGGACCCGCCCCGCGGCGCAGGTCGAACCCTGCCCCGGCGCCGTACGTGTAGCCCTTCTCCTCGCGGAGCTTCATGTTCAGTCGCGAGTTGAAGAGGCCGCCGAGGATCGCCCCCATCACCGAGAGCGCGTGGAAGTCATCGATCCGGCGCGGCGCCCCGACATGGCCGATCCGGATCTCGGTCTGGACCGCACCCGGCCGATGGATCACGCGGACGAATCGCTCGCTGACAGCCCCCGAGTCGACGATTCGGCCGCTTGTCGCGGCGCCGACGGCCGGCCCCCAGCCGCCGAGCAGCCGCTCCGCGATGGACCGTACGTCGATCCCCGCCACGTCGCCGCCGACGATGAACGATGCCCGCGCCGGATCGATTCCGCGCTCGTAGGCCGCGCGAAGACGGGCTGGCGTCAACTCGCTGACGGTGTCCTTCCTGCCGCCTGATGGCCGGTGGTACGGCGACCCGGCCTCGTAGATCGTGTCGGCGTATGCCTCGTCGGCGCGGCGGCGTGGGTCGGCACGTGCCTGAAGGAGGTCGTTGAGACGTTCATCGCGGAGGCGCTCGACCTCCGCATCGGGGAAGGTCGGATGGAGGGCAACCTCGGCGAGCAGCTCGAGCGCGGCCTCGAGGCGGGTGGCGGGGACGTCGACGCTGACGCTCGTCGCGTCCCAGCCGGCATCAGCATGGAGCGAGGCGCCCAGACGCTCCGCGGCCTCGACGAGGGCGATGGCGTCGAAGCGCTCCGTGCCCTCGGCCATTGCCCGCGCCGCGAGGACGGTCGCCCCGGCGTGCGCCGGCGGCTCGTCGGCGGCGCCATTCCGGAGGACCAGCGACGCCGACACCAGGGCGCGCCCCGGCAGATCCGCGACGGCGACGCGAACACCGTTCGCGAGCGTGAACCGCTCGACGGCCGGGAAGTCGTACGGCCGCGGCTCGCCGGGCGTCGGGCGGTCCGCGACGACCTGAATCGCCGGCCCCGTCATGCCGCTGCCTCGCTGCGCTCGGCCTCGATCTCGCGGTCCTCGTCGACTGCCGCGGTATCGGCCGGCGGAAGCTCGGGCAGGTACGTGAGCACGACGCGGTTGTCCGGCCGGAAGACCTCCGCGGCGACCGACCGGATGTCCTCGGCCGTCACCGCGAGATAGCGTGGCAGGATCGCGTTGATCAGCCCCGGGTCGTCGAAGAGGGTCGCGTACATCGAGAGGCGGTCGGCCCGCTCCTCGACCCGGCTCAGCGCGCCCAGCTCGTCGCTCTCGATCAAGGCCTTCGCCCGCTCCAGCTCGTCCGCGGAGACAGGATCCCGCGCGATACGCTCGAGCTCCTCGTGGAAGGCGGCCTCGACCCGCGACACGTCGACGCCCGGGCGAACCGTCGCCCAGCCGGCCGTGATCGATGCCCCGCCAACGAAACCGAGCGTGAACAGCGCGACATCCTGGGCGATCCGCTCATCGCGGACGAGGCGCCGATGGAGGCGGCTGCCCTTGCCGCCGGCCAGGACCTGCGACGCGATGTCGAGCGCGTCAAGCCGGCGGTCGCCAAAGACGGGAGCCCGGAACGCGACGTAGACGCGGGGCAGCGGGATCTTGTCGTAGACCGTCTCGCGGCGCTCGTCGCCGAGGACCGGTGGCAGCGTCAGGTCCCCGAGTGGCGGGATTGATGGGTTCCCGGGGATGCCGCCGAAGTACCGCTCCGTCCAGCGCCGGACCGCCGCTGGATCGACATCGCCGACAACCGAGAGCACGGCGTTGTTCGGCGCGTAGTACGTCCGGAAGAACTCGCTGACGTCCTCCACGGACGCGGCGTCGAGGTCCTCCATCGACCCGATCGTCGTGTGGTGGTACGGATGCTCCGGCGGGAACAGGTGCGCCTGGATCTTCTCGTTCCACGAGCCATACGGCCGGTTGTCGTAGGACCAGCGCTTCTCGTTCTTGACGACCTCGCGCTGGTTATCGAGGTTCTCCTGGCTGAGTGCGTCGAGCAGCGTCCCCATCCGATCTGCCTCGAGCCACAGGGCCAGCTCGAGCTGGTGCGACGGGACCGTCTCGAAGTAGTTGGTCCGATCGAGCCACGTGGTCCCGTTCATCGTTCCGCCGGCAGCCTGGACGAGCGCGATGTGCTCGGCCTTGGCGACGTTCCGCGACCCCTGGAACATGACGTGCTCGAACAGATGGGCGAAGCCGGTCTTGCCTGGGACCTCGTGCTTCGAGCCGACGCCGTACCAGAGGTTGACGGCGACGACGGGCGCGAGGTGGTCCTCGGCGATCACCAGGCGGAGGCCGTTCGGGAGGCGCTCGTCGGTGAACGACACGGTCGGGGTCGGCATGCGGGAGCGCTCCTCTGACGGGCCGGTCGGGTCGGTCGAGTGTAGGGCGGAACCGGCGATGGGGTCGCCGATGTTGACATGATCCTCTGCCACGCGTTAGATTTC
>JBJMMH010000173.1:0-4007 GCA_045804885.1 Chloroflexota bacterium | reverse complement strand
AGCACCTCCTCCAGCCGTCGGCGGGCGTGGGCGATCAGCTCGACCATCGCCGCCTCGCCGAAGAGCGCCGAGAGCAGCTTCTGGTTCAGGAACGCAGTCGCCGCCGCGACGCCGACCTCGGCGCCCGTCAGGCCGCCGGTGTGGATGAACGTGCCGAGCATCACGCCGGTGCCCAGCACGTTGACGCCAACGGACGCGCCCCGGGCGAGCAGCCGCTTCGACTCGCCATGGGTCTGGATCTCCGCGGCGATGCCGTCGATCCACTCGTCGAGTCCGGCCCGGAGTCGGGCGTCGAAGCCAGGGGAGGGGAGCCACAGGTCGGCGTTCTCGGCCACGACCGCTGCCACGCTCGGCTCAGTCGACCATGCCGTTGCCGTCCGCCGAGCGGCCTCGGCGGCCTGGAGGCGGGCGACGTCGAGCAGATCGTCCGTCGTCGCCGCGCGAATCTCGGCGACAGGCGCCGTCGCGGGCCGGAAGATCGCCGCGATCGCACCCCGCACCCGGCCGATCCCCGCCGAGAAGAAGCGGGTGATCTGATCCGCCCCGACGTACGCCTGCCAGTGCCGGAGCGCCTCCTCGCGGAGGAACCGGCCGTGTCCAACCTCATCCTCGAGCGCGGTGAGCCCGGACTCGTACGCTCGATCGGCCGTTCGGCGCAGCGCCTCGACATCGATTGCCTCGTGCTCGACGTCGTCGGCGATCCGGTCGAGGCTCTCACCCAGGCCGGCGAGCGACCCGGAGAGGGCCCGCGACGCCAGCTCGCGCCGGGCATCGGCGCCCGCACGCAGCCGGGTGATCTCGTCATGGAGGGCCTGGATTGTCTCGGGCGTGAGCCGGTCGCCGTCGGTCGCGAGATCGCCTTCGCGAACGGCGATGAGCTCGCGCGGCGGCGCGTCGGGCCTGACTGCGAGCAGATCGTTCAATCCGGCCTCTCCGACCAACCGCCGGACATCGGCGAGGACGTCGGCGCGGTCAGCCGGATCGGGTGGCAGACGATTCACGACGACGAGCAGCGGCAGGCCCCGCTCCTCGACCCGCGCCAGGACGACCCACGGGACGCGATCGGCGTAGCGGGTGGCCGTCGTGACGAAGCAGCAGAGGTCGGCGGCCTCGACGAGCCGGTCGGCCAAGGCGCGGTTGGCGTGCTCGAGCGAGTCGATGTCGGGTGCGTCGACGACCGCGAGGCCGCGCTCCACCGCGCCGTCCTCGACGAACTTCAACTGACCGCGCTCGATCCCCGCGAATGCGCCCTCAACGAGGGCTTCGCGATCGTCCGGGTGGGCCAGGACGACGGCGACCCGGGTGGTCGGCCGGAGCACGCCCGTCGGGCTGATCGCGCGACCGGCGATCGTGTTGAAGATCGTGCTCTTGCCGGAGCCCGTCGGCCCGAGGAGGAGAACCACGAGCGGCGCATCGAGCGAGGCCGCCCGGACGCGGACGTGGCCTCGGAGCAGGTCCGCCAGCTGTCGGGCGCGGTTCCGGGCGGCGTCGGAACGCGGGTGGGAGGAGAGCCGGCGCACCGCGAGGTCGTCGAGCCGGTCGACGAGCGCACGAAGCTCGACCGGTTCCGTTCCGATCATCGGCCGACGCTATCGGCGCCCGCCGCGCTCCGCGATGACAGGCGCGTGCCGGGTCGTGGAGGCGGCGTTGCAACCGCGCTGCCTGCAAGCCGGTCGCGATGCCCGGCCCGGCAGATCGAACCCGGGTTGAGCGGAGCGCCACGTGAGATAGATCCATGCTCGAAGGACGCGTCCTCGCACGCCGCTACCGGCTCCTGGAGCTGCTCGGCGAGGGCGGGATGGCGCTCGTGTACCGCGGTCACGACGAACGACTCGATCGGCCGGTCGCCATCAAGATTCTGCGCGGGGGCTTCGGAGCGGATCCTGAGTTCGTCTCCCGCTTCCGGCAGGAGGCGCGGAGCGCGGCATCCCTGCACCACCCAAATATCGTCACCGTCTTCGACACCGGCACGGACGACGGCATCGACTTCATCGTCATGGAGCTCGTGGAGGGGGAGGACCTCGAGCACGTGCTCGCCCGAACGGCGCCGCTGCCCGTACACGCCGCGACCCGGATCGTCGTCGAGGTCGCGCGGGCGCTGGAGGCGGCGCACGCGCGGGGCATCATCCACCGGGACGTGAAGCCGGGCAACATCCTCATCGAGCCCGACGGCGGTGCCCGGGTGGCCGATTTCGGGATCGCGCGAGCCGCCAACGCCGCGGGCATGACGACCGCCGGCGTCCTGCTCGGGTCGGCCCAATACGTGAGCCCCGAGCAGGTCATGGGCGAGGAGGTCACGCCGGCATCCGACATCTACTCGCTGGGCGTGGTCCTGTACGAGGCTGTGAGCGGCCGGCGCCCGTTCGACGGGCCGGCCCCGGCAGCCGTGGCCCTGGAGCGACTGCGCGTCCGGCCGGCGCCGCCGAGCGCCGTCGCGCCGAACCTTCCGCCCGGCATCGATCCGCTCGTCATGCGCGCGCTCGAGCGCGAACCGGCGGACCGCTACCGATCGGCAGGGGACTTCGCCGCAACAGTCGAAGCCTGGCGCCTCCGTTCGCTTGGTGGCGTCCGTCGACCGGGAGCGCTGCCGCGTGACGGGCGACGGCGCGTCGCTCCGGCCATGCTGGCGGCGGCGACCGCGGGAGGGAGACCGTCGACGTCGCGTGCCGCCTCTCGAACGATCGGCCAGGGCGGGGCCGCCGCGGCGGCGAGCGCGCTTCTCGATCGTCTGGCTGCGCGCTGGCACCGACTCTCGCAGGCCCGACCGCGTGGCGAATCCCGCGATCATCGCCGAGTCCTCGCCGCGTGGCTGCTGCCAATCGCGGCGGCCGCGATTCTCGGGCTTGCCACGCCCCTGGCGATCCGGAGCCTGCGCGGCGGCGACGTGGCCGGCCAGGGGGGAACGCCCGCAGGGAGCGCGCTGGTGGCCGTTGCGACGGCCACACCCAGTCCGTCGCCGACGCCGATCGAGACGGCCCCGCCCACGCCGTCCTCGACCCCACTGCCGACCGCGATCCCGACGCCCGAACCGACGCCCGCGCCGACGCCCCGACCAACGCCGGCGCCGACCCCCAGGCCGAAGCCTCCGGCCGTCACCGCGAACCCCGCGACACGCGGCCCTGCCGAAACGGTCGCCCGGTTCTACAACCTCGTTGTCGAGAAGCGGTTCGACGAGGCCGCCGCGCTATGGACGCGCCAGATGCGAGAGCGGTACCCGCCCGACCAGTACATCGACGGGCGGTTCGCGCCGACTACGCGCATCGACCTCCGGCGTAACGAGGTCGTCGCCTACAACCGCGAGGCAGGCACCGCAACCGTGGCCGTTGACCTCGTCGAATACCGCTCGTCGGGGCCGTCGCCGCGCCGGTACATCGGCGACTGGGACCTCGTCCTCGTGAACGGCCGGTGGCTGATGAACGACCCCGACTTCTAACGTGCGGGCCCGCTGTGGATCAGCTCGGCTTGTCGACGAGGTCCTTCCGCCACTCCGGCGCGGGCAGGGTCGGGCTGAAGTAGTCGGTCATTCTGGCGATTCGCGACCCATCGAACTCGCAGATGCTGACGACGTACCAACGATCCGGGCCGTAGTCGGCGACGAGCTCGGCGACGACCGTGTCGCCTGTTCCAGTCACGCGTTCGACGCGGTAGCTCGGCGGTCCACCTGGGTACGACTCGTAGATCCGGACGCAGGCCATGGCGCTCGTGATCTGCTCGCCGGTCTGCGGCCAGCGCGTCACGGCGTCGGGCGTCAGGACCTCGAGCAGCGTCGCGTAGTCGCCGGCCTGGATGGCCGAGAAGTAGCGTGCGACGGTGGCGGCGCGCGCTTGATCTGGCGCGAGGGCGGGCGCGGTGGCGCTCACGGGTGAGTTCTCGATCGGCGTGGTCATCCGGGTACTCCTTCGGCGCAACCCGGATGGCAACTGGACGTCACCCCGAGTTCACCTGACGACGCGAGTCGCCGGCAACCGTTGCACGCCGGCTCGCTGGCGGTTAGCTCCGGACGATCG
>JBJMMH010000172.1:0-3818 GCA_045804885.1 Chloroflexota bacterium | reverse complement strand
GGCGCTTCCAGCCCTGGGTCAGCGTCGCGCGATACCAGACCAGGTCGTGCGGAGACGGCCGCATCAAGCCGATAAGGCGCTGGACCTCGACCGCCGTCATCGGGCGAGGACCGCCAAGCGTGGCGACACCCTCCTCGAGGCGGATGCCCTCCTGCAGCGCGTCGACCTGGTCGCGCTCGAGCGGTCGGTCGAGGCCGAGCGCGTACTCCCGCTCGACGCTGTTGCGTGGATGGAGCACCCGGTCGGCCCAGTCCCCATCGTTCGTGAGCAGCAGAAGGCCTTCGCTGTCCTGGTCCAACCGCCCGACGGGGTAGAGGCGAGCGCCGTCAGGCACGAGCGCCGTCGGGACGAGGTCGAGGACGGTCGACGAGGCATGGCGGTCGCGCGTCGTCGACGTCACGCCTCGCGGCTTGTGCAGCAACAGGTAGGCATGCGCGGCGGCCGCCCCGATGACCCGACCATCCACGGCGATGACCGAGCGGTCGGGATCGGCCTGCGTCCCGAGCGTCGCGACCCGGCCGTCGACGGTGACCCGCCCCGCGGCGATCATCGATTCCGCCCCACGCCGTGATGCGACGCCGGCCGCCGCCAGGACCTTCTGTAGGCGCTCGGCCGGCATCAGGTATCGGCGGGGACGTCGTCCGCTGCGACGATCTCCGGTGTCCGCTCACGCTCGATCGGGGCCCCCGGCTCAAGGTCCGTCAGCCCGAGGGACTCCGTCACGGGCTCCCCGCCCTCCTCGGCCAGGCGCGCGGCGACGTCGACGTCGAGCGGCGGCATCTCGTCGAGGCTCGTCAATCCGAACCGCTCGAGGAACTCGAAGCTTGTCCCGTACAGGAACGGGCGGCCCGGCGCGTCCGAACGCCCGAGTTCGACGATGAGGCGGCGGTGCAGCAGCGAGCGGACGGTGTAGTCGGAATCGACCCCACGGATCCGCTCGATCGCCGCACGCGTGACCGGCTGGCGGTACGCGACGATCGCCAGCGTCTCGAGGCTGGCGGGCGACAGCCGGATCGCGTCGGCGCCGACGTAGCGCGCGACGAGCGCGCCGGCTTCCGGCGCACTCGCGAGCTCGATCCGGTCGCCGTCGACGACCAACCGTATCCCGCGCTCACCGAGGCTCACCTCGAGGTCACCGAGGCGCGCGTCGACGGTCTCGCGGTCGACACCGGCGAGCGCCGCGATCTCGCGCCGCGTAAGCGGTCGTTCGGCGACGAACAGCAGGCCTTCGAGCGCGGCCTCGGTGAGCTCCAGCGCCGGACGGTCGTCGGGGGCGACGGAGGGCCCGTTCCGCGCGTCGTCCTCCTGCCCCAGCTCGATCTCCAGCTCGTCGGTCATGCGAACGACTCCAGCGTCTCGTCCAACGGCGCGTCGTCGGCCAGGGCGTCAGTCGCGCGGGCCACGATGGCACCCCATGGCTCCGCCTGCTCGACGACGATCTCGCGTCGCTTCATCAACTCGAGCATGGCCAGGAACGTCACCGCGACGACGACCCGATCGCGCACGCCGCGGAGCAGGTCCTGGAGCACCACCTCCGGCGCGTCGCGCAGGGCGGCGCGGATGATCCGGGCGCGTTCGGTGAGCGTGACGGTCCTCGGCAGGATCTCGGGCGGCGGTTCCGGTGGCGGCGCGATCACCGCGAGGTGCGAAAGCGCCGTGACGAGTACCGATGGATCGAGCGGCGCGATGTCGGCCGGTCGGGCGCCGGCCAGACCCGACGCCCGGGCCGCTCCAGCCTCGCGCCGGAACAGGCCGATCCGCTCGATCGCGTCATCGGCCAGCCGGCGGCCCGCGTCACGGTGCGCCCGGTACAGCAGGAGCCGGGCACGCAGCTCCGCCTCCGGATCGGGGACGTCGTCGCCTTCGGCCACGTTCCCGGTGACGGCGGGTGGCCGTGGCAGCATCGCCCGGCTCTTGATGAGGATCAGCTGTGAGGCGATCGCGACGAACGCGCTGACGTTCCCGAGTCGATCGGCCTCGAGCGTCGCGAGCGCTTCGAGGTAGGCGTCGGCGAGGCTGCCGAGCGGAACGGTCAGAACGTCGAGCTGCCGCCCCTCGATGAGCGACAGCAGGAGTCCGAGCGGTCCGTCGAACGCGGCGAGCCGGACATGCGTCGCGGTCTCGGGCCGACGCCCGTCGTCGAACCGAACTGCCGGCCCAGCGTCCATGACAGGGACGCCGGGCGTTCCTGCGACGTCGGGGAGCATCAGTTCGCCTCGTCCGCGAGCTGCAACGCGCGACCGGCGACCGGGTCGATCGGGGCGTCCTGGTGCCGGATCAGTTCGACCGTCCGTGCCGAACAACCTGCCTCTCGGGCGAGCTCCGCGGACGTCTCGGCGTGGTCCTGAAGCCGCCGCAAAGCGTCGCGCCAGCCCGGGACGAACGATGCGATGCGCCACACCCACCCACCGTACCCCTGACCAAGGCTGTAGGCGACTCGTGGCCACACACCGATATGCCCTTTGCCGGCATCGTGGAGCACTCCCGCCAGCAGGAGCTCGTCGTCGGTCACGGCGTCGTCCCGGAGCGTCGCGGCCACGTCGAGCCCATGGCGCTGATCGGCGACGTGCATCGAATCGAAGAGCGCGAGCTGCGGCGGGGAGAGCCAGTCGCGGAGCCCCGCCCGCTCGTCGACGCCCACGCGGGCCGTCACGTGCGAGCGGAACTGCCGGACCTTAGAGCCCCACCAGGAACGAGAGGAACGCATCGATGACCGAGCCGACGATCCGCGTCCCGATCGGCATCCCGAGCGCGGGCAGGACGAAGAAGACGAGCATGAGCAGGACGAATCCGTATTGCTCGAGTACCGGCCGCCAGCGCCACGCGACCTGCGGCGGGAGGAAGGCGAACAGGACCTTCGAGCCGTCGAGCGGTGGGATCGGGAAGAGGTTGAAGACCATCAACACGAGGTTGATGACCACGAACAGGTAGAGGACTTGGAGCGCCAGCGTCGGGACCTGGTCGACGAGGGTCAGGTTCGACAGGATGTAGCGGAGCGGGATGGCGGCCGCGATCGCGAGCACGAGATTGGAGATCGGCCCGGCCGCCGCGACGATCGCCTCGCCGTACCGGCCACCCTCGAGGTTCCGCGGGTTCACCGGCGTCGGCTTGGCCCAGCCGAACCCGAACGTCCCCTGTGAGGCGATGAACGTGATCCCAAGGAGGATGCCGCCGAGCGGGTCGAAATGGACGATCGGGTTGAGTGTCAGCCGACCCATGAATCGGGCGGTGCTGTCGCCCAGCCGGTACGCGGCGAGCGCGTGGGAGAACTCGTGGACCGGAAAACCGACCAGCAGCATGATGGCGACGACGATGACCGCCGCCAGGAGTTCATCGGACACGGGGTTCCTCTAGAGGGTCCGGCGTATCGTACCGGCGCAGGTGGCGCTCGTTCGCGGCGCCGGCCGAACGAGCCCAGCGGGCCGAGCGAGCCGGTGGCGCCCAGCGAGCCGGGCGGCCGTCAGAGTCGCGCCAGCAGGTCGGCCTTCTTGCGCTCGAACTCCTCGGGGCTTATGGCGCCCCGATCGCGGAGATCGGCGAGGCTGTTCAGCGTCTGGGTCACTTCGTCGCGCGACAGCGCCTGCGTCGGCGGGGTGGGTGGGAGCGACGTCGAGACAGTGTCGTCCGAGGGTGGCCCACTCCCGTACGACTCGACCCGGAGCGGCGGCGAGGTCACGTACCCCGAGCCGGCGATGTCTCGCTCGTATTCGAGCTTCGCGTCAAGCATCTCGCGCTTGAACTTCACGGGTTGTACGAGCATCCGGAAACGGCTGATCCCCGTCTCGGATGCTGTCAGGATCTCGAGATCGCCGAACCCG
>JBJMMH010000171.1:0-19396 GCA_045804885.1 Chloroflexota bacterium | reverse complement strand
GGCGCCGGGCTGTGGGGAATCGAGCACGAGCTCGAGCTGCCTGACGAGTTCAAGGGCAACGGCTACGTCGCTACGGGCGTGCCCCGGATGCCGCGGGCGCTGTATGAGGCGATCCGGGAGCTCGAGGCATCCGAGCCGGCAGTCGAGATCTTTGGCGAGGACGTCGTCGCCCACTATCTCAACGCGGCCCGCGTCGAGCAGGAGATCTACGACTCGGTCGTCCACAACTGGGACCGCGAGCGCTACCTCGAACGCTCCTGACTGCCGCTCCGTCGCGGGCCTGACAGCGGCGGGCCACGCCGGACGGTATGCTCGCCCGACTAGCGCCGGGCCGTCGCGGCGCGCCTGAGGAGCAGCGTGGCCTCGAAACCGAAGCTGCCGACCGACAGCCTGGCCGACGCCGCCGAGATCGAAGCGCTCCAGATCCGCGTCGCGGATCTGGAGGCGCGCGAGGCCGAGCACGCGCGCGCCGAGCAGGTCCAGGCGGCGCTCTACCGGATCGCCGAGGCGGCCAGCGCGGCGAGCGACCTCCAGGCGTTCTACGCCGAGGTCCACGCCACCGTCGCGACGCTCATGTACGCCGAGAACTTCTACATCGCGCTATACGACGACCGGCGCAAGGCACTCAACTTCCCGTACTACGTCGACAGCGTCGACCTCGACATCCCCGACCCGAACCTCTGGGAACCGTTCGGTGTCGGCAACGCCCGTGGCTCCACGGCCTACATGCTGCGGATGGGACGACCCGAAGTCATCACGCCACGACGGCATGCCGAGCTCGTGGCCCTGGGCGAGCTCGAATCGGTCGGCGTGCTCGGGGAGGGCGACTGGCTCGGCGCGCCGCTGACCGCCGACGGGCGGACTGTTGGGGTCGTCGTGTGCCAGACCTACGAAGCCAGCCAGCAGTACACGGACGCCGACCGTGACCTCCTGGCGTTCGTCGGCCAACACATCGGATCGGCGCTGACGCGGGTCCGGGCGATCGAGGAGACGCGGCAGCGGAACGAGGAGCTCGCACTCGTCAACGAGATAGGCCGCGCGCTAGCGGAACAGCTCGACTTTCAGACGATCGTCAACCTCGTCGGGGAACGGGTCGGCCAGATCTTCAGCAGCAAGTCGCTCTTCATCGCGCTCCACCATCCCGAGCGGGACACGCTCACGTTCCCCTACGACCTCGACGAGGGCAAGCCGTTCAACCGGGGCGAGATCAAAGTCGGACCGGGGATCACGTCGACCGTTCTGCGAACCGGCAAGTCGCTCCGAATCGGCACGACGGAAGATCAGGCGGCGGCCGGCGCCCTTCAGGTCGGGGGTTCCGACACCCAGTCCTGGCTGGGAGCGCCCATCCCCGCGGGTAACCGGGTCATCGGCGTCATCGGCCTCGAAAGCCTCGACCGACATGCCTTCACGGAAGCCGACGAGCGCCTCCTCAACACGCTGTCGGCGAGCCTCGGGGTCGCACTCGAGAATGCCCGTCTCTTCGACGAGACGAAGCGGCTCCTGACCGAGACAAACGAACGCGCTGCGGAGTTGGCCCTCATCAACGACGTCCAGCGGGGCCTCGCCGAGAAGCTCGACATGCAGGCGATGTACGACCTCGTCGGCGACCGGATCCAGGCGATCTTCGATGCCCAGGTCGTCGACATCGGCATCGTCGACCGCGAGACCGGGCTCGTCCACTTCCCGTACACGATCGAGCGCGGGGTGCGCTTCCCGGATGAGCCGATCGCGCTGCGCGGCTTCAGGAAGCGCGTCATCGACTCCGGTAAGCCGACGATGATCCGCGAAGCCGAGCTTCTTGCCGAAGTGGCGGCCGGCGAGGCCTCGATCATCCAGGGCGAGCAGCCCAAGTCGATCCTCCTCGCGCCGCTCGACGCGGGCCCGACGGCCGCCGGCGTGATCAGTCTCCAGAATCTCGATCGGGATGGCGCCTTCTCGGACTCCGACATGGAGCTGTTGACGACGCTCGCCGCGAGCCTCAGCGTCGCGCTCGAGAACGTTCGCCTGATCGACGAGACTCGCCAGCGCCTGGCCGAGCTCGCGACGGTCAACCAGGTGGGGAATGCGCTCGCGACGCAACTCGATCTCGACAACCTGCTGGAACTCGTCGGCGAGGAGGTCCGCCGCACGTTCGAGGCCGACCTCGTCTACGTGGCCCTGCTTGACAGCGAGGGCAGCCGGATCGACTTCCCGTACTACTACGAGCGAGGCGTGCGTCCCGACCAGCCCCCGATGGCCTACGGCGAAGGCCTGACCTCGCGCATCATGGTGGCGCGGGAGTCGTTGCTCCTGAACCGCGAATCCGACTGGGAGGCAATCGGCAGCCGCGGCGTCGGGACCCAGGCGAAGAGCTACCTCGGCGTCCCGATCCTGATCGGCGACCAGGCGATCGGCGTCATCAGCGTCCAGAGCACGACCCAGGAGGGCCGCTTCCGGGAGGCCGACGCCCGTCTGCTCTCGACAATTGCTGCGAACGTCGGCGTCGCGATCCAGAACGCCCGGCTCTACCAGGAGGCCCATCGCCGGGGCGACGAGATGGCAGTCCTCGCCGACGTAGGCCAGGAGATCTCGGCGACGCTCGACACCCAGACGGTCCTCGAGCAGATCGGCGAACGGGTCCACACGCTGCTGAATGCCGACACGACGGCGTTGTATCTCGCCGAGCCCGGTGGCACGACGTTCAAGTCGATCCTCGCCATCGGCGAGCTGGCGGACGCGATCAAGGCCGACACGATCGTCGAGGGCGAAGGGATCGTCGGCGACGTCGTCCGGACGCGGGTGCCGGAGTTCGTCAACGACAGCGAGGCCGACCCACGAGTCATCGACATCCCCGGCACCGAGGAATACACCCCCGAGAACGATCGCCTCATGGTCGCGCCGCTCATCTCTCGTGACCAGGTCATCGGCGTTGCGGTCGTGTGGCGCTCTGGTCGAGCCTTCGACCAGGCCGACCTGGACTTCCTCGTGGGCCTCGCCCGCCAGGCCTCGATCGCGATCGAGAACTCGCGGCTGTTCCGGCAGGCGCAGGAGGCGCAGGTGGCGGCGGAGGCCGCGAACCAGGCGAAGAGCGCGTTCCTCGCGGCGATGAGCCACGAGATCCGGACGCCGATGAATGCCGTGATCGGCATGAGCGGGCTGCTGCTCGAGACGGAGCTCGACCCGGAGCAGCGCGACTTCGCCGAGACGATCCGGACGTCGGGTGACGCGCTGCTGACGATCATCAACGACATCCTCGACTTCTCGAAGATCGAGGCCGGCAAGGTCGACCTCGAGTCCGAGCGGTTCTCGCTCCGGGCGTCGGTCGAGAGCGCCCTCGACGTCGTCGCCCCGACAGCGGCGAGGAAGGGCATCGAGCTGGCATATGCGCTCGGTGAGGGACTGCCGGAGGCGATCATCGGCGACAAGGGCCGGCTCCGTCAGATCGTCCTCAACCTGCTGTCGAACGCGATCAAGTTCACCGACAAGGGCGAGGTCGTGCTGTCGGTCGACGCGACGCCGGCGTTGGACGGCCCCGGCAGGTGGGTCGTGTCCATCGAGGTCCGCGACACAGGCATCGGGATCGCGCCGGAACGCATGGATCAGCTGTTCCAGTCGTTCAGCCAGCTCGACGCCTCGATCAGCCGGCGCTACGGCGGGACGGGCCTCGGGCTGGCGATCAGTCGGCGTCTCGCGGAATCGATGGGCGGCTCTCTGACCGCGACGAGCACGGGCGTGCTGGGCGAGGGCACAACGTTCCGGCTCGTGCTGCCCGTCGAGGCCACGACGCTCCCGGACGCCCGGCCGCCCGCACCTGAACGAAGCATCCGCGGCTGCAAGGTGCTCGTCGTCGACGACAACGCGACCAACCGCCGGATCATCGCCGGCTTCCTGGACCGCTGGGGCGTCGACGGGGCGGCGACGGCGTCGCCGAACGAGGCCATCCGGTGGATGCGCGAGGGTCGGGAGTTCGACGCGGCGGTCCTCGACTTCCTTATGCCTGAGCTCGACGGCGTGGAGCTGGCCGAGGCGATAGCCGCGCTTCGGCCCGACCGCCCAGTCCCGGTTGTGATCCTGTCGTCAATCGGCCAGCACAACCGGACTGCGCCGAACATCACGGCGATGCTCATCAAGCCCGTCAAGCCCTCGGCGCTCCACGACGCACTCGCCGACGCGCTCGCCGCGATCGCTCCTGTGGCCGAAGTCGTCATCGACGCCTCCGCGAGCCGGCCGTCCGCCGGGTCGGCCGCATCTGCGGCGCCCGCGGTCGACACGGCGCTCCGGGTTCTGCTCGCCGAGGACAATGCCGTCAACCAGAAGCTCGCGCTGCGGCTGCTGGAGCGGATGGGCCTCAACGCTGACGTCGTCGGCGACGGACGGGCCGCGGTCGACGCGATCGAGGCGGCCTCGTACGACGTCGTCCTCATGGACGTCCAGATGCCGGAGATGGACGGCCTCGAGGCGACTCGCCGCATCCGCCGCCGCTGGCCCGACCGGCCGATCAGGATCGTGGGTCTGACGGCGAACGCCATGGCGGGCGATCGCGAGGCTTGCCTCGCGGCGGGGATGGACGACTACGTCAGCAAGCCGATCCGACCGGAGGAGCTTCAGGCGGCGATCGCCCGCGCTCGACCCATTCCGGCGGCTCCGGCGGCGGCCGGAGGACCGGCATGACGGCACCCGCGGCGGACGCGGTCACCCTGCCCGGCCGCGTCCTCGTCGTCGACGACACGGCCTTCAATCGGCAGCTCCTCGCCCGGCTCCTCCGTGGGATCGGGCACGAACCGGTCGAGGCCGCCGACGGGCAGGAGGCGCTCGACCGACTGCGCGACGCAGGCGAGGCGCCGATCGACGTCATCCTCCTCGACATCGTGATGCCGGTCATGGACGGCTACCAGACCCTCGCGGCGCTCCGCGACGATCCCGCGCTCCGGCACCTGCCCGTGATCGTCATCTCCGGCGTCGACGAGCTCGACAGCGTGGTCCGCTGCCTCGAGATGGGCGCCGCCGATTACCTTCCCAAGACGGTCGACCCGGCGATCCTCCAGGCGCGGATCGCGTCGTCGCTGGCGCGCAAGCGACTCCACGACGCCGAGCGCGAGGCCGTCGATCGCCAGACCGCGAACAACGAGGTCCTGGCCATCATGAGCCGCTCGGTGTTCGATCTCCAGGTCGTCCTCGAGGCGGTCGTCCGGGCGGCGCTCCGCCTCTGCCACGCCGATTACGGCGTCGCCTATGTCCTCGACGGCGGTGCGTATCGCGTGGCGGCATCGTCGGGCGGGACGTCTGAGCTCGACTCGTGGGAGCGGGCCCACCCGATCGGGCCCGGTCGCGACACCGTCGTCGGCCGGGTTGCGCTCCTCGGCGAATCGATCCGGATCGACGACGTCCTCGCCGACCGCGAGTACGAGCCGACGCCCGGCCAGCAGGTCGGCGGCTACCGGACGCTGATCGGCGTGCCGATCCAGCAGGACGGCGCCGTCAGCGGCGTCCTCGCCCTGACCCGCAACGAGGTCCGGCCCTTCGGCGACGCTGACGCCGCACTCGCGCTGGGGTTTGCCGAGCAGGCCGCAATCGGCATCGCGAACGCCGGGCTGCTCGCGACGATCGACCGCCAGCGCGGCCAGCTCGCCCGGTTCCTGTCGCCGCAGGTAGCGCAGCTGGTCTCGAGCCCGGACGGCGAGGCGTTGCTGGCGGGCCATCGCCGCGAGATCACGGCGATGTTCTGCGACCTCCGCAACTTCACGACGTTCTCCGAGACCGCCGAGCCAGAGGAGGTCCTCGGCTTCCTCCGGCGATATCACGCCACGGTCGGGGCACTCGTCGTCGAGCAGGAGGGGACGCTCGAGCACTTCGCAGGCGACGGGCTGATGGTGTTCTTCAACGACCCGGAGCTCCAGCCCGACCACGCCGCGCGAGCGGTCAGGCTCGCGGTCGCGATCCGGGCGAAGTTCGCGGAGATCAGCGAGGAGTGGCGGCGCCGGGGTCACGTTCTCCAGGTCGGGATCGGCATCGCGACCGGTTACGCGACCATGGGCCGAATCGGCTTCGAGGGTCGCTACGACTACGGCGGGATCGGCAACGCGATCATCCTGGCCTCCCGCCTCAGCAGCGACGCCGTCGCGGGCGAGATCCTGATCGCCCAGCGAACGTTCGCGGCGATCGAGGGCGAGATCGCCGCCGAGCCGGCTGGCGACCGCCAGCTGAAGGGCTTCAGCCGACCGATGCCGGCGTACAGCGTCACGGAGGGTATGCCCGCGGCCGCTGCGGCCGGTGACGCCGTGGTAGCCGCCGAGGCGTCGTGACGCACGCGCCGATCGACGAAGCGGCCTTCGCGAACCTGCTCGAGATGACAGGTGGCGACCGGGAGTTCGTGGACGAGCTCGTCGACACGTATCTCGCCGAGGGCGAGACGCTCGTGGACGAGTTGCGCGCCGCCGCGGCCGCGAACGACACGGAGTCGATGGTCCGCCCCGCGCACTCGATGAAGTCCAGCAGCGTCAACGTCGGTGCGATCGAGCTCGGGGCGCTGTGTCGCGCGCTCGAGGAGGACGCTCGGACCGGGGCGGTCGCCGACCCCGTCGGCCGCGCCGAAGCCGTCGAGGCATCGTTCGCCGAGGCGAAGGCGGCGCTCCTGGAGAAGCGAGCGCGGCGCTGAATACAAAAGAGCCGGCCGGCTCCGTCGGAGCCGGCCGGCTTGTCCCCCCGCCGCCCGATCAGGGCAGCAGCACCTTGTCGATCACGTGGATGACGCCGTTCGAGGCGTCGACGTCGGTGGCCAGGATCCGCGCGTCGTCGACGTAGGCCGCACCAGCCCGGAGCGAGGGCCGTACGAAGTCGCGATTGAGCGTCCGGACCCGCGACGACCCGAGAACGGCGTCACTGAACCGCTCGCCCCGAGCGACGTGATGGAGGAGCACGGCCTTGAGCGTCGCGGGCGGGATCTCGTCGGCTCCGCCCACGCCGAGCGCGGCAGAGAGATCCTCGAACGCGCCGTCGGTCGGTGCGCAGACCGTGAACTGGCGGCCACCGTTCAACGTGCCGACCAGGCCGGCCTGCGAGACCGCCGCGATCAGCTCGTCGAACTCGCCGGTTGCATGGTTCACGGCGATCGCCGTCTCGACGATGGTCGCGCCGGGCTGGCGCGCAGCGGCCGGGGCCGCGACGACGAACGTCGCCAACGAGGCGGTGGCGAGGAGCAGAGAGAGGCGTCGCATGTGGTGTTCTCCTGAGGAACGTTCGTTCACTGAGCCGTGACGCGCTCGTCGCTGGCCGTCAGCCACCGGAAGAGAACCGGCACGAGACCGATCGCCGAGATGCCGACGAGGACGTAGATCGCGCTCGAGAGAACACTGGTCTCACCGAAGGAGTTGCCGGTGAGCGCGGCGACGAGGTCGATCTTCCCGATGCCGACGAGCAGCCAGTTGATCCCGCCGACAATGACGAGGAAGAGGAACAGCGAGTTGAGGTAACGCATGACGACCGAGGTCCTCCTGGATCTGTGGGTTCCCTGCCGACTGTTTGTACAGGGTATGTCGAGACTTTAATCGCCTTGTCGAATGCTTGTCAAGCGTTTCTTATGCGGTAGACTCGACCAACTATGTACACGATCAAGGAGGCCGCCGCTCGAACCGGGTTGAGCATTCCGGTCCTCCGAGCCTGGGAGCGTCGCTACGGCGTGGTAAGGCCGACGCGGACGGCCGGCGGCTATCGCGTGTACGACGAGACGGCGTTGCAACGACTGCGGGCGATGCGGCGGCTGATCGCGGACGGCTGGTCGGCGAGCGCGGCCGCGGCCGCGGTGGCCGCAGGCCAAGGCCGTCCGAGGTCCGCCGACGACGGCGGGACTACTGCGGATACGTCGCTGGTCGAGCGGCTTGTGGCGGGCGCGGCGACGCTGGAGAGCAGAGAGGTCGAGGACGCGCTTGACGACATGTTCTCGAGGGGCAGCTTCGAGCACGTCGCCCAGTTGCACCTCGTCCCAGCGCTCCGTGCGCTTGGTGAGGCTTGGGAGCGTGGCCGCGTCGACGTGGCTGGCGAGCATCTCGCCAGCAACGCGATCCAGCGGAGGTTAGCCGCGGCGTTCCAGGCGTCAGGTGCGGCGGGCGACGCGGAGGCACCCGTCCTCGTCGGGATGCCGCCCGGGGCCCGCCATGAGCTCGGCGCTCTGATCTTCGCCATCGCCGCACGACGTGCAGGGCTGCCCGTCATGTACCTCGGGGCGGATCTGCCGCTCGCGGACTGGCGAGCTGCGGTCGACCGGACGAGCGCCCAGGCCGTCGTGATCGGTGCGGTCCAGGCTGCGGACGAGCCGGCGGCAGGGGCGATCGGCAGGGAGCTCAGAAGCGTCTACCCTGCGCTCGTCATCGCCTATGGCGGGCCGGCGGCCGCTCCTCCCGACGACGCGACGTCGACGATCCGGCTGCCCGACGACATCCGCGGAGCCGTCGCCGCGCTCCGAGACCGGCTGCGGACGGGCGCGGTCCGCTGATTCTCCAGGCGGGAAGACTGTCCGGGATTACCGATCCCGATCTGTCGCTATGAACGCCAGCAGTGCTGCGGCCTTAGCGCGGCTCGGCGGCCGCCAACGCCTCCAACCGATTCGCGAGGCCCGCGTGACCGGCGTCGCGGGCGAGGCTGACGGCGGTCTGGCCCTCGTCGTTGGCCGCTCCGATCTCGGCGCCCGCCGCGAGCAGCCGATCGACCGTCTCCTCGTCCCCGTGATGGGCGGCACCCAGGAGTGGCGTCCAGCCGTGCCGCTGGCGGACGTTCGGGTCGGCGCCGGCTTCGAGCAACGCCGCCACGACGTCGCCGTGCCGGCCCGCGACTGCTGAGTGGATCGGCATCACGGCGAACTCGTTCCTCGCGCGCAGATTCGGATCCGCACCGGCGTCGAGCAGCAGGCGCGCGACGTCGCCGCCGCCGAAGAACGCCGCAAAGTGGAGGGCGGTGAAGCCGTCGCTCGACCATGACCGGGCGAGGGCCGCATCTGCCCGCAGCAACACGTCGAGCTCGTCCGCTCGGCGCAACGCCGCCGCCTCGAACACGTCGAGCTCGGGCAACCGCGACGCGATGAACTCCGCGATGGGTCGGTGGCCGCGATAGAGCGCGTGCATCACGGCGCTCACGCCGTCGCCGTCAGGGGCGGCAGCGAGGTCGGGGTCGCGGCTCACGAGCGCCTGAACATCGTCGGTCCTTCCGCCGTCGATGGCCGCGAAGAGGTCGTCGGTGGTTGGCATCGGCCGGCTCCGCGAAACGAGCATGTACTTAGGTGTGCTAACTAACTACAATGACGTCAGGGTGTCAACTGCCAAGCGCGACGACCTCGCTCCGCGCCTCCACTCCGCCGTCCTGCACCTGCTGCGGCGCCTTGCGCGCGAGGACCGGGGCAGCGGCCAAACGCCCGCGCGGCTGTCGGCCCTGTCGGTTCTCGTCTTCGGCGGGCCACGGGCGATCGGCCGGCTCGCCCGGGACGAACGCGTCAGCGCGCCCACGATGAGCCGCCTCGTCGCGGGCCTCGAGCGCGACGGCCTCGTGAAACGGGTCGCGGACCCGGACGATCGGAGATCGAGCCGGCTCGCCGCGACCGACGACGGCCGCCGGATCCTCCTCGAGGGCCGCGAGCGCCGGATCCTAGCCCTGGAGGCGCTGCTCGAGGGCACGACGGCGCGCGAGCGCGACCTCCTGCGGCGGGCGACGGAGATCATCGAACGCCGGCTCCTCGCCGGGGAGTAGCGCGAGTACCATTCCGGGACGTCGGGCGGGCCGGCGCACGAGAGGCGAGGAGCGGGCGAGGAGGCCAGCGTGCGGCTGCAGGACAAGGTCGCCATCATCACCGGCGCAGGCGGCGGGATGGGCCGCGTCGCAGCTCAGATGTTCGCGAACGAGGGCGCGAGGGTTGTCGTCGCGGAGTTCGGCGAGGCGGCCGGCCAGGAGACCGTCGCCCAGGTCGAGGCCGGCGGCGGCGAGGCCACGTTCGTCCGGACCGACGTATCGGACGAGGCGTCAGCGAAGGGCATGATCGATCACGCGATCGCGACGTACGGCCGGGTCGACGTCCTTTACAACAACGCCGGCGTGATGCCGGAGGCGGATCACTCGGTCGTCGATACGGACGTCGCGACGTGGGACCAGGTCATGGCCGTGAACGTCCGGGGCGTCTTCCTCGGCTGCAAGTACGCGATCCCGCAGATGGTCGAGCAGGGCTCAGGCTCGGTCATCAACATCGCGAGCTTCGTGGCCCTCCTTGGATGCACGGTTCCGCAGGACGCCTACACCGCGTCAAAGGGCGCGATCATCAGCCTCACCCGGAGCCTCGCGGTCCAGTTCGGCCCCAAGGGCGTCCGCTCGAACGCGATCTGCCCGGGACCGGTCGAGACGCCGCTGCTGATGGACTGGCTCGTCAAGGACGAGGAGGCGAAGCGGATCCGGCTCGCCCGCAACCCGACGGGCCGCTTCGGCAAGCCGGAGGAGATCGTCAACATGGCGCTCTACCTCGCGTCCGACGAGTCGCGCTGGACGAACGGCGCGTCGCTCGTCGTCGACGGCGGCATCAGCGTCAACTACTTCTGACCCGATGACCGATGCCGCCGCCCACCCGATCGATCCGCGCCACATCGCGGTCGGCGTCGACGTCGGCGGGAGCGGGATCAAGGTCGGCGTGGTCGACGTCGCCCGCGGCGAGCTGCTTGCGACACGGCTTCGCGTTGCGACGCCGGAGCCGTCGACACCGGCGTCGGTCGTGCCTGCCATCGTCCGGACCGTCCGCCGCGCGATCCGGGGCGTGGCGGCCGAGGCGTCCGTCGAGATTCCTGCCGACGTGCCGGTCGGGGTGGGGGTACCGTGCGTCGTGATCGACGGCGTCACGAAGACCGCTGCCAACATCGACGCCGGCTGGGTCGACTTCGATGCGCGCGGCGCCATCGAGACGGCGATCAAGCGCCCCACCGTCGTCCTGAACGACGCGGACGCGGCGGGGCTCGCGGAGATGCGGTTCGGCGCGGGGCTCGGCGAGAAGGGCGTCGTGTTCGTGCTGACGCTCGGGACGGGGGTCGGCTCCGGAATGTTCAACGACGGCGTGCTCGTCCCCAACACGGAGCTTGGCCACATGGAGATCCGCGGCCGCGACGCGGAGCGTCGATCCGCTGCGGCGGCCCGGACGCGACGCGGCCTCTCGTGGAAGGCGTGGGCGACCGACCTGGAGGAGCATCTCCAGGCGATCGACAAGCTGTTCTCGCCGAACCTCCTGATCCTCGGCGGCGGCGTCAGCAAGCAGCCGGAGCGGTTCGTCCCGCGCCTCAACGTCCGACCTCGAGTCGTGCCGGCCCAGCTCCGGAACGATGCCGGGATCGTGGGCGCGGCGATGGCCGCATCCGAGCGTGAGGGAGCTACCGGAGGCTGATCGGCCGGCCGCATCGGCGACGCGGCGTATGATCGAGCCAATCCACCGACCGCGGCCCCGTAGCCGCGCCCACACGCCACGAGGTCACCCCATGACGACCGAGCAGCAGGCTTCCGCGACGGACGCCGGCGCCGCGACGACCGCCCGCATGTTCCTCGGCGGCGAGAGCGTCGATGCCGCGGACGGCCGGACGTTCGAGATTACCAATCCGGCGACTGGCAAGATCATCGGCACGGCCCCGCTGGGCGGCCGCGAGGATGTCGACCGCGCGGTCGAGGCCGCCCAGAAGGCATTCGACGACCGCAAGGGCTGGGCCAACTGGGCGGCCGGCAAGCGCGGCCGCTCGCTGTCGAAGCTCGCCGCGCTCATCAAGCAGCACAGCGAGGAGCTCGCCCAGCTCGAGACGGCCAACGTCGGCAAGCCGATCACTGCATCGCGCGGCGAAGTCATAGGAGCGAGTCTCGTCTTCGACTACTACGCAGGCGCCGCGAACAAGATCTTCGGTCAGACCATCCCGGTCTCCAAGCCGGGTCTCGATCTGACGCTGCGCGAGCCCATCGGCGTCGTCGGGCTGATCGTGCCGTGGAACTTCCCGCTTTACATGGCCTCGTGGAAGGTCGCGCCGGCGCTCGCGGCAGGGAACACCGCGATCCTGAAGCCCGCGAGCTACTCCCCCTTGACGGCGATCCGGCTCGGCGAATTGGCACTCGAGGCGGGCATCCCCGCCGGCGTCCTCAACGTCGTGACCGGCCCAGGTGGCTCGGCGGGCGCCTCGATCGCGGCCCATCCCGGGATCGGCAAGGTCGCCTTCACCGGCGAGACGACGACGGGCCAGGAGATCATGCGGCTCGCGTCGGCGAACGTGAAGAAGATCTCGCTCGAACTGGGCGGCAAGAGCCCGAACATCGTCTATGCGGACGCGGACCTCGAGAAGTTCGCGCGGGAGTCGCCGTACAGCGTCTTCGACAACTGCGGCCAGGACTGCTGCGCCCGGAGCCGGATCTTCGTCGAACGCTCCGTCCACGACCGCGTCGTGGAGCTGTTCGCGGACGCGACGAAGAAGGTGAAGGTCGGTAACCCGCTCGAGGAAGGTACCGAGGTCGGCACGCTCGTCAGCGAGAAGCAGCGGCAGCGCGTCCGGGACTACATCGAGATCGGGCTCTCGGAGGGCGCGACGATCGTCGTTGGCGGCGAGCCGCCGTCGGATCCGGCGCTAGCCGACGGCGCTTATCTCATGCCGACGGTGTTCGACGGCGTCGACAACGACATGCGCATCGCCCGCGA
Organism: Chloroflexota bacterium; assembly: GCA_045804885.1. GTDB lineage: Bacteria > Chloroflexota > Limnocylindria > Limnocylindrales > CSP1-4 > CF-46. The sequence continues at coordinate 6,735 of JBJMMH010000171.1, read as the reverse complement.
GGAGATCTTCGGCCCGGTCGTGTCGGTGATCCCCTTCGACACCGAGGACGAGGCGGTGCGCCTTGCGAACGCCACGCCGTACGGGCTGTCGGGCTCGGTCTGGAGCCGGGACATTGGGAAGGCGCTCCGAACCGCCAAGGGCATGCAGACCGGCGTGATCAGCGTCAACTCGAACAGCTCGGTCCATGTCGAGGCGCCGTTCGGCGGCTACAAGATGTCGGGGATCGGGCGGGAGCTGGGGATGGCGGCCCTCGACCTGTACACCGAGACGAAGAACGTCTTCATCGACCTCGGCTGAGTCCGAACCGGACGTCGTCCACGTCTCGGCGGGCCGCGTCGGCCCGGGTCGGGCGGCACTGGTCGCCGGCCTGATCCTCGCGGCCGTCGCCGGCTTCGCGTTCGCCGGCGGGCCTCGCGATTCCGCGCAGCTTGCCGTCGTGGCAGCCGACGCGGCGCCGGCGGCGGAGCGGACGCGTGCCACGTCGGCGCCCGACCCCGCCCGGCTCGAGGGCGCCTCCGCGCTCGCGGGGGCGACGTTCCTCATCCCGCCGCCGCGCTGGCTCGCGTCGCATCCCGCCCGCCCGACGACGGCCCGCCTGCGCGCGCTCGCCCCGCTCGTCTACTCGGACGTGGAGTGAAGCGCTGCGCGCTCAGCCGTCCCAGTGCCGATCGGTCGGGTGGATGTCGGGCCGGCGCCGTCGGACCCAGTCGCGCAGCGCCCAGTGCGTCGTCTTGAAGGCGATCCCGTCCCACGGAACCGCCTCGGGCCGGAATGCCTGGATCTCGAGGGCCTCCGGGTTCAGCCGGTACGCGCCGCCGACGACTCGAGCCTCGAACGCGATGACGACGACGGCCGCCTCGAGCCGCGAATAGAGCCCGACGATCTCACCGGGCTGGACGACGAGCCCCGTCTCCTCGAGCGTCTCCCGGATCGCGGCCTCCGTCACGGTCTCGTCCACCTCGAGGAAGCCGCCGGGCTGCGCCCACCAGCCCTTGCCGGGCTCGATGCCGCGGCGGAGCAGCACGATCTCGCCGGCGTCGTTGATCGGGATCGTCGTCACGACCAGGCGAGGGTTGACGTACGCGACGAAGCCGCACGAGCCGCAGACGAGCCGGTCCCGGTCCTCGCCTTCGACCGCGCCGAACTGGAGCCCGTCGCCGCAGCGCGTGCAGAAGTTGAGCGACGACGCCAGCCAGGCCGGGACGCCGCCGCCCGAATCGATGTCCGTGGAGCGGGCATCGGGTCCGCGGTCGTACGAGCGGCGCTCCTCCCCGCCGGGACCGCCGCCGGTCATGCCAGCAGGATCACGACGCTCGCGGCGAGGAGCGCGGTCAGGCCGACCAGGGCGGCCCCGAGCCAGGCGAGCCGGAACAGCCCGCGGCCTCGGTCGACGGGCATCCAGGCCCATGCCGAGCGCCAGATCCGGAGCGTGGCGTCGGCCGTGGTCAGGATGAGCAGGGGGGCGGCGACCACAACGCACAGCTTCACCAGCGGGCTGCCAACCTCGGCGCCCGCCTCGAGCGCCGTGATCGCGATCGCGCCGAGCACGAGGACCGGCACCGACAGCAGGACGTAGTGCTTCTGGAGCGGCGTCGGCTTCGTCTCGGGCACGGACCGCGGGCGAGCTCCGGCGAGGCTCGGCGGGACTGCGGTCGCACCGAACGGACCTTGTGCGGCAGGGGCCGTCGCCGCCGCGGGCGGTCGAACGGCCTGGCGGTCGAGCGCGGGCATGCCGGCTTCCCAACGTTCGTCGTCCATCGCGGCGAGTGTACGTCGCGTGCCCTTTCGAGCCGCCCGGCCGGTCCTCCCCGCTCGGATTCCGCTCCCATCGGCAAATCCCGGGTTCGCTGCGCGACCAGCCCTCGGCCACCGGCCGCGGGATGCTTCCGAGGCACTATTTCGGCGTATCCGGCCGGCGCGCAGCGGCGTTATCCGCGCTCAAGTGCCCAGATGCGAGGCTGCCACCGGAATCCGTCGGCTCAGCGGCCGTTGAACGTCGCGCGTTTTCGCTGCCACCGATAGTCGAGCGCGTAGCAGTCGTCATAAGCGATGCGCCGCCGTCCGTCGACCGCAGCCGGAGCGTCGAACGAAGCGCCGCGTGACTCCTATCGCCCGGTTCCCGCCGGTTCTGTCGGTGGCACCGAAATCGGCGAGGGGAAGCCGCGCTCAGAGGCCCTCGTTCGCGGGGTCCTCGGCGATCGCCCGCGCCTGAGCCTCCCGGCGCGCGATGAGCCGCCGACCGAGCCCTGAGTCGCCGACCGCGAGGATCTGCGCGGCAAGCAGCGCCGCGTTCTCGCCGTTGCCGACACCGACGGCTGCGACCGGCACGCCCTTCGGCATCTGGACGACTGCCAACAGCGCGTCGAGCCCGTCGGCGACACCACCCGGCATCGCGACCCCGATCACGGGCAACGTCGTCTGCGAGGCCACGACGCCGGGCAGATGGGCGGCAAGCCCGGCAATCGCGATGAAGACGCCGATGCCTCGGTCGCCGGCACTGCCGACGAATCGCCCGAGCAGGTCTGGTGCCCGATGCGCCGAGATCACCCGGATCTCCGACTCGACCTCGAGGTCGGAGAGGACGGCGGCGGCACGCTGCGCGACCTCGATGTCCGACCGGCTGCCGACGATGATCCCGACCCGACTCACGAGCACCTCCGAGTCACGTGCCAACCTCCTGCCGTCGCGCGGCCGACGGCCTGGGTCGCGGGATGCCGAGGCGATCCATCGTCTCGACGATCCAGTCGCCCTTCGCGTCCTGGTAGACGGCGCCGTCGAGCGGACCGGCGGCATCGCCCACGATCGCCGACTTCACGCTCGCATACTCGGCGGCCAGCGCGGGATCGTCGCGGAGCGCGTCACGGAATCGTAGGTCGATCGCATAGTCCCCGCCGCGCGGCTGGACATGGAAGTGGATGCGGTACTCCCGCCCGTCGAGCGCGTACGAGCCGACGAGCATCGGCCGCGTCGGGGGCCACGGGTCCGGTCCCGGCTGCCTGCCGAAGCCGAGCTCGGCCATCGCCGCGACGACGTCCGGGATCGCATCGGCCTCCGTCTCGGCCGCGAGGTCGACGATCCCCTTCCCGGGCAGGCCCGCGACGGCGGTGCTGCCGATGTGCTCGACCTCGAGCTCCGGTCGGCGCGCCCGGATGATCGCGGTCACCCGTTCGGCAACCGTGAGCGCGTTCCGGTCCCACGGCTGGACGCTTACCGGCCGGCGCTCGTAGGGCCCGATCGGGCGGTCGGGGGAGTCGGTCACGCGGGGAGTGTAGATTCCGCCGATGCGCATCGTGACCGGCCGACGGATCTCCGAGGTCGACGTCGGCTAACTCCAACGGCTCGCCGCCAGCACCGACCGGATCGTCGTCGATCTCGGCACCGGTGATGGTCGGGCGGTTCTCGACCGGGCTCGCTCGGGACCCGGATCGCTTGTCATCGGCATCGACGCGAACGCCGCCGCGATGGCCGACGCGTCCCGACGCGCGTCCCGGTCGGTCTCGAAGGGCGGCGTCCCCAATGCTGTGTTCGTCGTCGGGTCGGCGGAGCGGCCGGCCGCCGAGCTCGAGGGCGTCGCCGACGAGCTGACCGTCAACTTCCCGTGGGGCTCGCTGCTGCGAGGCGTCCTCGCGCTCGACAGCGCTGCTCCTGCGGCCGCGGGCATCGCGTCGCTGCTCGCGCCCGACGGCACGGCCACGGCCATCCTGTCGATCGAGGAGCGCGATCGCCTGGATCTCCCTTCACTCGATGCGCCGGGTCAGTGCGAGGAGCTGCGCGAGCGGTGGCGACGGTACGGTCTCGCCCTGTGCCAGCTCCGACCAGCGACCGCCACGGAGCTCGACGCGACCGGCTCAACATGGGCTCGCCGGCTCCGTGCCGGCAGAGAGCGGGCCGCCTGGCGGTTGGAGCTCCGGCGGGCCGACGGACCGGCGCATGACGAGCCGGGAAACCGTCGCTAGAATCCGCGGGCGATGAACTGGCGCCGTCCCCGCCTCGCCGCTCGCCTCGCCCTCGCAATCCTCGTCGGACTGCAGGTCCTGGCTGTCGCGCCCGTGCCGGTCGGCGCGGCCGACAGAGGATTCCGTGTCGACCTCGCCGCGAGGGGCGACTTCGTGGCCCAGACGAACTTCGTCCAGTGCGTCGGCGCGAGCATGCAGATGATGCTGAACATCATCCGACCGAAGGACGATCGCACGGCCAGGACGCAGCTTCGGCTCCAGAACATCGCCCGGACGCTGAGCGGACCGATCCGGGAGGGCTTCCAGCGCAAGGGCGCGAGCGTTCGCGGCTGGGCGGCCGGCCTCAACGAGCTCGCGGCCGGTCCGTATCGGCTCGTCGGGACGGCGACGATCGACGAGGCGCTGAGGATCGCCGCCGCGTCGATCCGGCAGACGAATCGGCCGGTCGGGCTCCTCGTCTGGCGCGGCCGCCACGCCTGGGTGATGAGCGGCTTCGAGGCGACTGCGGACCCGCTCAAGACCAGCGACTACAACGTCACCGGCGCGATCGTCCTCGATCCGCTCTATCCGCACGGATCCAGCGTCTGGGGGCGGAGTCCCAAGCCCCGTCAGGCGCTGACACCAAAGCAGCTCGGGCGCCAGTTCGTGCCGCGTCGTCAAGGAAGCTGGCCGGGTGGCATCGGCATCGGGGCGGCGACGATGTCGGCACTGGCCGGGAAGTACGTTCTGGTCCTCCCGTACGAGACGATCGCCACGAGTCGGCTGCTCCACGCGGCGCGGTGACGCCCTGACCGACCGGGTCCCGGTCATCCTCGACGTCGATACCGGGATCGACGACGCCATGGCCCTGCTGTACGCGGCTGCGTCTCCCGAGGCCGAGCTCCTGGCGGTCACGTGCGTCGGTGGCAACGTCGACGCCCGGCAGGTTGAACGGAACACGCGGGCCGTGCTCGAGCTCGGGGGCCGGACGGATCTGGAGGTGGCGCTCGGTGACGAGCGACCGCTGGTTCGCCCGGTCGAGACGACGCCGGAGACACACGGGCCGCAGGGTCTGGGCTACGCCGAGCTGCCGCCGGCCGCGCGTCCGCTCAGCGAGCGCCACGCCGTCGATGTCTGGCTCGAGCACGTCCGGGCTCGGCCCGGCGAAGTCAGCCTCGTGACGTGCGGCCCGCTGACGAACATGGCGCGTGCGATCGAGCGGGAGCCGGAATTTCCGCGGCTACTCCGGCGATGGGTCGTCATGGGCGGCGCGTATCGGGTCGCCGGCAACACGGCCCCGACGACCGAGTGGAACATCCAGTGCGACCCGGAGGCGGCCGCGATTGCCTTCGGGGCGGCATGGACGCCCAGGCCGATCGCGCTCGGGCTCGACGTCACCGAGAAGGCGAAGATCACGCCCGAGCACGTGGTCGCCCTCGCCCGCCGGGCCGGCAGCACCCCCGACGACTCGATCGCGCTCGCCCGCGGCGAGGACCCAATGCAGGCGAGCCGGTCGGTCGCCAGCAACCCCATCGTCCGGTTCGTTGCCGACGCGCTTCGCTTCTACATGGAATTCCACTCGCGCTACGACGGCTTCTACGGCGCGTTCATCCACGACGCGCTCGCCGCGGCGGCGGCCCTCGACCCGAGCCTCGTCCGGACGGAGGCCCTCGCCGTCGAGGTCGAGCTGAACGGGACGTTCACGACCGGTGAGACCGTCACCGACTGGCGTCGGGTTCGGGGTCGGCCGCCGAACCTCGACGTGGCAGTCGAGGCGAACGCCGAGGAGTTCCTGGATCGGTTCGTGGAGCGCGTCGGCGGGCTGGCGGCGGGCTTCGTGACGGCGCACACTTGAATCGGGCGGAAGGACTATCCGGGTCGGGGTGGGAGCGGCCCGGCTGACGGAGGTACGAGGAATGTCGGAGGGCTTGGTGCGCGCGGTCGTCGCGATCGTCGCGTTCTTCGTCGCGCTCGCGGTCGGGCTGAGCGTCACAGGCCCGCTCAACTTCACGCCCGACCCCGGAACGGGGATCATCGGAGGGGCGAACACGCTGATCGTCGTGTTCGGCGTCGCTGTCATCGTCGCGTTCATCGCCTATGCGGCGACGGAGTACGCCCAGACGCGGCGTTTCGACTCCATCACGAGCCAGTTCTCTACTCGCGTGATCGTCCTGATCCCGATTGCGATCGCGATCAACATCATCCTCGGCCAAACGGTCGCGGCCGCACTGAAGATCCCGATCTATCTCGACTCGATCGGGACGATCCTCGTCGGGGTCCTCGCTGGACCGATCGCCGGCGCGATCACGGGCGGGCTTGCGAACCTCATCTGGACTTACGTGCTCCCGCCGCCATTCCACTCCGACTTCGCCGCGCCGTTCTTCATCGTGGCGATCGAGATCGGCCTGCTCGCCGGGTTCTTTGGCCGCCTGGGCTTCTTTCGGAGTCGGCCGAATACCCCCTGGAACCGGATCGCGATCGGCGCGGTGGCGGTTGTGGCAATCGTCGCGGTCATCGGCATCTACGGGTTCATCCCCTTCTACACGGATCCAAAGACCAAGGTATTCCAGCTCTCCTTCTTCGGAGCGGGCAGCGATCCGATTTTCGTCCTCTTCAGCTGGGTCGTCGTCATCCTGCTGATCGGTTCTCTCATCGGATTGCTTGCGTATCTCTTCATAAGGCGAGACCTCGGTGCGGCCTATGTCTTCGTGGCCGGACTTGTCGTGGGGATCGTGTCGGCGATCATCTCGGCGCCGATCTCCGCGGTCGTCTTCGCAGGGGTCACTGGGTCCGGCTCGG
>JBJMMH010000170.1:0-15841 GCA_045804885.1 Chloroflexota bacterium | reverse complement strand
CAGTGGGAGCGCAAGAACTACTTCTACCCGGACCTGCCCAAGGGCTACCAGATCAGCCAGTACGCGATCCCGCTGGCCGCGCGCGGACGGCTGCGGATCGAGACGAGCGACGGCCCGTTCACGGTGCCGATCACCCGGGCGCACCTCGAGGAGGACACCGCGAAGCTGATCCATGCCACCGCCCCGGACGGCCGGCGCGTCAGCCTCGTCGACTTCAACCGGTCTGGAGCGCCCCTGATGGAGATCGTCACGGAGCCGGATGTCCGGTCGGGCGAGGAGGCCCGCCGCTATGCCGAGGAGCTTCAGCTGCTCCTCCGCGCGATCGGGGTGTCGGATGCGGACATGGAGCGTGGCCAGATGCGGGTCGAGGCGAACGTCTCGCTCCGGCCGAGGGGGACGGAGCCGTTCGGGACGCGGGTCGAGGTCAAGAACATGAACTCGTTCCGCTCGGTCGAGCGCGCGATCGCGTTCGAGGTCGAGCGCCAGGCCGCGGCGCTCGACGCGGGCGAGACGCTCAGCCAGGACACCCGCGGCTGGGACGAGAGCCGGGGCCAGACGTACGTCATGCGGTCCAAGGAGGACTCCCAGGACTACCGCTACTTCCCCGAGCCGGATCTGCCGCCACTCCGCGTTGACCGGGCGTGGCTCGACGAGATCCGGGCGCGGCTGCCGGAGCTGCCGGCGGCTCGCCGGACGAGGTACGCGAGAGAGTTCGGCCTGTCGGCGTACGACGCCCAGGTCCTCGTCGGCGAGCCGCGGGCGACCGCGCTGTTCGAGGGGGTGCTCGCGGCGGCGGCGACTGGAGCGACAGGCGTGGAGCCGAAGAGTGCCGCGAACTGGGTGACCGGCGCCTGGCTGGGGCTGCTCAAGACCGACCCCGACGCCGCGTCCCGCGTCGATGCCGCGGAGCTGGCGGATCTCCTCGACCGCGTGGGGCGCGGCGAGCTGTCGGGGACCAACGCGAAGGAGGTCTTCGCCGAGCACGCCGCGAGCGGGGCGCGGGTCGGCGAGATCGTCGAGGAGCGCGGATTTCGCCAGATCTCCGACAGCGGCGCGCTCGGCTCGGTCGTCGACGAGGTCGTCGCCGCCAACCCCAAGGCCGTCGAGGATTATCGGGCCGGCAAGCCCGTCGTCGGCTTCTTCGTCGGGCAGGTCATGAAGGCGACCCGGGGCCAGGCGAATGCCGCCGTCGTCCAGGAGGCGGTGAAGGCGAAGCTCGACGAGGTGGTCCGCGGATGAGCCTGATCAACGTCGTGCTGTGGGTCGGCGGCGTGGCGCTCGTCGCCATCGGCTACCAGCGGTTTCGGGGCCCGTGGTCGCGCTACCAGGCGCTCAAGGAGGAGGACGCGAACGCCGAGCGCTACGCGGCCTGGCGGGGCGGGGTGCACGGCGGGTCGGAGACGACCGGGGCGTCGGTCGCGATGCAGATCCTGCAACGCCAGGCGCGGATCGGGGCGGCGATCGCGATTGCCGGCTTCGTCCTCGTCTTCCTTGGCTTCCTGATCAAGTAGGAGGCCGCGTGAGCGTCGTCGACAAGAGCAACGCGGGCCTGGGCGTTCGCCAGTTCCACATCGGCGTGGCGCCGGGCGAGGTGAGCACCGTCGCGCTAATGCCCGGCGATCCGTTCCGGGTCCCGCTCGTCGCGGAGTACCTCGAGGGAGCCCGCGAAGTCGCCCATCAGCGCGAACACCGGACGATGATCGGCACGTACAAGGGCCGCGACATCACGGTGACGTCGACCGGGATGGGATGCCCCTCGACGGCGATCGCGGTCGAGGAGCTGGCCCGGGTGGGTGTGACGTCGTTCATCCGCGTCGGCAGCACGGCGGCCCTCCAGCCTGGAATCGAGCCGGGCGACCTCATCGTGAGCGAAGGCGCCTTCCGGAACGACGGCACGACCGATATGTACGTCCCGAAGGGCTATCCCGCCGTGCCGGACCTCGAGCTGACTCTCGCCCTGACCGGCGCCGGCCGCGTCCACGGCCGGAAGCACGGGCTCGCCGTCCACACCGGACTCAACGTCAGCGACGACGCCTTTTATGCCGAATCACCGGCGTGGACCGAGCAGATGACGGCGATCGGCCTGCTCAACGTCGAGATGGAGGCGTCCGCCCTGTTTGTCGTCGCCCGCCAGCGCGGCTTGCGGGCGGGGATGATCTGCGCAACGTCCAGCAACCTCGTCTCGGGCACCAGCGTGTATGACGACGAGGCGCATCGGCGGCTCGCGGTCGGCTGGGGTGCGAGCATCGAGGCGGCCCTCGACGCGATCGTCGAGCTGGGCCTCTGAGCGGCGACGCGCCGGCGTGGGGCTGAACCTCCACACCCACCTCGAGGGCTGGGTCCGACCCGACACCGCCGCGGAGCTCGCGCGCGACATCGGCGCGGCCGAGCCGCCTGGCGGTTGGGAGAACGCGCTCCGGATGCACGAGCCGGCGGACCTGACCGTCTTCCTCGCACATGTCGCGGCCGCGTACCCGGTTCTCGGATCCGCCCGCGCGATCCGGCGCGTCGCACGCGAGGCCGTCGAGGATGCGGCCGCCGATGGCTGCGACTACCTCGAGATCCGGTTCGGGCCGTCGACCCACGCCCGGCCGGGCTTCCCGATCGCCGACGTGATCGCGGCCGCCTGCGAGGGCCTCGACGAGGGGTCGGCGGCGACGGGGTTGCCGGCCGGGCTCGTCGTCTGCCTCCTGCGGCACCTTGACGCGGCCACGAACCTCGAGATCGCGCGCGGCGCCGCCGCGGCCGCGGGCAAGGGCGTCGTCGGCCTGGACGTCGCCGGCGACGAGCTGCTCTACCCGGCGCTCGATCCGTACGTCGAACCGTACCGCCTCGCGCGCGCTGCAGGCCTCGGCCTGACCGCCCACGCCGCGGAGGCTGGGCCCGCACACGCGGCGAGGGACGCGGTCGAGCTCCTCGGCGTGAGCCGGATCGGCCACGGCTCGCACATCGCCGACGACGCCGCGGCTCTCGCGTGGGCCGCGACCGAAGGCATCGTCATCGAGGTCTGCCCCACGTCGAACGTGCTTACACGTGCCGCGGCGTCGATCCAGGAGCACCCCATCCACGCGTTCCTCGAGGCCGGTTGCCGGGTCGTCATCGGCGACGACAACCCGATCAACATCGGGACGCGCCTCGAGGCGGAGGAGCGGCTGCTGCTGGAGGAGGGCGGTGTGTCCGCCGAGGACATGGACCGGATCCAGCGGACGGCCGTCGAGGCGGCGTTCATCGACGACGAGACGACCCGCGCGACGCTGCGGGCGAAGTTCATATCCACATAGCGCGGCCGAACGAAGGTCACGCCCCTTGATGCAATACCCGCATAGCCGAGCCCCCGGATCTCATGCAGACCCGCATGCACGCACGGTGGCTCACGGGACCGCACGAGATCAGCCGCCCGCGGCCCGAATCCGTCGCCACTCGATCGCCGTGCAGCGGTCCATCACGACCGCCAGCCCCGCGTCGGCCGCAATCCTGGCAGCGTCCCAGTTGACGACGCCCAGCTGCAGCCACAGGCAGCGGGCGCCGACCGCGACGGCCTCCTCGGCATGGGGCACGACGAGCTCCGACCGCCGGAACACGTCGACCAGGTCGAACGGCCCGGTCCCGTCGGCCGCCTCGCCGAGCGCCGGGAAGGCCGGGACCCCGTGGACCGCCCGCTCATTGGGATTGACCGGGACGCACTCGAAGCCCTCATCGACGAGGTAGCGGAAGACCCCGAACGACGGCCGGCCTGGGGACGACGACGCCCCGATGACCGCGATCCGTCGCGTCGCCTTGAGAATCTCCGCGATCTCGTCGTCGCCGGCGACCGCCACCGGCCCGCGGCCTTCCTCGAGGTCCAGGAACGCGATCGCCCGCGCCCGCGCCTCGCGGTCGGCCGCGCCCGGATCGTCGGTCAGGTCGCGCCCTCCTTGACGTACGGCTGGCCGTCCGCCGCGGGTGCGACGCTGCGGCCGACGACGCCCGCGAGCACGATGATCGTCAGCACGTACGGCAACGAGCTGAAGAAGTTGTTGTAGAGACTCGGGTAGGTGGCCTGGATGCCCGACAGCCAGACGCCCAGGTCGCCCGGTGGCGGATCCGACCTGATCGCGACGCCGAGCGCCTCGAAGAACACGAACAGCAACGCCCCGCCGAACGCGCCGATCGGCGTCCACCGCCCGAAGATCACCGCGGCCAGGGCGATGAACCCGCGGTTCGCCGTCATCCCGTTCTGGAACGACGCGTTGAACTCGAGCGTCAGCCAGGCGCCGGCGAGGCCGGCGAAGATGCCCCCGAGGATCACGTTCTTGTAGCGCAGGGCGATGACGTTGACGCCCAGCGTGTCGGCCGCCCGAGGGTGCTCGCCCACGGCCCGCGTGCGCAGCCCCCAGCGCGACCGGAACAGCCAGATCTGGAGCCCGACGACGAACACGATCACCGACATGGTGATCGGCCCGACCGACAGGAACGTGTTGAACAACCAGCCGACGATCGGCAGGTCTATGAGCGCCTGGGGCGGGTGGAACGAGTCGAACGACCCCGCGCTGCCGCTCGGCCGAATCAGCCGGTTCAGGTAGCTGGTCAGGCCGAGGGCGAGGATGTTGATCGCCGTGCCGCTGATGATCTGGTTGGCGAGAACCGATACGGACAGCCACGCGTGCAGCGCCGACACGAGCATCCCGGCGACGACCGCGGCCAGGACGCCGATGAGGAGCGCCGGTGTCGCCCCGAAGATGGGGCTTGGCGTCGCGTCCGGCATCGCCTCGCTCACGAGCATCGCCACCATGAACCCGACGAAGGCCGCGGTGAGCATCAGGCCCTCGATGGCGATGTTCACGACACCGCTCCGCTCGCACATCACGCCGCACAGCGCGCCGAGGGCGATGGGCGTCGCCAGCTGAAGCGTCTGCGGTCCAAGGAACTGAAGGTGATCGAGGATGTACGCGATGAGCTGGAGGACCCAGCCCAGGATCGGGATGTCGAACAGGACGTCCATCAGGCTTGTCCCGCGCCGTAGCTGGCGGTCACCGACTTGAGCTCGCCCGGCGTCGCTCGTTCCGCCCGGATCCGGAAGACCTGCCGGATCACCACCTCGGCGGCGAGGAACAGCAGGATCAGGCCCTGGATGACATCGATGATCTCGATCGGGATCTTCGCGGTGATCTGCATCGCCGGGGCGCCGGCTCGCATCGCGCCCAGCAGGACGGCGGCGAGCAGGATCCCGACGGGGTGCGCCCGTCCCAGGAGCCCGACGGTGATCCCCGCGAACCCGATCCCCGTTCCGAACACGGCCGGGTAATAGCCCAGGTTGAGGATCTCGATCGTGCCGGCCAAGCCGGCGAAGAGCCCGCAGAGGCTCATCGTGAGGATGATCAGCCGCCGCGGCCGCATCCCGGCGTACCGGGCGGCGCTGGGGTTCGCGCCGGTGGTGCGGATCTCGAAGCCGAGCGTCGTTCGGTAGATGAGCACGTAGGCGATCGGGACGACCGCCAGGGCGATCAGGATCCCGATGCTGCCGTCCCGGCCCAGGATGATCGGCAGCGCGGCATTGCCGACATCGGCTGTCCTCGCGAACGTGGGTCCGACCATCTTGAAGATGTCGTTCACCAGACCGACGATCACCACCGCGGCGAGGGAGTTCAGCATGATCGTGACGACGACCTCATGGGCCCCGGTGTAGGCCTTGAGGAAGCCCGGAATGAACCCATATGCCGCCCCTCCCAGGGCCCCCGCGACCACCGCGATCGTGACTGCGATGGGGACCGGGAGCTGCGAGACAGCAGCCCCGACGAGTGCCGCCGTGAAGCCTCCGACGAGCACCTGACCGGTCCCGCCGATGTTGAACAGGCCGCCCTTGAATCCGAGCCCGACGGCGAGGCCCGTCAGCACGAGCGGCGCGGAGGCCTGCATGGTGTTCGTGAGGGCCCGGGCGGCTCGCTCCGGATTGACGGAGATCGCGAACGTGATGGTGCTGCCCTTGACGTCGAGGAACGACAGCCCGGTCGCGCCCTGGATCAGGCTCTCGTAGGCCACGATCGGGAGCAGCAGGTTGAGCTTTCCCTGGATGACGCTCGAAATGATGATGAGGATCGAGCCCAACAGGAGGGCGAGGACGATCGAGATGATCGGGATGATCGAGATCGCGTAGGCCCGCCGCAGCAACGTCATCAGCCGTCGCCTCGCTCGGAGGGGTCATCGTGCGGTGGCGCCTTCCCGTCGACCGTCGCCGCCACCGAGTCGACGGGCTTGGCCTCGATCTCCGCGGCCGCCGTCATCGAGGTCGCGGCGGCTGCCAGCGCCTCCGCGTCGCGGCGACCGGTGGCCATCAGGAGACCGACCTCCTCGCGCTCGGCAGTCGGGCCGTCGACGAGCGCGACGATCTCGCCGCGGTACATCACGGCGATCCGGTCGGACAGCTCCATGACCTCGTCGAGCTCAGCGGACACCAGCAGGATGGCGGCATTGGCGTCGCGCTTCGAGATCACCTGGCGATGGATGAACTCGATGCTGCCCACGTCGAGGCCGCGCGTCGGTTGGTCCAGGACCAGCGCAGTCAGGTCACGGCTGAACTCGCGGGCGACGATCGCCTTCTGCTGATTGCCGCCCGAGAGGGTCCCGGCGTTGACGGTCGGCGACGGCGTCCGGATGTCGTACTCCGCGATCGCCCGCTTCGCCCACTCCCGGATCGCGCCGTCGTTGCGGAACGGGCCGCGGGCGTACGGCGGCTCGTCGTACTGGGTGAGGACGAGGTTGTCCTCGAGCGGGAATCCCAGCACCAGCCCGAACCGGTGCCTGTCGCCGGGGACGAACGACATTCCGGCGTTCTGGAGGGTCCTCGGTCCCGCACCCGTCACGTCCTTGCCGGCCAGGTCGACCCGGCCGGACGCCGGCTTCCGGAGCCCCGTCAGCGCCTCGACCAGCTCGTCCTGGCCGTTTCCTGCGACCCCGGCGATCCCCAGGATCTCGCCGGCGCGGACATCGAACGAGACGCCCTTGACCGCCTCGTGGCCGCGGTCGTCGAGGACGCGCAGGTCGTGGACCGACAGCGCAGGGCCCTGCGGGTGCGACTCGCCGCGGTCGACGACCAGCTGGACGTTGCGACCGACCATCAGCGCCGCGAGGTCGTCCTCGTCGGTCTCGGACGGCAGGCGCTGGCCGACGACCTTGCCCCGACGGATGACTGTGATTCGATCGGCGATCTCGAGGACTTCGTACAGCTTGTGGCTGATGAAGATGATCGAATGGCCCTCGGCGGCGAGCCGCTTGAGGACGTCGAAGATCTCCTTCGTCTCCTGCGGTGTGAGGACCGCCGTGGGCTCGTCGAGGACGAGGATTCGTGCCTCGCGGTAGAGGGCCTTGAGAATCTCGACCCGCTGCTGCCAGCCGACTGAGAGCGCGTCGACCTTGACCTCCGGGTCGATCTCGAAGCCGAACCGGTGGCCGAGCTCGACGATCCGGCGCCTGGCCTCCTTGCGGTCGAGGAAGATGGGGTTGGCCATCGTCTCCTCGCCGAGCAGGATGTTGTCGGCGACCGACAGCACGGGCACGAGCATGAAGTGCTGGTGGACCATGCTGATGCCACGCTCGATCGCGTCCGAGGGACCCTTGATCCGCACGGCCGTCCCGTCGAGCAGGATCTCGCCCTCGTCCGGCGTCGCCAGCCCGTACAGGATGTTCATGAGGGTGGACTTGCCCGCGCCGTTTTCGCCGAGCAGGGCGTGGATCTCGCCAGGGCGGATCTCGAGGTCGATCCGGTCGTTGGCCACGACGCCCGGATAGCGTTTCGTGATGCCGCGCATCTCCAGCGCGGGCGCGCTGACGGTCTGGGTCACGGCGGCCTCGGGCTGCTGGTGACGGGATCGCGCGTGAGCGGGGTGCCCGCATCATAATCGGCCCCGAAAACGATCGAGAGGCGGTCTTGCGACCGCCTCTCGTGGCTTGCGCGGGTGGAGCGGAGCTTAGCTGCCGGCCACCGTGCACTTCGTCGGCGCGCACGGGTCGAGCGACCCGTCCTTGAGGCCGGCCAGGGCCTCGTCGATCTTGGCCTGGATCTCAGGCGTGATCAGCGCGGCGTTGTCGTGATACGGCGAGAGCCCGATCGCGGGCGGGGTCGAGGCCGCGTTGTACGCCACGGTGCCAGGCTTGAAGGTGCCGCTCGCCGCGCTCGTGACGACGGCCTGGACGGTGTCCTTCAGCTTCTTCTCGGCGCTCGTGACGATGCACGGAGCCAGCTTCGGGAGGCTGATGGCCTGGTCGACGTCGACGCCGATGCCATGCTTCTGGGCGTCGCAGACCGCCTCGAGGACGCCCTGGCCGGTGAGGCCGGCGATCTGGAAGATCACGTCGGCCTTCTGGCTGAGGAACTGCTCGGCGATGGCCCGGCCCTTGGTCGGGTCGTTGAAGCCCTTGGCCGGATCAGGATCCGTCTCCTGGTAGAGGACCTTGATGTCCGGCTTGATCGACTTCGCGCCGTTCTCGTAGCCCCGCCAGTAGTTGACGACCGCCGGGACGTTCGTGCCGCCGACGGCGCCGATCGTGCCGGACTCCGTGATGCTCGCCGCGACGATGCCCGCGAGATAGCCTGGCTGGGCCTCCGCGAACACGATGCCCTGGTAGTTGGGCAGGAGCGTCGGCGCGTCACCCTTGCAGGCGAACGTCGGATCCGGGTCGGCGTTCTCGTCGACGCAGATGCCCTGGTCGACGCCGACGAACTTGATGTCGGGGTTGGCCTTCGCGGCCTTTGTCGTATCGCTACCGATCAGGAAGCCGACCGTCACGATGACGTCGAAGTCCTGGTCGACGAACTGCTGGATGTTCGCGCCGTAGTCCGAGATGCTCTGCGTGACGATCACGTCGTGCGTGCCGCCCGTCGCGGTGGCAGCCGCCTCGGCGCCCTCGTTGGACGACTGGTTGAACGACTTGTCCTCGAGCTGACCGACGTCGGTGACGACGCCGACCTTGAGCGGCGTGAGCGAAGCCGCGGCCTGGGACGCGGGCGCCGAGCCGGAGGCCGACGCGGGCGCCGACGCCGCCGCCGACGCAGGAGCAGCCGTCGAAGCCGACGGGCTCGGGGTTGCCCCGCCGCCGCAGGCGGCGACGAGGATGGCCAGGCCCGCGAACAGGGTCAGGCCGAGGGAGCGCTGTCGCATGTGTCCTCCTCACAGCATCGAGACTGGTCGTCACCGGCCGGGCGTCAGATGCGCAGTGGTCCGGCGAGGTCTCGAAGAACGTTCGGCCCGCAGGCCGACCATTGGCGCGCATCGTAGCGACGGGCGAACGGCCGGGCAAATGCGCCCCTTCGAGGTCCGAATTGCCGTCGGCAGCGGATGCGACGGACGAAGGATAGGGCTTTTGACGACCTCCGTGCATACTCCTCGGGATGTCCGAACCAGCCGTCGTCGGGCGCACGCGGAGCGGGCTCGCGTATGACACCGCCGGTCGGGGCGAACCGATCGTGCTCGTCCACGCGGGCATCGCCGACCGCCGGATGTGGGATCCCCAATGGGCCTCGTTCGGGGCGGTCGGCCGGGCGATCCGGTACGACGCCCGCGGCTACGGCGAGACCCTGCCCCCGTCCGGCGCCTGGTCCCATCACGCCGACCTGCTCGACCTCGTGGACGAGCTGGGCGTTGGTCGGGCGCACATCGTCGGAACGTCGATGGGTGCGGGGATCGCCGTCGAGGCAACGCTCGCACGACCCCGGGCAGTCGCGTCGCTGCTACTGGTCGCGCCGGGCGGGGCCCTGCTCGGCGAGGCAGCCGATTCACTTCGACCGGTCTGGCACGAGGAGGTCGAGGCCCTCGATCGAGGCGACCTCGACGCTGCCGTCGAGGTCAACCTCCGGGCCTGGGTCGACGGGCCGTCGCGGCCCGCGGACGCGGTGAACCCCGAGGTTCGAGCGTTCGTCGGCCGGATGCAGCGTGACGCGTTCGAACTGCCGGAGTGGGATCCCGACGCGAACCCGGAGCACGAGCTGACACCGCCGGCGCTCACCCGTCTCGGCGAGATCGCCTGCCCGACGCTCGCCCTCGTCGGCGATCTGGATCAGCCCGCGACGATCGACGCTGCCGGACGTATCGCCGCCGAGGTCCCCGGCGCCCGCCTCGAGGTCTGGCCCGACGTCGCCCACGTCCCGTCGCTCGAGCGCCCGGCCGACTTCGAGCGGCTCGCTCTCGGGTTTCTCGCGAGCGTCGCGGGCCGGGGCCGGTGACCGAGGCAGCGCGACCCCTGCGATACGTCGCGCTCGGCGACTCGTACACGATCGGGACGGCGCTCACCTCGTCGGCCGAGCGTTGGCCGGAGCAGCTGGTCGCACGGCTCGCCGGCTCCTTGGAGCTCGTCGCGAACCTCGGCGTGAACGGCTACACGTCGCGCGACGTGATCGAGCGTGAGCTGCCGCAGCTCCCGGGCCTCGCACCGGGCTTCGCCTCGCTCCTCGTCGGCGTCAACGATGTCGTACAGGGCGTGCCGGCAGGGACGTATGAATCGAACATCGCCCGGATCCTGGACGGCCTGCTGGCGCGGCTTCCCGCGGGCCGCGTCGTGGCCGTCTCGACGCCCGACTACACGGTGACGCCGGAAGGCGCGTCGTACGGCGATCCCGGCGAGCGTGCGGCCGGCATCCGGGGAAACAACGCGATCCTTCATCGTCTGGCCGCGGAGCGCGCCATCGCGTTCGTCGACATCGACGATCTCTCTCTGCAAGCGGCGTCGGATCGATCGCTCCTCGCCGCCGACGGGCTGCATCCGTCTGCCGCCCAGTACCGTCTCTGGGTAGAGCGCATCGCGCCGGTCGTCGCGTCGCTGCTCGGCCGCCGCCCGGGCGGTTCCGCCGCCTAGCGCTCCGCGTACTCCCAGCTGCGCTTCCGCGAGAGCGCCTGCCAATCGGCTCTGAGGATCGCCATCCGGACGTCGTCCTGGAAGATGCCGTCCTGGTAGAAAGCCCGTCGGAGGCGGCCCTCCTCGACGATCCCGGCTTTCCTGTACATGTGCTGGGCGCGCTCGTTGACGGAGTCCGTGACGAGCCAGACGCGTTCGAGCCGGAGCTGGCCGAAGCAGAAGTCGAGGATCGCATTCACCGCATCGGTGCCCAGTCCCTGGCCGCGCTGGCGATGCTCGCCGATCATCATTCCGAACCCTGCCGACCCGTTCAGCCGATCGATCTCGAACACGTCGGCGCGCCCGACCGGCTGGTCGTCGGCGATGAGGCAGATCACGAACGCGAACCAGTCACGGCCGGCCTCCTTCACGGCGCTTTCCGCGTCGAGTCGACGCCGGGCAAGGCTCCGGGGCCACTCGCCCATGAGCCTCGCCGTGTCGGCATGGGCATACCAGCCCTGGATGAGCTCGGCGTCGGCCGGCTCGATCGCGCGGAGGTAGACGCGCTCGCCGCGGACGAGCGGATTCGGCCGGTCGGGGAGGTCGGGCATGGCAACCCGATGGTACGCCGCCGGGGAGCTGGATCAGTGCCGCTGGAGCTCCCGGATCCGGGCGTCGTCGATCCCGAAGTGGTGCGCGATCTCGTGCAGCAGCGTTGCCTCGATCGCCCGAGCGAGGTGACCGGCCGACCGGCTCGACCGAACGAGCGGGCCGCGGAAGAGCGTGATCTTGCTGGGGATGGGCGCGTTGTCGACGCCCCAGCGCGTTCGCGGCACGCCCTGATAGAGGCCGTACAGGCCGGCGGCCCCGACGCTCGCGAGCTGGCCCGGCGTCGCCTCGTCCTCGACGACGATCGCGACCGATCCCAGCTGGGACAGGAACGGATCCGGGAGCGAGTGGAGCGTGGCCTCGATCACCCGATCGAATACCGCGTCGACCTCGTCCGTGGGCTGTTCAGCCATCCGGCGTCACGAACCCGGTCTGGCGCCTGACGTGCCTGCCCCCCATGGCGCCCGCCACGCGCCGTCGACCCAGACGACTCGGTTGGCATCGAAGCGCTGATCGCATCGGTCGATGTTGCCGCAACCGTCGGCCGCGCCGGTCATCACCCCCACGAGAACGACCGGCAACGGCGGCCCGTGCGTCGCCGCCACGGCATCAGGCAGGTCCGCGCCGAGGGTCATCGCCACGTCGAGACGGTGGATCACGCCGCGCCGGTCCGCAGCGGCCGGCGACCGGAGCGTGCCACGACGCTGGCAGACCGCAGCGACCGAGGAGACGCGAGCTTGCCGGGCGGCGATGGCGCCCCAGGAACCGTTGTCGCGGCCCGCGGCGCCGCAGCCGGCCGAACGAGGCGACAGCGTGAGGTAGCCTCGGACCGCCAGGACGACGCCCAGGGCGCCGCCGACGCGAGCGTGCGCGGTCTCGACGTCGACGACCTGGAGGCCCTCCGCCCGGGTCGGAAAGTCGACGCGGGCGACTTGGTCCGCGGGCCGGCCGTCAGGCGAAGCCGACGCCGCCGATGCGATCGCAGCTCTTCCCGGTGCCGGCGACCCTGCGAGCGCCGCTCCGAGGACGGCGACCAGCAGGAGCGGCGGCAGCGCGACGAGGAGTAGCGAGACGCGCCCCGCGGGACCACGCGACGACGCGACAGCACGCGTATCCACGATCCCGGCGGCGCCCTCGTCCGCGGCCCGATCAGCCACTCGGGCTCACCAGCCGGTCCGCTCGCTCGATCGGGAGATACGTCCCGTCGGCCTCGCGCTCGATCGTCCGAACCTCGGTGATCGCGCCTCGATCGAGCGGCCCGTAGACGTGCGGGTAGCGCTCGTCGCCGTCGTATCGCCACGGCGACGTCAGTGAGGGCAGGGCGACCGTGAGCACGAGCTGGGGCCGCGCGTCGTCGCGGTAGAAGGCGTTCGCGACCTCGACGAGGTCGACCATCGCGTGGGTGAGGTGGACGAAACCCTCGTCGCCGAGCGACGCGGCCCGGAAGGCTTCGTCGCCGGGAGCCGCGTCCCAGGCTTCCGCGGGCACGAGGTGGTAGGCGATCGGATCGGGAAGCTCGTTCACCCCGCGATCGTAGGCGACGGCGCTGGACAGGACGCGGGGGCGACCACGAGACTGCGGTCGTGGCAGCCGACACCCGGTTCGACTTCGTTGTCGTCAGTGTCGTCGCCGCGGGCTGCGTCATTGCGGCGCGGCTAGCGGCGGCAGGGTCGAGCTCGGTGCTGCTCGTCGAGGCCGGACCGGACCTCCGAGACGACCTTCCCGAGGCGCGACATGCGCGATGGGGCAGCGGCCCGACGAGGGCGCCGTCGTCGACGCGAACGGCCGCGTCCACGGGATCGAAGGGCTCTTCGTCGCCGACTCGTCGATCATCCCGGAGCCCCGCGTCCGGCTTCAGCCACCTGCCGACACTGATGCTCGCCGAGCGGCTCTCAGAGGTCGTCGCCGCGGCCCGCTGACGTCCGCTGCCCCGGCGGCCACGGCCTCGCCGGGACTATCCTTAGCTCCCCGTGACCATCGCCTCGAACGACTTCACGCACCTCCACGTCCACTCGGAGTTCAGCCTCCTCGACGGACTCGGGCGGATCACGGACCTCGTCGATTCCGCGGCCGCGCAGGGCTTCGACAGCCTCGCGCTGACCGACCACGGCGCTCTCTACGGATCGGTCGCGTTCTACCAGGCGTGCGTCACGAAAGGCATCAAGCCGATCATCGGCGTCGAGACCTACGTCGCCCGCCGCTCGATGCTCGAGAAGGAGGGCAAGGCCGACGCCCAGCCCTTCCACCTGATCCTGCTCGCCAAGGACGACGTCGGCTACCGCAACCTCTGCCGGCTCGTCACCGACGCGCACGTCGACGGCTACTACTACAAGCCCCGGATCGATCACGAGCACCTCGCCCGCCATGCGGAAGGACTGGTCGGCCTCTCGGCCTGTCTCGGCGGCGAGATCCCGCGAGCCCTCGAGACAGAGGACTGGGCCGAGGCCCGGCGACTCGCCGGTGAGTACAGCGACATCCTCGGCAAGGGCAACTTCTTCCTCGAGCTCCAGGACCACGGCCTCCCCGAGCAGCGGGTCCTGAACGAGAAGCTGCTGCGCCTCGCACCGGAGACCGGACTGCCGCTCGTCGCGACGAACGACCTCCACTACGTCCACGAGCCGCAAGCCGACGCCCACGATGTCCTGCTCTGCGTCGGAACCGGTAACAACATCGACACGCCAGGGCGGATGAAGTTCGAGACGCGCGATTTCTGGCTCAAGAGCGCGGCCCAGATGGCGGAGCTCTTCCCGGACCAGCCCGAGGCCATCCGGAACACCCGGCTGATCTCGGAGATGGCCTCGATCCAGCTGCCGCTTGGCCAGCTTCGGATCCCGCATTTCCCGGTGCCGGACGGCGAGACCGTCGAGAGCTGGCTGCGGAAGGAATGCGAGCGGGGCCTCATCGCCCGCTACGGCGAGGTCACGCCGGAGCTCCAGGCGCGGCTCGACTACGAGTTGGGCGTGATCATCTCGATGGGTTACGCGGGCTACTTCCTCATCGTCGCCGACTTCATCCGGTTCGCCCGAGAGCAGCGGATCCAGACGACGTGCCGCGGGTCGGCGCCCGGATCGATCGTGACGTACACGCTCGGCATCACGCCGGTCGACCCGATCCACTACCAGCTGCCGTTCGAGCGGTTCCTCAACCCCGACCGGGTGACAATGCCGGACATCGACGTCGACTTCGAGGACGGCCGGCGCGACGAGGTGATCGCCTACGTCACCCGCAAGTACGGCAGCGACCATGTCGCCCAGATCATCACGTTCGGGACGATGCTCGCCCGCGCCGCGATCCGCGACGTCGGCCGCGTCCTGGGCCACTCGTACGGCGACGTCGACCGGATCGCGAAGGCCGTCCCGAACCAGCTCGGGATCAAGCTCGACGAAGCGATCGAGATCTCGCCCGAGCTTCGCCAGATGGTGGACGGCGACCCTGCCGTCAAGCGGATCACGGACTTCGCCCGCCAGCTCGAGGGCGTCGCCCGCAACGCGTCGACCCACGCGGCCGGCGTCGTCATCTCGCGCGAACCGCTCACGGAGCTGATGCCGCTCCAGAAGGCGACCAACTCCGACGCGCTGATGACCCAGTACGAGATGCACGGCATCGAGGCGCTCGGCCTGCTGAAGTTCGACTTCCTGGGCCTGTCGAACCTGACGATCCTCCGCCAGGCCGTCGACCTGGTCCGACAGGAGCGAGGGACGGAGATCGATCTCGACACGATCCCGCTCGACGACTCGGCGACCTTCGAACTCCTGGCGTCAGGCGAGACGACCGGCATCTTCCAGCTCGAGTCGGCGGGGATGCGGCGGTACATCCGTGAGCTCCGGCCGACGTCCGTTTACGACCTGGCGGCGATGGTCGCCCTCTACCGGCCGGGGCCCATGGAGAACATCCCGGCGTACATCCGACGCAAGCACGGCCAGGAGCCGGTCACGTACCTCCACCCGCTTCTCGAGCCGTACCTCGAGAAGACGTACGGGATCTTCGTCTACCAGGAGGACATCATGTCGGCCGCGGTGGCCCTCGGAGGCTTCACGGGGCCCGAGGCCGACACGCTCGGCTACGCGATCCGCAAGAAGAAGTCGTCGGTCCTCCGGGCACAGAAGGAGAAGTTCGTCAGCCAGGCGGCCGAACGCGGCGTCGAGCCCAAGGTCATCGATGCCGTGTTCAAGGCGTTCGAGCCGTTCGAGCGCTACGGGTTCAACAAGGCGCACGCCACCTGCTACGGGCTGATCGCGTACCAGACGGCCTACCTCAAGGCGAACTACACGGTCGAGTACATGACGTCCGTGCTCACGGCGTTCCGCGACAACGCGGAGAAGGTCGGCGCCGCCATCGCCGAGTGCCGGCGGATGGGCATCGAGGTCCTGGGGCCCGACGTCCGGCACTCGCACAAGGAGTTCACGGTCGAGGGGGAGGCGATCCGGTT
>JBJMMH010000169.1:0-3300 GCA_045804885.1 Chloroflexota bacterium | reverse complement strand
CGGCGATCTCGGGCCCTGGCTCTACGTCGGGACGACCCTGGTCGTCGGCAGCGCGGTCGTTCGGAACCTGCAGCTGCCCGGGATGCCTCTGATCGTCATCGGCGCGGTCTCGAACATGGCTGCGATCCTGGCCAATGGCGGGTACATGCCGGCCACTGCCGAGGCCCTGACGGCCGTGGGCAAGTCCCCGCCCACGATCTACTCGAACAGCGCCGTCGTGGCCGACCCCGCGCTGGCGCCCCTGATCGACCGATTCGCGTTGCCGCCGTCGCTGCCGCTCGCGAACGTCTTCAGCATCGGCGACGTGATCCTCGGAGCAGGCGTCGTGGTCCTGATCGTCGTCGCGATGCGGCGCTCGCCTCGTCGCGGTGCTGGAGTCGGCGTCGTCGGTGCGTCGCTGCACTGACCCCATCCGGCCGATCGCGGCAGGACCGTCGGGTCATGGCCCGGTGGCCCATTCGACCCCATCTTGGCCTGGAAGGACGAACGTCCTCCGTCACTCGAATCGTCCAGGGCAAACCCGTCGCGAGGCGGGGACGCAAAGCCAGGGATCTTTCTCGGAAGACCGCCCGGCTGCCGATCGTCTGACGAACGGAACGCAGACTCGAAAAGGAGTCGACGTGAAGGCGAACCTGGCGCGCTTCACCGGGGTGCTCGCGATCATCGCATCGCTCGCCCTGACCATTGGCGCCGGCTACCGGTGGGACTGAACAGATGACTCGCATGCTGAAGGCTCAGGCCTTCCGGGTCCTCCTGGTCCTCTCCGCCATTGCCAGCTCTGCCGTCGTTCTCGAGGCAGGGCACCGCTGGAACTGAGCCCAATGTGGGCCGGGGGTCAGACGAGACCGTCGGGTGACCGGCGGTCTCGTGGTGTGTAGGCCGCGCGAGGCGCGAGTCAGCGAGGGCCTCACGTGCGGCCGGCCCAATCGGGCTTCGCTCGGAGCAGCTCCGCGACTCCGTCGGCCGGAAGTGGTTGCATGTTCACCGACCGGCCCGTAGACTGCGCGAACCGCCCGGTTTCGCCGGGTTTGTCTGGGAGACCGTGTTGGGTCTGTTCGATGGTCGGAATCGCCGCCACGTCGCCGTCGTGATCACGACGGACGGCCGGCGCGTCCAGATGCCCTTGAACGACGCCGGTCTGTCGGACGGGTCGCTCCTCGGTCTCCTGCGCTCCCTCGTCGTCGGCCTTGAGAGCCTTCTTGGGCTCCTCATTACCGGCTCCCGGCGGGAGAACGGAGGCACACGGAGGGACGGTCGCTAGAGCGACGACCCACCGGGACCAACGGGACCCTCGCCGGGAAGGCGAGGGTTTTTTTGTTGGCCTCAACCGGGACGGCGCGGCGCGCCGGACCGCCATCGACCACAGCGAACACGAGGGCAGGGGATCGATGACGATGACGAAGGGGCACGTGACCTCGCCGCCGAGTCCGGCGACGCGCGGCACGGAACGCCGCAGCCACATCCCGGCCGACGGCACCGCGCACGCGGCGGCGGTCGAGGCAGCCCGGCGGGCGATGCTCGACGATGCGCGGCCGCGGCACAGGACGCGGATCGGCGCGGACGTCGTCTGCGAGGCGCTCCTGCTCCAGGGCGTCGAAGTCTTCTTCAGCTACCCGGGGGGGGGTCATCCTGCCGCTCTACGACGTCCTCGGCGACTATCCGGATCTCCGCCACGTCCTCGTCCGCCACGAGCAGGGCGGGGCCCACGCCGCCGACGGGTACGCCCGCGTCACCGGCCAGGTCGGCGTCTGCATGGGGACGTCCGGTCCGGGCGCGACGAATCTCGTCACCGGGATCGGGACCGCCCTTCTCGATTCGGTGCCGATGGTCGCGATCACCGGGAACGTCCCGTCGGCGCTGATCGGCAAGGACGCCTTCCAGGAGATCGACATCAACGGCATCACGCTGCCGATGACGAAGCACAACTACCTCGTCCGCGACGCGAACGACCTGCCGCGGGTCCTCGCCGAGGCCTTCCACATCGCGCGCAGCGGCCGGCCGGGCCCGGTCCACGTCGACATCACGAAAGACGCGCTCCAGCAGGAGACCTCCGCCCCGCATCCGACGAGCGACGAGATCGTCGCGGGCCTGCCGGGCTTCCGGCCCAACCTCGACGCGAACGGGCGGCAGCTGAAGCTCGCCGCCGCGGAGCTGATGAAGGCGAAGCGGCCGGTGATCCTGGCCGGTCACGGCGTCCTCCATGCGGAGGCCTGGGACGACCTCGTCGCGTTCGCCGAGAAGACCCAGATCCCGGTCGCCCACACGCTGCTCGGGATCGGGGCGATCGACGAGACGCATCCCCTGAGCTACGGCTTCATGGGGATGCACGGCTGGAAGCACGTGAACCGGGCGATCCAGTCGGCCGATCTGCTCATCGCGATCGGGATGCGGTTCGACGATCGCGTCACCGGGAACGTCCGCACGTACGCCCCGTATGCCCGGATCGTCCACGTCGACATCGATCCGGCCGAGATCGGGAAGAACGTCGCCGTCGAGGTTCCGATCGTCGGCGACGCGAAACGTGTCCTCGCGGCCCTTCTGCCGATGCTCCCCGCGGTCGAGCCCGCCGAGCGCGCGGACTACCTCGCGGAGCTCGCAGAGTGGCGCCGCGAGTCGGAGGGATCGTCCTGGCACGGCTCGGGGGCGTGGCGCGACGGGCTCCTCTCCGCCGACTATGTGGTCCAGCGGATCGGCGAGCTGACGAACCACGCAGCGACGTATGTCGCCGACGTCGGCCAGAACCAGATGTGGCTCGCCCGCTACGCCGGCTTTCGTCGGCCGAACACGCACGTCAGCTCCGGCGGGCTCGGGACGATGGGCTACAGCGTCCCCGCCGCGATGGGTGCCGCGCTGGGCGCGCCGGATCGTGAGACCTGGGCGATCACCGGCGATGGCGGCTTCCAGATGACGTTCCAGGAGCTCATGACGCTCGTCGCCGACGAGATCCCGGTGAAGATCGCGTTGCTCGACAACAAGAAGCTCGGGATGATCCGGCAGTGGCAGGAGATCATCTACGCGGGCAACTACCACTCCGCGCACCTGCCGGGGCCGGACTTCGCGAAGCTCGCCGACGCCTTCGGGATCCCCGCGTTCCGGGCGAAGTCGCCGGGCGAGGTCGACGACGCGATCCGCGCGGCGCAGGCGGTCGATGGACCGGCGCTCGTGTGGTTCGAGATCGCCGAAGAGCAGAACGTGTTCCCGATGATGCCCGCCGGCAAGGGCCTGTCGGACCTGATCGAGTCGTGGGAAGGGGCCGACGAGTGACGAGCGAGCCGGTCACGCCGGACCTCGTGCCCGCGT
>JBJMMH010000168.1:0-9032 GCA_045804885.1 Chloroflexota bacterium | reverse complement strand
TCGATGGTCTCCGCGACGTCGGCGTGAACGGCCACCCGCTCGCGGTCGACGATCTCGACGATGACATCGAAGGTCGGCGGCGCCTTGCGCTCGAGGACGCTCTTCTGGCTGCGCCGACGGCGGGCCTCCTCGTCGCCGAGAGTGACGCTCTGGATCCCGCCGATCAGGTCGGACAGCGTCGGGTTGAGCATCAGGTTGTCGAGGTTGTTGCCGTGCGCCGTGCCGATCAGCTGGACGCCGCGTTCCGCGATCGTCCGAGCGGCGGCCGCCTCGAGCTCCGTACCGATCTCGTCGATGACGATGACCTGCGGCATGTGGTTCTCGACCGCCTCGATCATCACCTCGTGCTGGAGCGACGGCGTGCGAACCTGCATCCGGCGCGCCTTGCCGATCGCGGGATGCGCGATGTCGCCGTCGCCGGCGATCTCGTTCGACGTATCGACGACCACCACGCGCTTGCCCAGGTCGTCGGCGAGCACGCGCGCGGCCTCGCGCAGCATCGTGGTCTTGCCGATGCCCGGCCGCCCCATGATCAGGATCGATTTCCCGGTCTCGACGAAGTCGGCGATGATCTCGATCGTCCCGTAGACGGCGCGCCCGACGCGCAACGTCAGGCCGACGACCTTGCCGTTGCGGTTCCGGATCGCGCTGATGCGATGGAGCGTCCGCTCGATGCCGGCCCGGTTGTCGTCGCCGAACGAGCCGATGTGGTCGATGACGAACGCGATATCCGCTTCGGTGACTTCGCGATCCAGGAGAGCGACCTCGGCGTCCGGGAACCGGCCCTCGGGTCGGCGACCGAGGTCCATCACGACCTCGATGAGCTCCTCACGGTCCGGGAGTCGATGGACCGCTTCGACGATCTCGAGCGGCAGCGACGCCAGCAGCACATCGAGGTCATCGATGGTCTCGTGCTGGCGGTCATCGGGACCCACGCTGGCCTCCTGTCCCACGGCTATCGAACGCCCGCCGGGACGAGCGCGGGCTCGGCGACGCGAACCAGCGTCTCCTTCATGAGCAGCGTGACGCTCGCGATGGTTCCGAAGGCGGCTTCCTCCAGGCGGTGGTCGATCGGACCTTCATAGGTTCGCACGGGGGCGATGACGCCGTGATCGTGTCGATGTTCGCTCCCTTTCGTCGTCCGTGCCTCGATGATGCCCAGTCCGAAGCCGATGAGTGCTGTTGGGTCGGCGTCCGGCCTTGCGAGGACCTTCAAGTAATGCGGCTGGTCCTCCTTGGCGACGCCGACCTGCACGAAGCCGTCGAGAGCGGTGCCGTCCTTCCCGCCGCCGGGTGCCTCCTGCACGAACGCCTCGATATCGGCGAACCGCAGGATGGGCGCGAGACTCGATCGCGGCACCCGCCAGTGGTTGCCCTGGCGTTCCCAGTCGGGCAGGCGGATCGCCTCGAGGCGGGCGACGGGCTGGGGCGTCGCGGCGGTATAGAGCCGCTGGAGGGCGAGGGCGTCGGTCTGCTCAGCCGGCCTGATCCGGGCTGCGGCTGTCGCCTTGTCCGACCAGGGCTTGGGCAGTTCCCCGTCGGGCCGGAACATGATCTGCTCCTCGCCGTACCGGATGAACCCGGCCTGCATCATCAGCTCGACGTTCCCGTCGACATCGGCGCATGCCACGTGGAACCGGGCCGCGCCGCGCTTGGCACCCTCGCGGAGCAGCTGGTTGACGAGCCGGTAGCGGATGTCCCCGGCGTCCGCCATCCCGACGCCGTCGAGCTCCACGATCGTCCACTCGTCCCGCGTCGACTCACGCTCGACGCGGATCAGCCCGGCGATGCGCCCGCCCTCCTCGTACACGTACATGAGGTCGTTGGGACGGAACGCGCCGAGCGGCAGCCGGAACAAGCTGAACACGCCGATCGGCGGGCCACTCACCGGCAGCCCTAGGGACCGGGCGCCCGAGTCGTCGGTCTGGCACAGGCGCGACAATTCCCCGAGCGCCGCGAGATCGGTCAGGCGCGCGGGTCGGACCTTGCCCTGCTTCTTGGGGCGTGTGACGGTCATCGGGTCTGGGCGCGGCGGGTCGGGTGCGGTCGGCGCCCTGACCCCTCGCCCGGGTCATCATGCTCCGCCGCCATGGTCGCGAGCAGCCGATGGAAGCGCGTCTCGCCGGCGAGCTCGGGGTGGAACGACGTCGCGAGCACGTTCCGCTCTCGCACGGCCACGATCCGTCCGTCGTCGAGCCGAGCGAGGACGTCGACATCGGGGCCGGTCGCTTCGATGATCGGCGCCCGGATGAAGACCGCATGCACGGGCGTCGAGCCGAGGACATCGACCGAGAGGTCGGCCTCGAACGAGTCGAGCTGACGGCCGAAGGCGTTTCGCTCCACGCGCACGTCGAGCAGCGGGAGCACCGGCTCCTCGCCGCCTGCGATGTCACGCGCGAGGACGATCATCCCCGCACACGTCCCGAAGATCGGGGCGCCCGACCGGGCAAGGTCGAGGATCGGCCCGCGCAACCCCCAACGCTCGAGGAGCTGGCGCATCGTCGTGCTCTCACCGCCGGGCAGGATCAGCCCGCTGACGCCCTCGAGGTCCGCGGGTTCGCGCACGCGCACGCCCTCGACGCCGATGGCATCGAGCGTGTCGAGATGCTCGCGGAACGCGCCCTGCAGGGCGAGGACACCGAACTTCACGAGGGCAGCGTAGCGCGGGGGCGAGGAACGTCTACCAGCCGCGGACGGCCAGGCGCTCCTGCTCCGGGATCTCCTCGAGAGCGATGCCGCGCATCGGTGCGCCCAGGCCCTTCGAGACCTCGGCGATCTTCTTGGCGTCGTCGAAGAACGTGGTCGCCTGGACGATGGCGTTCGCCATCCGCGCGGGATCCTCGCTCTTGAAGATGCCCGACCCGACGAAGACGCCCTCCGCCCCGAGCTGCATCACGAGCGCGGCGTCGGCCGGCGTCGAGATGCCACCGGCGACGAAGTTGACGACAGGCAGTCTGCCGTTCTCGGCGACGTCCTTCACGAGCTCATACGGCGCCTGCAGCTCCTTGGCGGCGACGAACAGCTCGTCCTCGCGCGCGTTCTGGAGCCGACGGATCTCGCTGTTGACGTCGCGGAGCTGGCGGACCGCCTCGACGATGTTGCCGGTGCCGGCCTCGCCCTTGGTCCGCATCATCGCCGCGCCCTCGTTGATCCGCCGCAGCGCCTCGCCGAGGTTCCGGCAACCGCACACGAACGGGACCTTGAACGCGTGCTTGTCGATGTGGTTGCTCTCGTCGGCCGGCGTCAGCACCTCCGACTCGTCGATGTAGTCGACGCCGAGCGCCTCGAGGACCTGCGCCTCGACGAAGTGGCCGATCCTCGCCTTGGCCATGACCGGGATCGTCACGGCGTCCATGATCCCCGTGATCATCGCGGGGTCCGACATGCGGGCTACGCCACCGGCCTTGCGGATGTCGGCGGGCACGCGCTCGAGCGCCATCACGGCGACGGCGCCAGCGTCCTCGGCGATCTTCGCCTGCTCGGCAGTGACGACGTCCATGATGACGCCGCCCTTGAGCATCTGGGCGAGACCCTTCTTGGTCGCCCAGGTAGAGGTTTCGACGGTCATCGGAGCTATGGGTTCCTCATGGTTCGGGCCGCGCGGCGTGCCTGCGGAGGCGTCTCGCGCGCGGTCCGATTATCGCATGGGGTCCGTTCGGACCCAAACGCCCCGTCGGATGGCCCGCGCTGCGCGCTCTGGACTCGAATGGACCGGTGGAGTCGCGGTTACATACCGCGGCCGAGAGCGCTGTCCGCGCCGGTTCGCGCCGGTTCGCGCCGCCAGACCGTAGGCCGCGAGGCAGGAGGTGCTTCACAGACAACACCTTCGGGCCGAGGCCGGAGATCGCGTGCCCTCGGACTCACTTGGTGCCCGTGAGGCACCGGAGTGCCGTGGGAGCGGCTCCGGTCGCCCTTGAAGCCGCTGGTGTTGCCTGACAGGCACTGCAAGCCCGCGGCAATGCAGCCGGGCGGCCGAGCGGCCGGAAGGCGATCCGGCGGGTCTGCCGCTACCTCACCTCGCCGAACGTGAACCGCGTCATGTCGTCGGGGAACGTCGTCCAGGCGAACGCCTTGGTCGGATGCAGCTCCCACAGCCCGCCCTGCGACCAGTGGTCAGCCGACGCCTCGTAGCCGGGCTTGTACTTCGCGTAGCCGGCGAGGATCCGGTCCGACAGCGGCGACGGAGGCGCCGTCAGTTCGACGGCACTCCCCTCGACGATGATCACCTCCGCGCCCGAAACGCCGGAGCCCGCGCCCTCCACGTGGATGGCCATCCTCGGGTTCTCGTGAAGGTTCCGCTGCCAGCGGGTCGGTCCGCCCTCGACGTACCAATGCCCATCGACCCACGCGCCCCAGATCGGGATCAGGTGCGGCTCCCCCGACGCCGAGGCCGTCGCGAGCCAGTAGATCTCCGCCCGCTCGAGGCGCTCGACTGCCCACGACCACGACAGCACGCCGTCGCTCGACGTCGGGATCCCGTATCCCGGGATATGGGGCCGATCGACGTGCGGATCGGTCACGCCCGCTAATGCGCGACGGTCCGGACGACGCCCGACATCAGCTTCGTCGCACGGCGTGCGGCGGCTGGCGACAGCCGCGAGACCGCCTCGACGAGCTCGAGTACATCGCCGTCATCGAGGCCGTCGAGCAGATCGAACAAACGCAGCACCGTGGCGTCGGGAACGCGATCAAGCAGCTGGAGTGCCCGTTCGAGCTCACGGGGTTCGAGCTGCGGGACGAGCCCGACAGCGCGGTCGAACAGGCGGACGAACGCCACGAACGACGAGAGCCACTCCTTGAGTGCCGCGAGCTCGCCATCCTCGGGGTCCGCCGCGGAGGCCAGGGCCGCTTCCTTGGCCTTTTGCTCAAGGACGGCCACGACCGGATCGCCCTCGCGCAGTTTGCGTTCCGCGATCACGCGGCCGAACCACTGCCAGTGGTCGTTCACGGCGAGGAACGCGGTGCCTGCAGGACCTCGACGCCCGACGCGTCGCGGCTCCGAGACCCGCTGGACGAGGCCCCAGTTCTCGGCTTCGGCGAGTGCCAGGCTCGTCGCCCGATGCGACAACCCCAGCGCCTCGCGCACCTCGCGCTCGGTCAGCGGCTCTTGCCGGGCCATCAGGTACGCCTGGACTCGCGCGATCGCGGGCGTGACGCCCCACGACGCGCCCATCTCGCCCCAGGCATCGGCCAGCTCGAGACGGATCGACTCCGCGGTCGCACTGCCGCCGGTCGTGGTATGGCCGCCGTTACTTTCCTGCGCCTTGACAGTAGCGAGTTTTGGGTCCATAACTTGCTATGGAAGAGTAGCACGCTTATTTCGAAGGACATGTGATGAAGGTTGCGATCGTGGGAGGTTCCGGACTCGTCGGCCGGGCATTGGCGCGCTCGCTCGTTGACGACGCCCACGAGGTCCTGGTGCTGTCGCGGAACCCGTCCGCCAAGGCGAACAAGGTCGGTGCGCCGGCGCGGATCGCCGCGTGGTCGAAAGACGACGTCGATGGCCTCGCCCGTTCGATCGACGGTTTCGATTCCGTAGTGTGTGTCGCCGGGGCGCGCGTCGCTCCGCTGCGCTGGACGCGGCGCCGGAAGGCGACGATCGCCGGGAGTCGCCGCGACGCGATCCGTGTGATCGTCGATGCGCTGGCACGGCTCCCCGCGGACCGACGCCCGAAGAGTCTCGTCGTAGTGTCCGGCATCGACGCCTACCCCGAGTCACCGCCAGGCGATGACCCCGGGCCCTGGACCGAAGCGAGCCCGATGGGCGACGAGTTCCTCGCGCGGGTCTCGAAGACCGTGGAGGATGAAGCAACCCGAGCGGAGGGCCTGGGGGTCCGGGTCGCCAAGCTGAGACAGGGCCATGTCCTCGCCCGGCATGCCGAGCTCGTGTGGTACCTCGCGCTGCCGGTCCGACTCTTCTTCGGTGGTCGGCTCGGGTCCGGCCGGCAATGGATGAGCTGGGTCCACATCGATGACGCCGTCGCGCTTTTCCGTCGTGCGATCGAGGGCGTCGACGGCATCCTCAACGTCACGAGCCCGGGCGCGGTCCGCCAGATCGACTTCGTTCGTGCGGTCGGGCGGCGCGTCCATCGACCGATCTGGTTCCCGACGCCGGCGTGGCTGCTGAAGCTCGTCCTCGGCGAACAGTCAGTGCTGTTGCTCGGCTCCCGGCGCGTCGCACCCGCGCGCGCACAAGACGAGCTCGGCTACACCTTCCGGTATGCGACGCTCGACGCCGCGCTCGACGAGGTCTTCGCCAAGACTCCTTAGAGCGTGGTCGGCCGACCTATCATCCGGCCATGCCCGTGCTGCGCAGTCGGCTGGACCCTGCCGCGGCCGAGACGCGCGCAAACCACGACGCGATGGCCGCGCTGGTCGACGAGCTGCGGCGGCGCCAGTCAGATCTCGCGGATCGCGGAGCCGGCGGCGATGACGCGTCGATCCAGCGCCACCGAGAACGCGGCAAGCTCCCGGTCCGCGACCGGATCGATCGCCTGCTCGACCCGGGCTCCCCGTTCCTCGAGCTGAGCCCGCTCGCTGCGAACGGCCTGTACGACGACGACGCACCCGGCGCCGGGATCGTCACTGGGATCGGGCAGGTCGAAGGCACGACGTGCGTGATCGTCGCCAACGACGCCACGGTCAAGGGCGGCACGTACTACCCGATGACGGTGAAGAAGCACCTGCGCGCGCAGGAGATCGCGCTCGAGAATCGGCTGCCCTGCATCTACCTCGTCGATAGCGGCGGGGCGTTCCTCCCGCTGCAGGCCGACGTCTTCCCGGACCGCGACCACTTCGGCCGGATCTTCTACAACCAGGCGCGGATGTCGGCCGCCGCGATCCCGCAGGTCGCCCTGGTGATGGGCTCCTGTACGGCTGGCGGCGCCTATGTCCCCGCGATGAGCGACGAGACCGTCATCGTGAAGGGCACCGGGACGATCTTCCTCGGTGGTCCGCCGCTCGTGAAGGCAGCCACGGGCGAGGACGTGTCGGCCGAGGAGCTGGGCGGGGCCGACGTGCACACCCGGCGCTCCGGGGTCGCCGACCACGAGGCCCTGGACGACGAGCACGCCCTCGCGCTCGGTCGCTCGATCGTGGCGAATCTCAACAGGAAGGCGCCGGCCCTTCCGTGGGACCGTGGCGAATCAGAGGCGCCGTCCGCGGACCCATCAGGCATCTACGGCGCGGTGTCGGTCGATGCTCGCCGACCCGTGCCGGTTCGCGAGATCATCGCCCGCCTCGTCGACGGCTCGCGCTTTCACGAGTTCAAACCGCTCTACGGGGAGACGCTCGTCACGGGCTTCGCCCACATCGATGGCTACCCCGTCGGGATCATCGCCAACGACGGCATCCTGTTCAGCGCGTCGGCCCTGAAGGGCGCTCACTTCATCGAGCTCGCGTGTCAGCGCCGGATCCCGCTGGTCTTTCTCCAGAACATCACCGGGTTCATGGTCGGCCGTGAGTACGAGGAGGCAGGCATCGCGAAGGACGGTGCGAAGCTCGTCACCGCGGTCGCCAGCGCCGAGGTCCCCAAGTTCACGATCCTCATCGGCGGCTCGTTCGGCGCTGGGAACTACGCGATGGCGGGCCGCGCGTACCAGCCACGGTTCCTGTGGTCCTGGCCGAACGCGCGGATCTCGGTGATGGGTGGCCAGCAGGCGGCCCGCGTCCTCTCGACGGTCCGCGGCGAGTTCCCGGACGACGCGGCCCGGGACTCCTTCGAGGGCCCGATCCTCGAGACCTACGAGCGGGAGGGGTCGCCCTATTTCGCGACGGCCCGCCTGTGGGACGACGGCGTCATCGATCCCGCCGACACGCGACGCGTCCTCTCGCTTGGCCTCGACGCTGCGCTGCATGCCCCCATCCCCGAGACAAGGTTCGGGGTCTTCCGGATGTGACATCGGCGCGACCCAGACGCGCCCGGCAGGGAGGAGTCGATGCTCAAGTTCTACAGCGAGATCCCGTCGGCACGCCTCCGCGAGATGCTCGCCGACGTCTCGACGTGGGTCTGGGTCGCGCTTTGGACGCTCATCGGTCTGCGCATCCACGACGCGATCGCCCAGTTCGCCGAAGCCGGCCGCGTGCTGCGCGGAGGCGGTGAGAACATCGCCGCGGCCGGGACCCAACTCGGCAACGCCTTGAAGGGACTGCCGCTGATCGGCGGCGGCATCGACGACGTCACCCGCCGCACGTTCGAGACGGCCGGCGAGCCGTTCCAGTACGTCGGTGGGGAGCTGGAGTCGCTGCTGATCCTGATCGCGCGGCTGCTCGCGATCCTGGTCGTCGCCGTGTTCCTGGTCCCGTGGCTGCTGCGCTACATCCCGTGGCGGGCATCGCGGCTTGCGACGGTGCGTGCCGCCCATCAGGCGATCCGGCGCGCGCCGATCGACGTATCGACCGCGATGCTGCAGCGCGAGCTGGCGACCCGGGCGATCAATCGGCTGTCGTACCCGGAATTGCTCGAGCACACGCCCGATCCGTTCGGCGACTTCGCCGCGGGCAGGTTCGATCGTCTCGTGAAGGCGGAGCTCGCAAGCGTCGGGTTGCGGTGAGCCGACGATTCGTCGCCCTCGCGGCCGCCACCATCGCGGTCGCTGCCGGGTGCTCGATGTTGCCGATGACGACGGAGTCGAGGCAGCCGAAGCCGTGTGCCGTCGTGTACAGCGTCGCGCGCTGCGACGCGATGACCGACATCGTGGCCGCGGACGTCGACAAGAACCGCGACGACGTGACGGCCGTCGCGATCGTCCCGGACGCGCCGCCTGCGGGAGTCCATCTCAGCGCCGGATGGCACGTTCGCGTCCGGATCGCGCTTCGAGATGGATCGATCCACGACAAGGAGATCTGCGGCGGCGTGCTGCACGAACCGGCCTGCCTGGACGACCCGCGCCTGGAGGTTCGTTCTGCGATCGACGGTTACCGCGACGTCCCGGAGGGATCGAGCCCGATCCCGGCGTTGGACTCGTCCGCGAAGCAGACGGCGTCGCCGATCCGGCTCGCATCGTTGTCGATCCCGATCGATCGGACGGGCG
>JBJMMH010000167.1:0-23795 GCA_045804885.1 Chloroflexota bacterium | reverse complement strand
CGAGCGCCGACATTCACCTGCCGCCCGAGATGCTGGGTCAGGTCGCGCAGCCACTTCCCGCGATCGTCTCGGCGCAAGTGACCGAAGGCAAGGACGGCGTCGGCGTCGGCGGGACGTTCAAGCTTGTCGTCGAGGGTTCTGCCATCACGTTCCGTGTCGTAGAGGTGCGCGAAACGTGGCCGGGTATGGCCGCGAACCAGGCCTACGTCATCGCGTCCCGGGACCAGGTACGCGCGCTCCGCGGCGGCGCCGGGCTCCGAACGTCGACCGCCGAGTACCTGCGGGCGCCTGCCGAGGCGGCAGCCGGCATCCGCGAGGCGGTTGAGGACGCGGCTCCGGACGCGACAGTCGCAAGCCGTGCGGAGCGCGTCGCGTCGATCGAGGAGTCGCCGATGACCCGCGGCCTCGTCGCCGGCGTCGAGGCGGCGGCGCTTGGGGCATTCGCCTATGCCGCGCTCGCCGTTTGGGCGGCCCTCGCGCTCGCGGGTGCCGCGCGAGCGATCGAGGTCGCTCATCTCCGGGCGCTCGGTCTGAACCGTCGCGAGGCGATCGGCCTGGTCGTGGTCGAGCACGGACCGATCGTGTTTGTCGCGTTCGTCGCCGGCGCCGCGCTCGGTGTCGGACTGTTCGCGGTGCTCCGCGACGGCCTCGGACTGGCCTCGCTCGTCGGCGCACCGATCGTGGTCGACGTGGGCATCGACCCACTTCTGCTCGGCCTCGTCCTGCTCGCGATCGTTACCATCGTCGCACTCGGCATCGGCCTGGCCGCGGCGCTCCAACGCAATGCGGCACCGGTCGCCGCCGTACGACGAGGGTTCGAGTGATGTCCCAGCCCCACGAGCCATCGATGTGGTCGGCGGAGGCGCTCCCCGAGATCGAGGAGTTGCCATCGCCTTCGGGCGCGCCTCCGGGCGCGACGCTCGAGCGCGCGTCGAACGGACCGGACGGCCGGCCCGTCTCGACTCTACCGACCGGCCTCAGTCGCCAAGGCAGGCCCCGCTACGGCGAGGGCGCGCTCATCACGTGCGACAACCTCGTGAAGATCTTCAAGGTGGCCGACCTCGAGGTCGTCGCCCTCCAGGGTCTCGACCTGCTCGTCGACCAGGGCGAGATGATCGCCATCGTCGGCGCTTCGGGCAGCGGCAAATCGACGTTGATGAACATCCTCGGCGGCCTCGAGGTGCCGTCGGCGGGGCGGGCGATCGTCGCCGGCCAGGAGCTGGGCGCGATCGGCCGGCGCGAGCGAACCCGGTACCGACGCCGCGTCGTCGGCTTCGTCTGGCAGCAGACCGCTCGGAATCTCCTGCCGTACCTCTCGGCGGTCGAGAACGTCGAGCTGCCGATGATCCTCGACGGGCGTCGGAAGACGCGCGCCCGTGCGACGGAGCTGCTCGGCCTGGTCGGGCTGCCGGATCGCCTCCACCACCGTCCGGAGCGGCTGTCGGGCGGCGAGCAACAGCGCGTCGCGATCGCGGTCGCGCTGGCGAACGAGCCCAAGGTCGTGCTCGCGGACGAGCCGACGGGCGAGCTCGACAGTGCGACGTCGCTCGAGGTGTTCGCGCTGCTCCGCCAGGTCAACGAGAAGCTCGGCACGACGATCGTCACCGTGACCCACGATCCCGTCGTGTCGGAGCAGGTCCAGCGGACAGTCGCGATCCGCGACGGCCGGACCTCGACCGAGACGCTCCGCCGGACCGAGCTCGGCGACGACGGCGATCACCGGGCGATCAGCGAGGAGTTCGCCGTGCTTGACCGGGCAGGGCGACTCCAGCTCCCGAAGCAGCACATCGCCGCGCTCGAGCTGCAGAATCGCGTCCGGTTGCGCCTCGAAGAGGACCACGTCGGCGTCTGGCCCGACTCGTCGAAGGAAGCGACGAAGGCCGGCAGCTCGACGAGCGGTCCCGACCGATGACAAGCCCCTGGCCGACGCCCTCGGCCGGCGACGCCGCGCCGGGTGCCGCCTACGCCCGTCCGGGCAGCATCCCGCCGCTCGTCGAAGCTGTCGAGCTCGTCCGCGACTACCCGATCGGCGAGGGCGTTGTCCACGCCATCCGTTCGATCGACCTGGCGGTCGCGCCGGGCGAGCTCATCGCGATCCGCGGCCGCTCGGGGAGCGGCAAGACAACGCTCCTCAACCTGCTTGGCGGGCTCGACAAGCCGACGTCCGGCCGGGTCGTCGTCGACGGGATCGAGATTTCGTCGCTCGACGAGGACCAGCTCGTCGACGTCCGCCGGCGAACCGTCGCGTTCGTGTTCCAGGCGTTCGGCCTCGTGCCGTTCCTCACGGCGACCGAGAACGTCGAGGTGCCCCTCCGGCTCGTCCACGCGAGGCCCCGGGATCGGGATGCGCGCGTCGCGACGCTCCTCGACGTGGTGGGGCTTGCGGACCGGAGCCGTCATCGGCCGCACGAGCTCTCGGGTGGTGAGCAGCAGCGTGTCGCGCTCGCCCGGGCCCTCGCCAACCGCCCGAAGCTCCTCCTCGCCGACGAGCCGACCGGTCAGCTCGACTCCGACACGGGTCACGTGATCATGCTGCTGCTCCGGTCGATCGTCCGGCATGAGGGAATCACCGCGATCGTGGCGACCCACGACCCGCTGATGCTCGACGTCGCAGATCGCGTGTTCGAGCTCCGAGACGGCCGGTTCATCACCCTGTCGCCGAGCGTGCCGGCCGTCGGCTGAGGCCTGTCGTCCGAGGCTGAACGGCAACTTCGTTGCGCTGGCCTCGCGCGTCTGGTACACATCCCCGGTGCCCCGGACGCGTCCCCTTCTGATCGGCGCCGCCGCCCTGTCGCTGGCGGTCGCCGCGGCGCTCGCGTTCGCCCTCCCGACGAGCAGCCCCATCACACGCGTCGTGGCCGTCCGTGGCGCGGTCCCGATGCCCGATGCGCCGGTGGCGGGCCCGACGTCGGGACCGCCGGCGCTCGACTCGCGCCTGGTCTACGCCCATCCGACCGACCGCGACGCTCCGCGCAGCAACCGCGAGATGCTCGCGCCGCGCCCGGCCGAGCTCACGGGCTATGCGTGGCCGCTGACGCGGGGCCGGATCACGCTGCCGTTCAAGGCGATCCCGGGTGGAACGCGCATCAACGACGGCAGGCTGTTCCACGACGGCGTCGACATGGCGACGTTCTGCGGCGACACGGTCCGCGCCGCCCATGACGGGGTGGTCCTCGCGGCGGGCAGGAAGTTCGACGACTTCATGGGCTGGATCGGCGATCTCGGGCCGTACTACCGGACGCTCGACAAGAAGAGGCTCTGGGACGACCTGCCCAACGTGATCGTGGTCGATGACGGCAACGACTACCGGAGCATGTACGCCCACATGAGCAAGGTCACGGTCGGGGTGGGGCAGGTGCTACGGGCTGGGCAGCGGATCGGGTACGAGGGGGCGACCGGCCACGCGTCGGGCTGCCACGTCCACTACGGTCTCTTCAGCCCGCTCGAGACGAGGAGGTTCGGCGTGCGCGCGGACATCCTCAAGCGCCTCCGCACCCCGACGCTCGAGATCGCCCGGATCGACCCGTTGCTCGTCCTGCCCGGCGGCGCCGAGGCGCTCAGGACGCGCCACGTGCCGACGCCCGCGGAACTCGCGGCGCCAAAGGGCTCGCCGTCACCGGAACCGGCGGCGGCCGGCGAGTAGGCCGCCCGCGGACGGCGGGATGCTGCGTCAGGAGCCGCCGCGCCGATACCGCCGGGCGATCATCGCGAACGCCGGCAGCCGGGCAAGCGCCCGTGCCATCGACAGGGAAGACCCGTCACGGGCCTCCAGCGCCAGGAGTGAGTCAGTAGCGGTCGCGTCCGCGGGACGCGCGTCGACGACGGCGACGTCGATCGCCACGCGGCCCGGTTCGGCGGCGCCCAGCGAGGCCAGGGCCTCCTCGGGGCGCTGGCCGGGCTCGTACTCGGCGCGGACCTCCGCCTCGGACCGCCACCTCGGCTGACGGAGCAGGATCGCCCGCCAGCCCGCGGCCACCGTCCTGGACACTCGGCCGTCGCCGGCCATGGGCGCCTCGGCCACCGACTCGCCGCGCGCCCATCGGGCCGCCTGGTGGAGCAGCGCGTACTCATCGAGATCGGCATACGCGGCGAGGTTCTCGACCGGCGATGCGTCACCGAACATCGCCCGGACCGACGGCCCGAAGACCTCGGCCAGGTCCAGGTCGATCGCCCGCACCGTCCGATGGAAGTACACCTGCAGGTACATGAAGAGCCGCGCGGTGAGGAACTGCTCGAGCGTCCCC
This sequence comes from Chloroflexota bacterium, assembly GCA_045804885.1. Taxonomy (GTDB): domain Bacteria; phylum Chloroflexota; class Limnocylindria; order Limnocylindrales; family CSP1-4; genus CF-46. Next base: position 19,551 of record JBJMMH010000167.1, on the reverse strand, counting down.
AGACCGGGCTCGTACAACGTCAACCCGCGCGAGCCGATGAAGGCGTAGCGGCGCAGCCGCTCGACGTCGACGTCGGTCGCGACGCCCGTCATGTGGGCGTCGCGCCGGACGTAGTCGAGGTTGTCGACGGTGAACACGCCCGACAGCAGCGGCTGGAGCCAGCGCAGCCAGCCCGGCATGCCGTCGTCGGCGAGAGCCGGCTTCGAAACGAGGAACGATACCCAGCGCGGGTCGATTGCCTCACGATCCGCGAACGCGTCGCGTGCCGGGACCGTCCCGGGTGCTCGCCGAAGCCCGCCGATCACAGGGCCGAGCTCGCGCTCGATGATCAGCTGCGACAGATCCTCGTGAGTGAGGACCTTGCCCGCCGGCCGTCGTGGATCGGGCGGGGCCGGGAAGCCCGACAGGACATGGTCGTCGAAGAAGTGGGCGAACGGTCCATGGCCCACGTCGTGGAGGAGCCCCGCGACCCGCAGGGTCTCGACGACGAGCGCCTCCGACGGCACATCGGCACCGGCGCCGCGGAGCTCCGCGGCAAGCGACGGGTAGAGCGACCGACCCCACAGCCCGGCCTCGTGCATCACGCCGAGGCCGTGCGTGAACCTGGAATGCTCCGCCGTCGGGAACACCCAGCGGGCGCTCTGGAGCTGGCTGATCCGGCGCATCCGCTGGACCCACGGCGTGTCGAGGAGGTCCTCCTCGGCGACGTCCTCGTCAGCCAGCCCGCTCGCCGCCGTCTCGTCGTGCCCGAGCCGCTTCGTCAACTCGATGAAGCCGTGGATGGGGTCGCTGATCAGGTTGACCGCGACGAACGGGTGGCGCGGCATCAGCGGCCAGCCCCCTCGGCGCCGCGGTCCGCGCCGTAGTGCGCAGCCGCGCGACGATGCGTATCCGCGACGTCGTCGCGCAACGACGCCGGCGCCAGGACTTCGGCGTCGTCGCCCCACTGGAGTGCCCACAGCCGGACCTCGATCGTGCCGGCGACCGTCGCCCGCCAGGTCAGCGACCCGTCGGCCTCGGCCCAGACCTCCTGCGAGGGGTGCCAGCGGGCCTCCTGAACGCGCGCCGCGACACCGGGCGCGAAGCGGATGACGACCTCGACCGGATCCTGATCGGCGATGATGTCCCACGCCCGGTCGAACTCCCCTTCGACGCCCGCCTCGGGCGGATCGAAACGGTCCGGCGTGACCGACACGTCGCGGATCCGCTCGACCTTGAACGTCCGGATCGCATCCCGCGTCTCGTCGAACCCGATCAGGTAGAGCGCGTGCGTCTGGAGCGAGGGCTCGATGAGGTACGGCCGGACGCGGGCGCGGCGCGGCGCCGAGTCGGGGCCGTAGCGGGCCGGCTCGTAGTCGAGGACGACGATGCGCCGCTCGGCCCAGGCCTTCGTCAGCAGCCGGACGTGGCGACTGAACCGCTCGTCGCGTGGATGGCGCGACAGGACGTCGAGCGTGCGGCCGACATGCTCGCCGAGTGCCGCCGGCAGGACCTCGGCGAGCTTCTCGAACGCCGACGCGAGGTCCGGATCGTATTTGTCGGCGTAGCGAACCATCAGCCGCGCCGACAGCACCACCGCCATCGCCTCGTCGAGCGTCAGCTTCAGTGGAGGCAGGAACCCCTCGGCTGCGAGGCCCCACCTGCCGCCCTCCGACCAGACCGGGATGTCGATCTCGCCCTCGATCGCGGTGAGGTCGCGATACACCGTTCGGACCGAGACGTCGATCCGGCCGGCGATCTCCGGGATCGTCATGCCGTCGGGGTGGGCCCGGAGCAGCGACACGACCCGGGTCAGGCGGGCCAGGCGGTCGCGCTTGCCTGACCTTGGCTCGTCGATCACGCGGTCGCCTCTACGGGCCCGGGGCGAGGATTCGAAGCTCGGCGCCGCGCGACATCGCGGCGAGGCTCGCCCGGATCGTGCCCTGCAGTGCGCCGTCGCGGATCCCACCCGCGTTGCCGTTGACGCTGCCGGTCATCCGTCCCAGCTCGCCATCGCCGAACACCCAGTAGTCCAGCTCGCCTCGCCACCGCGCCAGCGTGTCGTCGCCCACGAGCCAGCCGACCGCGGGAAAGGCGTTCCGGAACGACGGTCCATCAATCGCGATGCGGCAGTGAGTCGCCCGGGCGCCCTCGATGACGTCAACCCCGTGGAACTCGGCCGTCGCATCGGTTCCCTGGCCGAGCGCGGTCGCGAACGCCTGGACGTCGACGGTGCCGTCCGCCACCTCGGCCGGGTCGGCCCGACGCCAGCCGCCGAACGGCTCGCGGACCCAGGCGGCGGTTCCGATCCGGGCCTCGCCGTGAAGGCCGAGCTCGCTGGTCGTAGCGGCATATGCGAGCCAGCGGAAGTTCGTGCCGTCGCGGTCGCCCGCCAGGTCGACGCTGCCGATGGGCCGCCCGTCGAGATCGCCCAGGAGATGCAGCTCGAGCCTGGCGCTGTCGCCGATCGAGACAGGCGCGTCGCACGGCGGCGGCTGGACGTCGGCTCCGGTCGGGCCGAAGCGCGACGAGGGCGTCGGCCGGTCCCGGAGGGCGAACTCGTTGGCCATGGCCACGGCGGTGAACGCCGTGCCCGCGACGATAGCGAGGACCGTCGCCACCGCGACGCCGCGGGCCACGCGTCGCGGGCGCATCCCCGACTTGCCCGGGATCCGAGCGGCGATGCCGAAGCCGGCGAAGAGACTCGTGCCGAGGAGCGCGAGCGCCCAGGGATAGGCGGCCTCGACCGACGGCAACAGCGTCTGGGCTCCGCCCTGGACCAGCTGGTCGGAGACATCGACGATCGACGGGACGAGCACCAGCAGCGACCCGATCCCGAGCCAGATCATCGCCGCGAACGGTGTCGATCCGTGGGCCGCCGGCGGCCAGATCAGGGCCGTGAGCGCGATCGCCACGGGGCCCGCCGCGACGAGCCCGACCACGAGGTCGACCGGGCCGCCGGGCCGGTAGCCAAGCAGCACGATCAGTGCCGTCAGCGTCCAGCATCCGACGAGGGCCGCGGCGATCAGCCGCAGCTCGAGGGTCCGTACTCGCACGTCGGCGAGTCTACCCGCCAACCTGCTGGCATCGGACCGGACCGCGCCGCAAGTACCGGTCGCCATGGGACCGCCGGGTCATCGCCCCGCCGCAACACCGGGACCAACATCCCGTCTACGGATCGCACCGTCACCGATCGTCCGAGGGGACATCCATCCGCTTCGATGGTGACGGCGAACCAGTCGATAGCAGGGCCCAAAAGGGCCACCACAAGGGACGCGGACGGACAAGGTGCACCATGGCAGGACAGGCGCGTCGAGGTACACGGGGCCAGGGACGATCGTCCCGCGCCGCCTCGTCCTCGCCGGTCCTCGCGGTGGCCTCCGCGGTCGCGTCTGGATCGGACACAGGATCGAAGGGCTCGCCCCTGGCGGGAGCCCGGATGTCGCTCACCACGCGGGCGACGTACCGGCACCTGCTCCTCAAGGGGATGGCGCCTGAGGAAGCCGAGAACCTGACAGCCTTCCTTGCCGGCCTCCCGGTCAGCGAGGGCCACTGGAACCTCAAGCAGATCAACGAGCTGCTGTTCCTCCGCCGCATGGTGGAGCTCGGCAGGTTCGGCGGCCAGGACGGAGAACTGAACTAGGCGGATCCGGGCGCCGGCCCGTTGCCCAACCGAATATGCCCGTGGTGGCGTTCCCCTCCTCCCGCCATCACAAACCCGAGACGGCGCCAAACCTCCTCCTGGCGCCGTTTCGGATTCTCGGGCGGGCCGAGCGCGCCCGATGCCGGCATGGGCGCGTACGATCGGACGGTGGCTCGGCCCGTGATCTCGCTGTTGACCGACTTCGGGGCTCGCGACCCGTCGGCGGGCATCCTTCACGGCGTCATCCTCGGGATCGCCCCGGACGCGACGATCATCGACATCAGTCACGAGGTCCGGAAATTCGCGATCCGCGACGGCTCGCTGCTGCTCTGGTGCGCGGTGCCGTACGTGCCGGTGGGGGTCCACGTCGCGGTCGTCGATCCTGGCGTCGGCACGAGCCGCCGCCCCGTCGCCATCCGGGCGGCTCGCGGCGACGTGCTGATCGGTCCCGACAACGGGCTGCTCACCGGGGCCGCGGCGCGGCTCGGCGGGATCGCGGCTGCCTACCTGCTCGTCGCGGACGAGTACCGGCTTCCGGTCGTCAGCACCAGCTTCCACGGCCGCGACATCTTCGCTCCGGCCGCCGCGCATCTCGCCCGCGGCGTCGAGGTCGAGCGGCTGGGTCCGTCGATCGATGCCGCGACCCTCGTCGCCTCGCCAATCCCCGAGCCAGTCGTCGAGCCGGGCCGGCTGCGATCCTCCGTCGTGTACGTCGACACGTTCGGCAACGTGAAGCTCGCCGGTACTCGCCAGCAGCTGGAGTCGGCGGTCGGCCCGCTCGCGCCCGGCGACGACCTTTCGCTTACGATCCGTGACCGAGAACCTCGACGCCTGCCGTGGGTCGCGACGTTCGGCGACCGTCGGGTCGGAACTCTTCTCCTCTACGAGGACTCGTACGGCAGGGTCTGCCTCGCCCAGAACCGGGGTGACGCGGCGGCGACGACCGGCGTCCTCGAGGACGATCCCGTGGACGTCGCTCGCGCGGGCTGACACGCGCCTGGCGATCCCGCGCTAGTTCACTTGGCATTCCGGCACCCTCCGCGGGCACTTTCGGGTAAAGCGACGAGATCCCACTCAATGCGGAGCGATATCCGACCCCTTGGCGTCCCGCTGGTCAGCCTGTCCCTGGCGGCTTGCTCGTCCGGACCGCCCGAGGAGCTGTTCTCGGCACCCCGCGAGGAGCGGACCCGGCGCTTCCTTCAGCGGATCATCGACGCCGGGCGTCTCTGAGCGACGACCAGGTCAGGGGAGCAGGAGTTCCGAAAGCGTGACCGGCCGGAGGCCCTTGGCTGCGAGGCCGTCGAGAATCCCCGGCAGCGCGTCGGCCGTGCTCGAGCCGGACAGGCTCATCAGGACGATCGAGCCTCCCTGGGCGCGCGATGCGACGGTCGTCTCGATCTCCTCGGCCGTCGGACCGCCGTCCTCGGTCGCGACAGCATCGCGGGTGTCGACGTCCCACAGCACGAGGTAGGCCCAGCCGGCCGCACCGACGGCGAGCCGGACGTCGTCGTCCCAAGTACCGCCCGGCGGCCGGAACCACGGCTTCGTGGTCACGCCGGCGAACGTCGAGACGGCCGCCTCGGAGCGGTTCAGCTGGTCGCCGATCGCCGGGCCGTCGAGCTCGGTCAGGACGGCCGCGTCCCAGGTCATGTTGCCGACGTCGAGCAGGTCCGGACGGGCGGCCGCCATCTGCAGGACGGCCCTTCCACGGGGCGTCGTCGTCGCGGCCTCGCCGGTCACGAGGATCGTCGCGGGCACGTCGTGATCGATCAGCCCGTCAACGATGTCGAGCGCAGCATCGAGGCGTTCGCCCATGTCGAAGGTCAGGGCCACCTTGTTGCCGTCACGCGGCCCGTGGCTGACGACGATCGCGCCCGCGCCCGGCGCCGGGGTCGCGAGAGGCTCGACTGGAGTCGCCGTCGATCCCGGCTGCGGCGAGGCGGGCAGCGGGGTCTGGTCCGGCAGCGTCTGGGGATCGACGATCGCGCCCGGGATGATCAGCAGCGTCCACCCCACCCGGATGAGGTTCGGCCGGTAGTCAGACGCGTCGGGGTCGAGGCCGGGGTAGGTGCCGCGATTCCAGTAGGCGATGCTGCGGGCCGTGGTCTCGAACGTCCGGGCGATCGACAGGAGCGTGTCGCCCGCGACTACCTCGTATGAGCGGAAGCTCGGCAGCGGCGTCGGCGTCGGCCGGACGAACGAGGGCACGGGCGTGGGTCCGGACGGGCGGGGGAGCGGCGTCTCGGTGGCGCCAGCGACCGCGGCCGGTCCGCCAGGCCGGGCGACATCGGGGATGCAGGCAGCGACGACCGCGAGAGCGAGAATCGCGACGAGCATCGGTCGGGCGCGCATGGGGAGCCAGTCTGACGGCTGACCCCGCGCGGCGGTTACGCGACGAGCCTCAGGCAGGCCCGACCAGCCCTTAGTCGACGGGGGTGGGTGGATCGACGGGCGTCGGCTCCTGGAGCTCGAAGCCCTTGGCCCTGGCCAGGCCCTCGTCGGCTGTCGCGATCAGGCCCGGCCCCGTCCGCTTCGCGACGAAGCAGGCGCGATCGGCGGCGAGCAGGATCGACTCCGGCGAGAGGCCGTCGCGCGGGAACGTCGCCAGCCCGATCGAGACGCTCACGGCCATCGCCTCGTCGGCCCAGCTTGAGCCCTCGCCACCGACCTCGTGGACCGCGGTCCGGACACGTTCGGCAACGGCCAGCGCGGAGGTTGCGTCCGTGCCCGGCAGGATCAGCGCGAATTCGTCGCCGCCATACCGGAAGACGTGGTCGGATTCGCGTCCGGCGGCCACGATCGCGCGGGCGATCTCGGCGAGCAGCTGGTCCCCGGCCTGATGGCCCAGGGCGTCGTTGACAGCTTTGAAATCGTCGAGGTCCAGCATGATCAGGCTGAACGGCTCGTGGGCGTCGACCCCTTGCCGTAGCACGGCCTGGAACGTCCCGTGGTTGAGGAGGCCGGTCAGGTCGTCGGTCTGGGCCCGGATCTCGACCGCGCGATGGATCTCGGCGTTCTGCAGGGCGATCGAGACCTGCGCCGCGAACAGCTGCACGAGCTCGAACTCGTCCTGGGTGTAGCGGTGCTCGCGGCCCAGGCGTTCCAGCGTGAGGACTCCCGTCGCGCCGTCCCGGCCGCGAAGCGGCACGACGATCAGCGACCCGTCGACGGCCCCGTCCCGGAAGTGGTTGACGCGCCTATCGCGTCGCTCGTCGACCACGATGACGGGCTCGTCGCGCTCGACGACCCAGGTCGCCAGGCCTTCCTCCCCGGGCGACCACGGCAGCAGGTAGTCGGCGGCGTGGACGCCGCGCGCCGTGAGTGGTTTCAAGAGGCCTGTCACCGGGTCGACGATCTCGATCGCGATGTTGTCGTAGCCGACGAGGTTCGCGAGGTGGTCGGCGACCTGATCGAGGACCGCGCCGGGGTCGAGCGTCCTGAGGATCGACTCCGTGACCTGGAGGAGGCCGCGCTGGTTCACGAGCTGGCGCTCAAGGGCGTCCGACTGGGCGCGGAGCTTCTCCGTGGCGTCGGCGTTCGCGAACGCCTGGGCGGCGAAGCGTCCGTAGATGACGAGCAGCCGGAGGTCATCGTCGCTGAACTGGTGGAGGCCCAGCTTCGAGAGCACGAGTACGCCGAGGACCTGGTCCTCGAACGTCATCGGCGCGAGCAGCATCGACTCGTCGAGGTCGTCTTCCGTGCCCTCGATCGTCCTCGCCCGCGGATCCTTGGCGGCGTCCGGCAGGTTCTGGGCGACGCGATGCTCGGCGACCCAGCCGGTGATGCCCTGGCCGAACTTGACCTGGAGCTGCTCCGGCGTCTCGTCGACGTACTCGCCCACCTGGCCTTGCATCGCGACCGGGATCAGGTCCTCGCCGATCAGGCGGTACACGCGGACGTTGTGGTAGTCGATGATCGTCCGGAGCTCCGTTGCGATCGCGAGGCCGATCTCGCGGTCCCGGGTGAGCCGCGAGAGCCGGACGCCAAGCTGCTGGATCGACGCGAGCTGGGCCGCCCAGGTCGCCATCTTCTCGTAGTTCTGGGCGTTCTTGATCGCGACCGATGCCTGCGTCGCGAGCGCCGCCATCGTGTCGAGCTCGTCGTCCGTCCAGGCATGCGGCGCGTCGTGGTAGACGTTCAACATCCCGAGGACCTCGGTGGCGTCGAACAGGGGCGCCGTGCAGATGGTGTCGTAGCCCTCCTGGACGACCGCCGCCCGGACGTCCTCGCCCCGCGGGTCGTCGCTGTAGCCGCCGGCAAACAGGGGCCGCCGGGCGGCGATGGCGAGCGACGGCAGCGATCGCGCCGGAAACTCCCGGACCGACTGGAGATACGCCTGTGACAGGCCGCGGCTGACCTCGGCGACTGCGTTTCCGTTCGCGTGGCGCAGGAAGACCGCACCGCGATCCCCCTCGAAGAGGACCATCGCGTGCTCGACGAGACCGGAGAGGATCCGGTCGAGATCGAGCCGGCTGCCGATGTCGCTTGCCACCCGCCGGAGCGCGTCGGCGCGGTGCAGCTGGTGGCGGACGTCCTCGGACTGGCGGGCCGCGACGACGATCGCGGCGACGCTCTCGGCGACGTGCCCGAGAAGGTCGGGTTTGGCGTCCGCTCCTTCGTCGGGCGAGCCGGGATCGACGACGAGTACGCCCCACGGGCCTGCCGGGCCGGGAATGGCGATCGCCGTTTCAGGCCGGCCGCCAATGACGGACCGGACGTCGTCCGAGGTGACGGCCAGCGGCTTGTCGGCCGCGGCCAGCGCGGCGCCGATCACCGCGAAGTCCCGCGGCAGCTCAACCAGTCGGGTCGGGCTTCGTCCAGCGCTCGCCACGGGGTGAAGCCAGTCGCCGCGGAGCTCGAAGATCGCGACGGCCCGATGCGATCCGTGCTCTCGGATAGCTGCCGCCGCCTCCCCGAGCGCCACGGGGACTGTCACGGCGGATGCGGCGATCTTCGTGAGCGATACGAGCAGCGCGAGATCCCGAGCGCCCGGCGCCGGCGAAACCTGGCGGGGCTCCGCCTCGGGTGCCGGGGCTGGGAGTGGGGTTGGTTCCCGGCCGGGGCGCTGGACCGGCGGCAGGAGCTCGAGCCGCGGACGGCCGTGGCCTCGGCGCGTCTGGGGCGGTTCCGTGCCCTCGGGTGCGCTCTCGGCGGCGGCCAGGAATCGCTGCAGGTCGCCGAGGCGGTAGCGCCGATCGCCGCGCGGGTTGATCCGGTAATACCGGAGCCGGCCGGCGTCCGACCACGCGCGGATCGTGTTGGGGTGCACGCCGAGGAGGCGGGCAGCCTTCGTGACCGAGAGGGTCGCGTCGATCGGTCGTGACGGGATGACGGTTGGCAACTCAGGCTCGTGGAGGAAATGTCAAGTCCGCGGCGAGCCTATCAACTACACAGTTCTTGCCAATAGGCCGAAAGTCCTCGGGGACCGCCAGCCGCCGCCGGCTCGCCGATATCGACGGTCGTCATCGGTGCCCCGAATCGCGACTCGGCGCGTCTCGCGAGGGGTCGTGCGTCAGGCGGACCCAGAGCGTCGTGACGACGACGGAGACGATCGCGATCGCTGCGACGGCGAGGATCGCCAGGCCCGGCTCGCCGACCAGGCCCGGCCCCTCACCGCTGCTTCGGGGATCCCCGCCGGCTGCCGGCGTGGGCGTCGCCGCGAGCGCGACCGGGACGATGAACCCGCTGAGGATTGCGAGCAGGGGTCCGACCGCGCCGAGTCCCGACGAGAGCGCCAACAGTCCGGCCCACGCGAGGCCGCCGACGATCAGCGCGGCGCCGGCAATGAGACAAGCGGCGGCGAACCGCGGCCGGCTCGATCCGCCGGCCAGGATGCGCATCGCCTCGTCCGTCTGCAGCGTCGTGAGAACCAGCGGCCGGCCATGGCCGGCCGTCATGATAGGAGTCCCACCTGTGCCGATCGCGGGGACGCCGACGACGATGGCGTGGTCGACCGCGGACACCTGCTCGATGATCGCTCGGACAGGCGTTGCGGGCGGCATATCAGAGGGCGCCCGGTCCGCCACATCGCCAGCCACGCCTTCCGACTCGCGGGCCACGACGACGAGCCCCTCGCCGAGCGCTGGACCGTCCACGCCGATCGCGTCGAGGCCCTCGTGGAGCTCGAACTCGACTTGCTCGCGGGACTCCTCGAACGGCGCCCAGTCGCGGCCGTCGCGGGCCAGGAACCGGGTCCGGCGCAGCACCAGCGGCCGATGGTCGGCGTCCTCGAACGGATCCTCGGCATCGATTCGGCCGCTGATCTTGACGTACGCGGATTCGGCGGCCTCGGCGATCCGCCTCGCCTCGGCGATGGACACGGCGCGAGTAGCGGAGAGCAGCCGCCCGACCCGGTAGCGAGGCCCGAATGAGCGCAACGTGAGCGCGGCCACGATCAGGGCGACGAGACCCGCCGCAACGAAGAGGAGGGGACCCACGGCGCGATCATACCGAGGTCACTGCACCCAGCCGGGAGACGGGGAGAGGGTCGGCTGTGGGCGAGCGGTGGGGACGAGCCGTGGATAAGCGATCGGGCGGTCGCCCAACTCGTGGACAACACCCGTTGACCGCCGGCGAGCCGCGACGTAGCGTTGTCACCAGCCCGGAGGGGCCGAGCGCAGGCTAACGGCAGCGATCGCATCAATGCCCACGCCGCGAGTAGGTTCCTTCGGGTCTTTTGCCGCGGTCGACGGCTGTCGCGCCTGGACGACGCTGGACTGCGTTGGCGCCTCCGGTCCGCGCTCATGCACCTCGGGTGCGCTCGCTTTCGATGCTCGGCGCCGCCTCGTCAGCCTCGCCCAGCCGCGACGAACGCCGTCGCGCTTTCGCGTGGTTCTCGGCGTCGGTTTCGCTGCCAGCGACCGAATCGGCGTTTTGGCGGGCTCAACGCTCGGGTCGGCGGCTCGCGCGATCAGGCTCGCGCTCGTGGCCTCGCGCCGCCGCGCCGCTATTCGCTCGGAAGAGCGGAAATTTATCGGTGGCAGCGAAATCGGCTCGCGTTGCCGCGATCCGTTCCGGTGGCACCGGCATACACGGGCGATCGCAGCCGTAACGGCGGACGCGGCATCGGGCCCGACGCTCGTGTCAGCGTGAGCCGGCGGGGGCCGCACCCGCTTAGGACACCCGAAGGGCCCGGATTTGCCGGTGGGAGCGGAAATGCCCCGCCGTGGGAGAGGTCGCAGTCCGCCGGCGGATCGCCGCAAGGCGTGCTACCCGACCGCGCGCCCCGTTGCCGGATCCAGCGCCGAGACCGCGCCCGCGAAGCTCGTCAGCACGAGGCGCCCCCCGACGAGGTCGGCGGCGGTCACGACGTCGCTGTGCGCGACCCGCCAGGCGACCGTTCCGTCGGGCTCCAGGGCGAACGTCTCGATCTCGGCCTGGACGACGATATGGGCCAGCCGCGGCGATGCGAAGACCGCGAGCAGCGGTGACGCCGATCGGTGCGACCAGCGCAGGGCGCCGCTCCTCGCGTCGAACCCGTATGTGAGGAAGCCGTACTTGACGACGAGCAAGCCGTGGTCGTCCCAGGCAATCGCCGCCGGTTCGTCGTAGATGAGTGACGCGAGACGGGCGGTCCAGGCCCCGCCGGGACCTTCGATACGAAGCTCGGCCCGACACAACGACTCGTACGATCCACCCGCCAGCTCGCCGTGATCCGCCAGGGAGCCTCCGGCCTCGGAAAGCGCGAAGACCGCCGGTCCCTCGCCACTCCCTCCCCATCGCCAGCGCGCCCGCAGACCGCCTGGATAGACGATCGTCGCGTCGTGTGGCTGGCGGGCAGTGGCGCCTGCCGCCGACCCGCCCCGCGGCGTCGCGTCGGCGCCGCTCACACCCCTGCGTTCTGGGGCGTCGCGTGACCGCCGTCGACGAAACCGCCCGACTCGGGGCTCCCGTCGCCGACGGTCCCGGCACCGGCCGTCGGCTGAGGGACGTCGGTGATCGGCGCGACCATCGCGTTTGCGAGCGTCCGCAGCGTGCCCGGCGGAACCGGGAAGACCGCCGTCGGCAGACCGGCAGCCGCCCAGACGATCTGGAACCGGCCGAGATCGGGGTCCATGATCACCCGGCTCTGCCGGATGTGACCGAACGGCGGGATCCCGCCGATCGTGAACCCGGTCAGCTCGTCGGCCTCACGCGCCGTCGCGCGTCGGACGTCGCGCTCGCCGGTCACGGCCGCCAGCCGGGCGAGGTCGACGCGATTCGGGCCGGAGATGAGGCAGACGATCGGCTCCGGGTCGCCGTCCGCGCCAGGAGCCACGAAGACGAGCGATTTGACGATCTGTCCGAGCTCCACGCCGAGCGCGGCCGCAGCGTCGGCGGCCGTGTGAGTGGACTGGTCGAAGACGGTGACGTCGAGCGTTACGCCCTTCCTGGCCGCTGCGTCAAGGACGCGCCGCATCCCAGGATGTTCGATCGTCTCGGGCACCGCCCGAGTCTAGCATCGGTTGCGCTCGCAACCGGGTTCACTCGGCTTCGAGTCCGCGCCGGCCATGACGCGGCGGTAGCATCCGCCGACATGCGGGCGATCCTGTTCGACTGGGACGGCACGCTCGTCGATTCGCTCGGCGCGTTCCAGCACGCCAACGCCGCGGTGATGGATGCATTCGGCCTGCCCTGGGACGCCGAGATCTACCGCCGGAACTATGTCCCGGACTGGCGCTTGATGTACCTCAAGCTCGGTGTGCCGCCGGACCGTCTCGACGAGGCGAACGAGCTCTGGCACACCACGTTCGCGGCCGCGGAGGACGTGATCGCGTTCGAAGGCGTCACCGATTCGCTCGTCCGTCTCGACGCCGTCGGGTGTCGGCTGGGCATCGTGACCGCCGGCGACCGGGTGATCGTCGAGCCCCAGCTGGAGCGAACAGGTCTCGGGCCGCTGCTGCCGATCCGCGTGTTCGGCGACGATCTGCCCGTCCACAAGCCGGACCCTGCGCCCCTCCGACGCGCGCTCGAGCTGCTCGGCCTCGACGCCGACCCCGACGAGGTCGCCTATGTCGGTGATGCCCCGACGGATATGCGGATGGCGCGGGCCGTCGGTGTTCGGGCCGTGGGCATAGCGTCCGTCGTGGGCGATCCGACTGAGCTGCTCTCGGCTGGCGCCGACGAGGTTGCCCCGACGGTCGCCGCATGGGTGGCCGACGTCGTCAGTCGGATCCCGGCGTCGTGACCGCGGGATGACCGAGCTAGCCGCCCGCGCGATCGTCCTCGCCGATGGCGACGCCCCTGATCGGGATGCGCTCGATGCAGCCTGGCCCGGCTGGTCCGACGGCGTCGCGTTTGTCGTCGCAGCCGACGGCGGCGCGCGCCATGCGGCACCGCTCGGGTTGCGCATCGACCGCTGGGTCGGCGACGGCGATTCCCTTCCGACGCCCGAGCTCGAGGCGCTCCGAGCGACCGGAGTGCCGATCGACCTGGTGTCTGCCGAGAAGGACGAGACCGATACGGAGCTGGCGGTCCGGGCCGCCGTTGATGCCGGCGCGGATGGCGTCGTGATCATCGGCGGGTTCGGCGGGCCGCGTCTCGACCACGCCCTCGCCAACGCCGCGCTGTTGGCGCACCCGGTCCTCGCCGGCCGGCCCGCGGAGCTCCTCGACGCCGGGTCGCGCGTACGGTTCGTCCGCGGGCCGGCGACCCTGGAGCTGACCGGTCGGCAAGGCGATCTCGTCTCGTTGATTCCGTTCGGGACCGATGCGGTCGGGGTGACCACGGCAGGTCTCCGCTACTCGCTCCACGAGGAGACGCTGGTGCTCGGCGCTGCTCGCGGGCTGTCAAACGTCCGGGTCGCGGAGCGCGCCTCGGTTCGGCTGGGAGCGGGTTCGATCCTCGTCGTGGAGACCCCTGCTACGCTCTCGCCATGAGCATGCCAGCGGTCGGCGACCAGGCTCCGGAGGTCGCCCTGGAAGATCAGTCCGGCGCCGTCCACCGCCTTTCGGATCAGTCCGGTCGGTGGACGATCCTCTACTTCTACCCCAAGGACGACACGCCCGGCTGCACGGTCGAGGCCTGCGAGTTCCGCGACGCCAACGACACGATCGTCGAGCGGGGCGCCGACGTCTGGGGCGTCAGCCCGCAGGGGGGCGCCAGCAAGCGAGCGTTCACCGAGAAGTTCGGCCTGCCGTTCACGCTCCTGGCCGATGTCGACCACAAGGTAGCCGAGGCCTACGGCTCCTGGGTCGAGAAGGAGAACTACGGCAAGAAGTACTGGGGAACGGCCCGGACGACGTTCCTCGTCGGTCCCGACGGCCGCATTGCCCGGGTCTGGTCGAAGGTCAAGCCGGAAGGCCATGCTGCCGACGTGCTCGCCGCGCTCGACGAGGCGCAGGCCGCCCGAGTCGGCTGACAGGCGTAACAAGGTGAAACCGATCGAAGGATTGGAGTCGACGGCCGCTGGTCGCGGACATGTAAGGAGACTTCGCTCGTGGGGGGAGACGAGCGAAGCCTCGGCCAACATCATAACGTTGCGAATCGCGACTGCAACCGGGATTCACCACACGGATCCCGAGTTCTGCGAGTTGAAACCCAACCGAAATCCAGCAAACCTCTAGATACGTGGGCGAATCACGTCACGCCTGGCGACCGGCCAGATTCATGGTCATCGTCGGTCATCCCGACGACGCCGACTTCGGTCCGGCGGCGACCGCCGCGCGCTGGATCGACGAGGGCTCGGTCGGGTGGCTCGTCTGCTGCACGAGCGGCGACGCCGGCGGTGAGGACCCGGAGCGCGACCCGCTGGACCTAGCGGCAGAGCGCGAACGCGAGCAGGACGCGGCGGCGACGATCATCGGCTACGAGGGCGTGACCTACCTCCATCAGCCGGACGGCGCGCTCGCGAACGACCTCGCGCTCCGGGAGCAGCTTGTTCGCGAGATCCGGACATTCCGCCCGGACGCGGTGCTCGCGACGGACCCGGAGGTCGTCTTCTACCGCGACGGCGGCGTCAACCACACCGACCATCGGGCGGCCGGGATGGCGGCGACTGACGCGGTCTACCCGGCGGCTCGCAACCCGATGGCGTTCCCGTGGCTGGCGAAGTCCGGTCTGGCGTCGCACAAGGTGCGTCGGCTCTATCTCTTCTGGCCCAACGATCCGACGGCGTGGATCGACGTCACGTCGACGGTTGGCCGCAAGGTCGATGCCCTTCGCGCGCACGCGAGCCAGATCCACGAGCCGGAACGCCTCGATGCCCGGATGCGCGAGTGGGCCCGCGAGGAGGGCGAGCGGATCGGCGTCGAAGCGGCCGAGGCGTTCCGGGTCATCGTCATCGACGAGGACGAGGAGGAGGGTCCGACGCACTCCGAAGAGGCGGAAACGGTCGGGGCGGTGGAGGACGCGCCGACGGCCTAACTATCCGGCGCGCGCGACGCTGCGCTCAGTCGGCGGACAGGAGCAGCGGCCGGACGTTGCCCCACTCGTTCCACAACTCCGCGAGGCCCTCAGCGCGGCGGCCAAGCAGCGAGACGAGCTCACCCAGCGTCAGGCCACCGGCGGCCTCCCAGACGTATTCGTCGGCAGCCACGGTGACCTCCCGCAGCAGGTCCGGCATCTCCGCCTCTGACGGCCAGCGCCGGATGCGCATCGGGTCGAGGCCCGCGTAGCCGACGGCAAGCGACAGGTCGCGCTGCGAGGGGACCCGGTCTTCGGCCCAGCCGCCGAACCCGTCGTGACGGTAGCCGAGGGACGCCAGCGCGCCGGCGATATCGCGCGCCTGCGATCTCGTGAACGGGCTCCAGAACGAGTCCTCGAGCGGGAAGTCGAACGCGGACGCCTCGATCGTCCGCGCGATCAGCGCCTCGACGAACGCGCCGATCAACGCCTGCCATCGCCGCCGTTCCGCCTCGTCGTCGCCGGCGAGGGACGCGACGACGCGGCTCATGACCTCACGGTCACCGCGGAGCAGCCGGATGATGGCGGCATCGTCTCCGGCTCGCGAGGCCATCGGCGTCGCGAGGTCCTCGCGAGTCCCGGGCTGGGCGACGGTCGCCGCGGCGGGCTGCTCGCCAGCATTTCCGGCGGAGGCCAGCGCCGCGGTCTCCTGGCACGCGGCGACTGCCTCGCGCGCCGTCATGCACGCCTCGTCGGCGATGTCCGATGAGATCCTCGCCGCATCCGCGTCGACCGAGAGCCGCTCGAGGGTCGCAGCCAGTTCCGCGGCAGCACGCCGGTGGCGCTCCGCAGCGGATGTGGCATCACGCGTGGCGATGTTGATGCGGTTGATCTCGGTCAGCCAGTCGCGGGCGGCCGCCTCCACGTCGTCGCGGGTCGAGCCGGCGGCGCGCGCCGCTCGAAACGCCTGCTGGGCGGCCTCCTTCGCGGCCCGCACGGAGCGCGGATCGGCAGTCGCAGCGGCCGTCTCCGCACGATTCACGAGATCGTCGTACTCGCGCTGCGTCGTCCGGAGCGTGTCCAGGGCCGTCGCGGCGCCTTCGCGGGCTCGGGCCGCGACGGCGCAACGTTCGTCGGCGACCCGACGCTGGTCGGCGCAGGCGTCGTCCGGCGCGACAATGGGCGCGGCCTGGCGGCCAGCCCCGGCTGCATCGATGGGCTGCGCCGAGGGCTCGGACGGAGGCTCGGAACGCGTCACGCCGTCGGCCGACGCCGTTGCGACGACAGGCGGCGCGACGGTCGTCGTCGCAGACGTCGCTCCCGGCCTCGCAGCAGCGGATTCGGGGCCGTTGCGCCCCATTGCTGCCACCGCGGCGGTCGCCGCCGTCGAGCGAAGCGCGGCCACCATCGGATCGGGTTCGCGGGCGATCGGGATGCCCACAGGTGCCCGCGGCGCGGCGACTGCGACAGCCCCCACCCCCGGCCCCGCGGCGACCAATCCCATGGACATTGGCGGCGCCGCGTATGGAACAGCCGTTCGGTGGTCGTCGACGGTTGCGGCGGTAGCGGCCTCACCCGCCACGCCCGCGGATGACGAGATCGATGCCGCGGCGGCCGCAGTCGGCGGTGCCCCCGGCTCGCGCTCGACCTCGTCGAGTGGATCTGGGTCGCGATCGACGCCGCGCCGGTCGGCCGGTCCGCCGCGCGCCGGCCCCGGGTCCCCGTTGTCGGCCTCGGCGAGCGTGGAGGCACGCCGGGGGATCGAATTCGGGGCGACGGTGACGCGGATCTCGGGGCGAGTCGGCGGCCTGGCGCGGAGAACTTCGACGAGCGCGGCCCCGCTCGCTGCGCCGAGCAGGAGCCCCAGCGCCAGGAACGCGAACTCGCTGGCGGACACGCTCCCGAGTCCTCCTCGGCCGGGTCAGAATCCGGCCCGTGACGGGACGACCTTTCGGGGCAGCGTAGCTGCGGGCCACGCACAGGTCAAATCGGCTCCGCGGAGCGTGACGTTCTTTGCAGCGCTCACGACCCGGATGGTAGATTCGCGATGCCGGCAGCGGCCTTGCGGAGCGTGCCCGGCTCCCCCGAAGCGAACGCACAGAAAGGCACGTCCTCGACCTTGGCGATCGATCCGAACCAGGAGTTCCTGGTCCAGCCCGTCGACGCTTCGTGGCTCCAGTGCAACATCGAGTGCCAGGAGGCGTGCCCGGTGGGCACGAACTGCCGCGGCTACCTCAACCTCGCCGCCGAGGGCAGGTTCGAAGAGGGCTACATCCTGTCGCGGGAGCCGAACCCCGTCGCCGCGATGTGCTCGTACGTCTGCTCGGCGCCGTGCGAGCGGGCATGCCGCCGCGGCGACATCGACCGGCCGCTCGCGATCCGGGCGATGAAGCGGTTCCTCGTCGAGTGGCACGAGGCGTCGGGCATCCCGGACGTGATGCCCCACATCACGCCCCGCGAGGAGCGCGTCGCGGTCGTCGGCGCCGGGCCCGCCGGGCTGTCGGTCGCCCGCGAGCTCGCGATGAAGGGCGTCCGGGTCACGGTCTTCGACTCGCTGCCGTACGGCGGCGGGACGATGCTGATCGGCGTCCCGGCGTTCCGGTTGCCGCGCGAGGCGATCGAGATGGACGTCCGGCTCGTCGAGCGACTCGGGGTGAGGTTCGTCTTCAACACCACCATCGGCAAGGACATGACGTTCGACCAGCTGCAGGCCGACTACGACGCGATCGCGATCACGGCTGGCGCGATGGACGCCGTCGCGCTCGACGTGCCCGGCGCGGACCTCGATGGCGTGGACTACGGCGTCGACTTCATGAAGAAGGCGAACCTCGGCCAGGATCTCTACGTCGGCAAGGACGTCGTCGTGATCGGCGGCGGCTACACGGCGATGGACTGCTCCCGGACCAGCCTCCGCCACGGCGCCGACAACGTCGCGATCGTCTATCGCAGGACGCGGAGCGAGCTCGTCGTCGACGAAGAGGAGCTCGGTGAGACGGAGCGCGAGGGGGTCCGGATGGAGTTCCTCGCGAGCCCGGTCGAGGTCCTCGGCGAAGACGGCCACGTCACGGGTGTCAGGTTCATCCGGAACCGGCTCGGCGAGCCGGACGCGTCGGGCCGGCGGTCGCCCATCCCCATCGAGGGATCGGAGTTCGTGATCAAGGCGGACGTCGTGATCCCGGCCGTGTCGCAGGCGGCGGACCTGACGTTCCTCCCGGTCGAGGCCAACTTCGAGATCGGCCGCGGGCGTGTTCGCGTCGACCCGGCCACGTATGCCACCAATGTCCGGGGCGTCTTCGGCTGCGGCGACTTCGTGACCGGCCCGACGACGCTGATCGAGGCCGCCGGCCACGGCAAGAAGTGCGCCTACGCGATCGACCGCTACCTCGCCGGCCGGACCGACGTGAGCGTCACTCCGAACGTGAAGATCACGAGCTCGTGGCGGCACGATATGCCGGAGTTCTACGACGTCCTGCCCCGCGAGCACATCCCGATGGCGCCCGTCGCCGCGCGGATGCCGTCGACCGATCCCGAGGTCAACTTCAACATCCCCGTCGAGCTCGGTTTCGACGCTACCGGCGCCGTCGCCGAGTCCACGCGCTGCCTCATGTGCAACTACAACATCTGGTTCGACCCGTTCCGATGCGTCCTGTGTGGCGCCTGCGCAGACGTCTGCCCCGAGGGCGTCATCCACATGGTCGACGTCAACCAGCTGAAGACGGAGGGCCTCCTCCCGGAGATCGAGGAGGCCTACGGCTGGCAGGAGGGCGGGGCGATGATCCTCGACGAGGAGCGCTGCATCCGCTGCGCTCTCTGCGTCAAGCGATGCCCGTTCGACGCCATTACGATGGAACGGTTCGAACTGCAGGAGATCTCGACCGACGGCCGGCTCTACAAGGAGTCGTACCGTGACGCGCAGCTGGCCGGCACGCCCGGCGTCGCAGGAGGAGCCAGGTGAGTTTCCTCGAGCGGGTGGACCAGTCCATCCGCCGGAGCCCCGTCTGGCGTTCGATCTTCCGTCAGCCGTACCCCAACGACGAGCGGTCGCGGGCGTACGCGGTCATGAACAACGTCTTCCTGCACATCCACCCGGTGCGGGTCCGGCAGCACGCGGTCAAGTTCGCGTACACGTTCTGCCTCGGCGGGCTGTCGTTCTTCCTGTTCCTCGTCCTGACCGTCACCGGCGTCTACCTGATGTTCTTCTACGTGCCCTCGTCGACGCTCGCGTACACGAACATCCTCGACATCCAGAGCCAGGTCACGTTCGGCCTGCTGACCCGCAACATCCACCGGTGGGGCGCCCACCTGATGGTGTTCTTCGTGTTCCTCCACATGATGCGGGTCTTCTACCACGGGGCGTACAAGCCGCCGCGCGAGTTCAACTGGGTCGTCGGGGTCGTGCTCCTGTTCCTGACGATCATGCTGTCGTTCACCGGCTACCTGCTGCCGTGGGATCAGATCGCCTACTGGGCGATCACGATCGGCACGAACATGGGCGGCTATGCGCCGCTCCTGAACACGCCGATCAACCGGCTCCTGCTCGGCGGGCTGGAGGTCGGCCAGAACACGCTCCTCCGGTTCTACGTGCTCCACATCATGTTCTTCCCGCT
>JBJMMH010000166.1:0-11728 GCA_045804885.1 Chloroflexota bacterium | reverse complement strand
CAGCACGACGGAGAATGTGAGATGACTGCCCAGTCCACGTCGGACACCGAGATCCGCTCGTTCCGCATCGACATCCCGGAGGCCGACCTCGATGACCTTCGAGCTCGCCTCGAAGCGGCGCGCTGGCCGGCGGCCTTCACCGGCGAGAGCTGGGACCGCGGTGTCCCGGTGGGCTATCTTCGCGGAATCGCCGACTACTGGCGGACGAGCTTCGACTGGCGGGGCCAGGAGGAGCGCCTGAACTCGATGCCCCAGTTCATGACCACGATCGACGGCCAGCCGATCCACTTTCTCCACGTCCGCTCGCCGGAGCCCGACGCCCTCCCGCTCGTGATCACCCACGGCTATCCGAGCTCGATCGCCGAGTTCACCGACCTGATCGGCCGGCTGACCGACCCGCGCGCCCACGGCGGCGACTCGTCGGTCGCGTTCCACGTCGTGGTCCCGTCCCTGCCTGGCTTCGGGTTCTCGACGCCGCTCTCGGAGACCGGTTGGAACCTGTCGCGGAGCGCGCGGGCCATCGCCGAGCTTATGCGGCGCCTCGGTTACGAACGTTACGGGGCTCACGGCGGCGACATCGGCGCCGGGATCAGCGGGATGCTCGCGGCGTACGACCCGGAGCATGTCGTTGGCACCCACGTCCTGTCGGATCCGCTCGTTCTCGGCCTGATCGAAGGCATGCTCCCAGCTGACACCTCCGGATTCAGCGAGGCCGATCAGGCACGGCTCGCCGAGCTCGGCGAATACGGCAAGGAAGGCAGGGGCTATCTCCAGATCCAGGGCACGCGCCCGATGACCGTCGGCTACGGCCTGGGTGACTCGCCGATCGGACAACTCGCCTGGATCGTCGAGAAGTTCCGGGAGTGGACCGATGCCTCGAAGGAGCTTCCCGAGGACGCTGTCGACCTGGACCAGCTCCTGACGAACGTGAGCATCTACTGGTTCACGGGCAGCGGCGTCTCTGCGGCGAACTTCCTGTACGAGGCGGCTCACTCGTTCGACTGGCCGGGCGAGACGTCGGCGCCGTCCGCGTGGGCCGTTTTCGGCGACCCGGATGGGATCATCCGCAAGGTTCTCGATCCCGAGAAGCAGGTGAGCCACTGGTCGGAGTTCGAACGTGGCGGCCACTTCGCCGCGATGGAGGCACCGGACCTGCTGGCGGCTGACCTGCGGTCGTTCTTCGGCGGGCTGCGAACAAGCTGAGACCCGACTATCGTCGGTGTGTGGACGGCGGCGGAATCAACGCAGCGATCGAGCCGCTGGACGGCCGACGGGTCCATCTCCGACCGGCCGAGCCACGCGACGAGGCCGCGTTCCTCGCGATCCTGACCGACCCGTCCGTCGATCCGTGGTGGCAGTCCGACGATCCGGCCGCTGACGCCCACGAGAAGGTGACCCAGGACGAGATTGCCGTCTGGGCGATCGAAGACGGCGGCAACATCGTCGGCCTGATCCAGGTGGACGAGGAGACGGAGCCGCAGTATCGCCACGCCTCGGTCGACATCGTGCTGGCGAGGGCCGGCCAGGATCGCGGCCTCGGGTCCGACGCCGTCCGTACGGTCGCGCGGTGGCTGTTCGACGTCCGCGGGCACCATCGGATCACGATCGACCCGGCCGCTTCGAATGCGCGCGCGATCCGCGCCTACGAGCGCGTCGGATTCAAACGTATCGGCGTCATGCGCGAGTACGAGCGGTCGCGCGACGGCACGTGGCACGACGGCCTCCTGATGGACCTCCTCGCGGGAGAGCTATCGGAGAAGTCGGAACCTTCCGAGGCAACGCCAGCGCCGTAGGCTAGCGAGCACGGCCACGGTGGTCGCGCCGACTCCGAGGGGTGAGGGTGGACCAGTCAGGGCTCGTGGACCGGGCACGGCGCGGCGACCGGCAAGCCTTCGCCGACCTCGTCCGCGCGTCCGGCGCGCGCCTGGACGCAACGGCTCGCCTCATCCTGCGCGACCCGGATCTCGCCCAGGACGCCGTTCAGGAGACGTTGATCCGGGCTTGGCGCAGCCTGCCGGGGCTGCGCGATCCAGCGACCTTCGACCACTGGCTCCACAGCCTGGTGGTGCACGCGTGCATCGATCTCGCGCGCAAGCGCCGCCGACGCGTGGTCGAGGTTGAGCTCACTCCTCTCCATTTCGCTGAAGTGCTCGACCAAACCGGGCAGGTCGCCGACCGCGACCTGCTCGACCGTGCCCTGGCTCGCCTCGAGCCCGAGGCCCGGGCCGTTCTCGTGCTGCACTTCTATCTCGATCTGCCGCTTCCCAGGGTCGCCGCGTTGCTCGGCATCCCCGGCGGGACGGCGAAGTCGCGCCTCCATCGATCGCTCGGGATCCTGCGATCCTCCATCGCGATCGATGACGTCACGTCCGCTGGGGCAGTCGGAGGGCCGATCACGTGAGCATCGATCGAGCCCGCCGTCTCGAATCCCGGCTGCCGAGCCTGTTCGACGAGCTCGCGGACGCGCGTACACCCGACTACCTCGAGGACGCAATCGAGCGCGCCTCGTCCAACACCCAACGTCCCGCGTGGACGTTCCCCGCAAGGTGGCTTCCCATGGACATCGTGATGACGCGGGTCCCGACCAGCCGCATGCCGTGGCGCCAGCTGGGCGTCCTCGCATTGATCGCCGTCCTCCTCGCGGTCGCCCTCGCGGCGTTCGTCGGCTCGCGGTTGACCAAGCTGCCGCCGCCGTTCGGCCCGGCCGCAAATGGCGTGGTCGCGATGGAACAGAACCAGGACCTGTACACAGTCGACCCGCAGACCGGCCAGATCACACTGCTGCTCGGCGGACCGAAGCGAGACGAGTGGGTCGGGTTCACGCGGGACGGCACGCGCGGCGTTTTACTCCGCTGGAACCCGGACAACGGTGCGATGACCACGGCGCGGGTCGGCACGGTTCCGCTTGGCGGCGGCTCCCCGACGATCGTGCAGAAGGACGTGTTCCACGGCGGGGAGCCGATCCAGATTGCCCCGAACGGTCGTGAGGCGGCCTTTTGGATGTGGGACGGGCCGAACGTCATCATTGGCGTCGCGGCCCTCGACGGGAGCTCGTTCCGGACATTCGGAGACGTGTCGGTCGTCGACTACGGCGGCCTCGCTTATCTCGCCCCCGACGGACACGAGCTCGTCTACCTCGCGCGCTCGTCGAACATGCACACCCACGACATCCGGGCGCTCGACGTGACGACGGGCGAGACGCGAGCAATCCTGGAGACGTCCACCGGGAACGACATCATGGGAAACGTGTCCGCCGCGCCCGACGGCAACCACATCGCTTATGCCCTTCAGAGCGTGACGGGCACGGTCAGCATCCACATCATCGGGACGGACGGCCAGGACGACCGGGTCGTCGCCCACGCGCCGGGGGCGAACTTCGAGGCGTGGCCGCAGTGGGATCCGCAGGGTAAACGCCTGTTGATCGAGCGCGCGGCGGACGACGGCATCGTGCATCCCGTGATCGTCGACCTCGGCGGCCGCCCGGACGTCGTAATCGAGACCGAGATCTCCCAGAACGGCGCCGGCAAGGAGTGGGCACCTGACGGCGCCTCGATCCTCGCGCAGCGAACGACCGCCGACGGCCGTCAGCTCCAGCAGGAGTTCTGGGACGCGCGGACGGGCAAGGTCACGCCGGTCAGCTGGCCGTCGGTCACGCCGCCCTCCTGGCAGCGCCTCGCCCCCTGACCTCCCGGCGCGCGTGGCAGCCCCTCGTTATCGAGCCCGCTTGAGGTTCCGCCAGCCGCCCGCGCGGTTGTTCGCGATGATCGCCCGGAACAGCGCGAGCAGCGCCGGCCGATTGATCGGCTCGTTCTCGTGGATCGCGATCATCCGGCCCGTCTCGTTGCCGTGGCCGCCGGTGATGAGGCCGTCGGGGTCCGGGGCGAGGCCGCCGTCGTAGAGGAACACCGTGACGTGGTCCTTCGCCGCGAGGAGCGCGATCACGTTGCCCTCGAGCACGAAGTACGGCTGGACGGTCCGCTTGATCGTCTCCTCGATTTCGGGGTCGGCCTCGTGGACGATGTCGCGGACCTCCTGGCAGATCTGCCGCTGCCATTCCGGCAGGGGTGCGATGTACGCGTCGACTCGCGGGTCGGTGGAGTAGGTCACGTTGTCTCTCCTTGGCGACAATATGACCATGGTGTCCTCCGAAACTCATCCCGGTCCCTCGCGCGTGACGCTGACGGCGGAGCTCGTCGAGGCCATGGTCGACCACGCCCGCGCGGAGTACCCCAACGAGATGTGCGGCGTGATCGTCGGCGACCGGCCTGCGGCGGGAGGCGGGCGGGCCGTGCGCTGGGAGCCCGCCCGGAACCGTGCCGCGAGCCCCATGCGCTACGACATCCACCCCGACGATCTCTACCGGCTGACGGTCGAGACCGACGACGCCGGCGAGGTCTTCTGGGCGATCGCCCACAGTCACACCCATTCGCCGCCGCGGCCGAGCCTGACCGACATCGGCCTGGCGTTCTACCCGGACGCCCTCTATCTGCTCGTCTCGCTGGCCGACCCGGAGCCGGCCCTCGCCGCGTGGCGGATCGTCGCGGGCGAGGTATTCCCCGTCGAGCTTGTCGTCGGCGAGGAGCTCTGAGACGGATCCGCGCGACGTCGTCGCCCGCGGCTACGACGCGATCGCCGAGCGCTATCTCGAGTGGAGCCCGCTCCGTCCGTCGGCCGCTCGTCTGGAGTATCTGCGCCGCGCCCTGGAGTTGATCCCGGATGGGTCCCGCGTCCTCGAGCTCGGCTGCGGGGCGGGGCTGCCGATGACCGCGTCCCTCGCCCAAGGTCGGATGGTGACCGGCGTCGACATCTCAGCGACGCAGGTCGAGCTCGCTCGCAGGAACGTGCCCGCGGCGACGTTCCTTCACGCCGACATGACGACGCTCGACTTCCCGCCGGAGTCGTTCGATGCCGTCGTCGGGTTCTACTCCCTGACGCACGTGCCCCGGGGCGACGTGCCGCCGCTCCTTCGGCGGATCCGCGAGTGGCTCCGGCCGGGTGGCGTATTCATCGCGTCGATGGGAGTCGAGGACGATCCGGGCACGATCGAGGCCGACTGGCTCGGGGTAGACATGTACTTCAGCCATTTCTCGGCGCGGAAGAATCGGCGTCTGGTCGACGCGGCGGGCATGATCGTCGATTCCGCGGAGGTCCGAGTCGAACCCGAGGATCGCTGCGACGCCCGCTTCCTGTGGGTCGTCGCGCACGCCCCGTGACCGACCGACGCAGCGTCGTCGCCAGCCTCGCGCTCATCCTCGTGAGCGCCGCGGCGCTCCTCGGCGCGACGTTGCTGGCTACCGGTGATGCCACGAACGGCATCGCGGGCTGGCCGCCTCTGCTTCGCGCCGCGCTGACCGGCATCGCCGTCGCGATCGGACTCGCGCTCCTCGCCCGGTCTGTCGCGATGCTCCAAGCGAGCCGACCCGACGGCTCCACGACCGCAGAGACCCGCGACGTCCGCGGCCTGATCCGGGCCGTCCGGCTGGCGTTCCTGGCCGTCGCGGCGTTCGCAGCGGCAGGTGCGTTCCTGGTCGGCCACGCGCTGCTGCTCGTCGTCGCCGTCGTGATCGCCGCCGTGGATGTCATCGAGACGACGTTCCTGCTGGTCGTCGCGCGGACGCACCGCCGCGACGACTCGCGGGAGTCCTGATCGGCACGACAACCCGTTGACGCCGGCCGACCCCGGCGCGCACGATCAGACCTTCGTCGCGCCCGGCGCTGCCGTGCTTGGAGGATGGGCCCAATGACGCTCTCGTCGCGCGCTGCGCGCGCGCTCCTGTCCATGGTCGCCATCGGGGCGTTGATCGCGGGCGTCCTGTTCGCGTATGGCCAGCTCCGCGCGGAGCCGGACCGGCCTGGCCTCGAAGCGCGTGGCCCCAAGCCGACCGAGAAGGCGCCGACGACGAGCGCCCCGACTCCTACGCCAGGCACCGACGCCGACGCGGCCGGCGGCGAGAGCGAAGACGAACTCGACGACGAGGCCGAGGAGCAGGCCGAGAGCACCGAGAAGCGGCACGAGGCGTTTGAGAAAGCCAAGGCCGCGGGCACGACGGGCCAGCTGCGTCCGGCGGCCGCCGCCGCGCCGGCAACCGGCTGGGCCGGCGAGTTCCCGATGGACACGCAGTGGGACGACTGGGAGCCCGCGATCGCCGCCGACCCCAGCGCGCCGTGGGTCTACGTCCTCTCGACGCGCTACGCGGCGCCGAAGCCCTGCCCCGGCAATTGCCCGACGCCGTGGATCGCTCTCGAGATCAGCAGCGACGGTGGCGCGACGTGGTCGAACCCAAAGGCCCTCTGCCCCTGCAAGGGCTCGGGCCAGTTCGACCCGATCATCGAGGTCGTACCCGGCAACGGCAACGTCTACGCGGTTTACATGAACGGCTTCAACATCATGTTCACGAAGTCGACCAATCACGGCACAACGTGGTCGACCGCGGTCCCGGTCTACGGCAACGTCAGCTGGAACGACAAGCCGGTCGTCGCCATGAGCGACAACGGCCAGCACGTCTACATCTCGTTCAACGGCCCGACGGGCGGCGACCCGTACGTCGCCCAATCGCATGACAGCGGCGCGACGTGGACCCAGACGAAGCTCGTCGACAGCAACCGCTACTACTTCGCGTTCGACGCCGATGTCGCCGCGAACGGGACGGTCTACTTCGCGGAGTCGAGCCTGCTCTACGGCGGCGGCGGCAACAAGGGCACCACGCCGACAAGCACGATCGACTACCACGCATTCGTCTCGACGAACAACGGTTCGTCCTGGACCGACCGCCTCGTCGCCCAGGTTCAGCCCGGCGTCGCGTGTGACGCGGCGGGCTGCCCGCCCGACTTCTACCTGGGCCATCCGGCACTCTCCGTGGACGCCTCCAACAACGTCGTCTACCTCTACGACGGAGCGACCACGGCCGGCGGTCTCCAAACGGTCGCGGCGAAGCGTTCGACGAATGGCGGGGCAACGTGGAGCTCCGCCGTGACGCTGTCGGTCGGCGGCGAGGAAGCGACGGCGCCGGCCGTCGAGTCCCGCGGCAACGGCGACGTCCGGGCGTTCTACTACCAGACCTCGGGCGGCGGCAACGACGATGCCTGGAATGTCTGGTACCGGAGCTCGACCGACGGCGGCGCGACGTGGTCGGCGGCGGTGAACATCTCCGATCTCGGGTCCGGCGCCGCCTACAAGACCCCGGCCGGCTTCCAGGAGGTCTACGGCGACTACGGCGAGATGGCGATCACGAGCGCCGGCAAGACGATCGGCGCGTGGGGGGAGGGCGCGAGCTACGACGGCCCCGGCGCCGTGTGGCTCAACCGGCAGCCGTAGTCGGCGTTCCCCCGCGCGAAATTGTCTGATTGCGCGTCAAGCGGGGACGACGAGAAGGATTCCGAAGGCGACCACGTCCACGACGAGCGAGATCGAGAAGTCCCGGATCGACGGCCCCAGTACCTGGTCGAGGTGCTTCCGGATGCGCAGCCCGCCGTTGCTCGCGCGCTGGGCCTTCTCGGCGTTGAGGTAATCGTCCATCGTCACGACGGACCGACGCGGGCCGCCCAGACTGGCGAGCCGTTCGACCTGCGTCCCCAGGGCGTCGCGCGCACTTGATGAGACCGGACCCGCGAGGAGCTCGGGAACGTCCATCTGCGACCCGGTCGGGTAGGAGGTCTCGACGAACCGTCCGGCTCGCGCCTCGGAGAGGAAGATCGCGACCGGCCCAGCGGCGATCCCGACCTCGACCCAGACGTCGCCATCGCGCCGGGTCAGCACCCACGTGCGGATCGCACGGTCGATGACCGTCGTGTCCGTCGCCCCGATAAGGTCGTAGCCGAGCGCTCTTACCGACGCGATCATCGCCGCGACGTCGGGGCGAGGGGTCAGGATCGGCTCGTTGACGACCGCCGGCACGGTCGACTTGATCGCGTCAACCGACCGGAGGAGTCGGCGGCGCGAGCCGAGATTGACCACGAGGGCACTGAAGGACAGAACGGCATCGCCGATCGTGATGATGCGGGCGGCTGCGACGTTGACAACACCGGCGATCGCCAGGCCAGTCACGACGACGACCACCGCCGCGAGCCCGAGCCGCCAGATCACGGCGCGGCCGACCCCGCGGCGCGTCCGGCGAGCGCGGCCACGAGCGAGTCCTCCGTCGGCGTGGAGCCCAGGCCCATCCCTGCTCCGACCCGCGCCGGGAGCGGCGGCTCGAGGTACGTCGACGCCAGCGCCGTCCACGCCGGCTCTCCGAAGACTTCCGACGGCGCCCCGTCGAGGATCACCGCGCCGTCGCGCATCACGACGACGCGGCTGAACGACCTGGCCACGAACGCCATGTCGTGGCTGATCGCGATTACAGTCCGCCCCAGCTCGGAGAGCCCGGCGATGATCTCCTCGACTCGCGCGACGCCCCGTGCGTCCTGGCCCGTCGTCGGCTCGTCGAGCACCACCACCGGCGTCCGCATCGCCAGGATCGACGCGAGCGCGAGCAGCTTCCGTCTCGAGTAGCCCAGGTCGTACGGGTTCGCGTCGAAGTCGGCGCTCAGTCCCGCGGCGGCCAGCGCCTCGTCGACCCGCCGCTCGACCTGATCCTTGGCGAGCCGCATGTTCCGTGGCCCGAAGGCCACCTCGGAGCGGACCTTCCCCGAGAAGATCTGGCGATCCGGGTCCTGGAAGGCGAGGCCGACCTTCCCCGCCAGCTCCGCGACGCGCAGCGTGGCCGCGTCCACGCCGTCGATGAGGACCCGCCCCTCGGTCGGTCGGAGGAGGCCGTTGAAGTGGCGGACGAGCGTCGATTTGCCGCTGCCGTTCTGGCCGACGATTGCGACGCCCTCGCCGACGTCGATCCGGAGCGACACGCCGTCGACCGCGCGCGTGCCGCCAGGATAGATGTGGACGAGGTCCTCGACGACGATCACGTGACGGCCTCCACGGCCGCGGCCGCCGCCGCCGCGATGCGGTCCTCGATCCCCGCAGCGGCAAGCGCCCGTTGGAGTCGGACCCGCGACGGCGGCTGCACGCCGATCGCCTCGAGCCGTGGATCGTCCAGGACGCTGGCTGCCGGTCCGTCGAGCACGATCCGGCCGGCGTCGATCGCCACGATCCGCGAGCAGACTCCGTCGAGGAGGTCGGTCTTGTGCTCGGCGATCAGCAGCGACGTTCCGCCCCCGGCGAGTTGCTGCAGAGCCTCGCCGACGAGCCGCGTCCCCGCCGGGTCAAGCTGGGCCGTGGGCTCGTCCAGGATCACGTGGCGGGGCCGCATCGCGAGCAGCGAGGCGATCCCCACGAGCTGCGCCTGGCCGCCTGACAACCGGGCCGGATCGCGAAGCTGGATCGGCTCGAGCCGCAGCAGCGCCAGCGCCTCGCGCGTCCGCGCGACGATCTCGGGCACCTCGAGGCCGAGGTTCATCGGCCCGAGCGCGACCTCCTCGAATACGGTCGCGGCGATCCCCGAGCGCTGGGTGTTGGGGTTCTGGAAGCCGACGACGACGCGGCTCGCGAGCTCGTGCGTCTTCCGGTCCGCCATCGGCTCGCCGTCGATCGTGAGCGTCCCCGACAGAGCCCCGCCGATCGAGGCGGGGGCGAGGCCCGCGGCGACGAGGCACAGGGTCGACTTGCCTGCCTCGTTCGGTCCGACCAAGCCGACGATCTCACCGTCGGCAAGCGTCAGGTCGAGGTCCTGGAGGACGTTCTTCGCGTAGCCCGCATAGCGGTACGAGACTCCCTTGAGCTCGAGCATCCGCGGCCGATCAGGGAGTCGGCGGGATCGTGCCGGTCAGCCGGCCCACGACCAGCCCGATGAGGACGACCAGCAGCGCGGCGCGCGCGATCAGCTGAGGCGCCGTATCCGGGATCCGCCACAGGAGGTGCCGCCGCCCGGGCCGCCCGAACGCGCGCACCTCGAGGGCCAGACTCCGCTCCTCAACTTCAGTGAGCGAAGAGAGGATGACCGGCCCGACCAGCGGCAGGACGCCGCGGAGCCGCGCCCAGATGCTGCCCTCCGTGTCGAGGCCGCGGGCGCGCTGCGACGCCTGGATGACGGTGGCGCGTTCGACCATCGCCGGAACCGCCTCGAGCGTGGCGAGCGCGACAAACGCAAATCGCGGCGAGAGTCGTCGGCGCTCCAGGTCGAGGACGAACGCCCGGGGATCGGTCGTCAGCCCGAACAGGCCGATCGACATCGAGATGGCGAAGAGCCGGACCAGCGTCTGACCCGCAAAGTTGACGCCCTCGGCCGTCGCGTCGAACGGGCCGATCGTGAACAGGACGGTCTCGCCAGCCCGGGTGAAGACCGAGACGAGCACAACCGAGATCGCGATCGGCAGTGTCAGCAGGAACGAGACTCGGACGAGCCGGCCCGCGACGCCGGCGAGCACGGCCCCGACGAGGTTCAGGCCGACGATCGCGAGCGGCCCCAGATAGCCGCCGATGACGAACGCGCCGATCGACCCGACCGTCGCCGCGACCGCCTTCGTGAGCGGGTTCAGGCGGTGGTAGGGGCTCGGTGCGGGCGGGGCCAGGCTCGCGAGGAACGCGGCATCATCCGCACCGACCGCCGCTATGCGCCCTCCAGCCCGACCGCGGCCTCACCCTGCGGGAACCGGGCCGAGAACCGCCGACTCAGCGCGCCGAGGATCGCGAAGACGACGAAGAACGTGAGCGTCTTGTCGATCGGATCGGAGAGCAGGCCCTGCTTGAGGACTGCGGTGGAGAGGTCGTCGCCGGCCTGCTGGAACGCGGCCACGAGGAGGTCGGTGCCGGAACCGGTCACGCCGCCGAAGACGAGCGCTGAGATCGGCGCCGAGATGATCGCCGAGATGATCCCGCAGAAGAGGCCGGCGACGAACACGTACGCGGCGCCGAGATCGCGTCTGACGAACAGGAGTGCGAAGAGGCCGACGACTGCGGCGATCAGCAGGATCGCGACCGCCCAGCCGAGGAGGACGAAGATGGTGTCGGGGCCGGTCGAGCCCTCCGGCGGCGGGGCGAAGAACGTCACGGCGCTGTTCGAATAGAACGGGATGAAGCCGTAGATGCCGATCACCGCGACGATCACGGCGACGATGATCGCGCCGATCGCGAGCCTGTCCCACGGCGTGTTGGGCCGGCTCCGGAAGAAGCCGAAGCGCCCGGCGATCCCGGCGACGATCCCGATCTCGACGGCGACGATGAAGAACGGCGCCGCGTAATCGGAGTGGAACGGCGCCGGCAGAACGTAGGTCCAGATCAGGTTGGCCAAGCCTCCGGTGATCGCGCCGGCGATCGGGCCGGCGAGTACGCCGACGAGGATCGTCCCGATCGAGTCGAGGTAGATCGGCACCTTGAGCGCGGCCGCCACCGTCTGGCCGAGGATGATGTTGATCGCGATCGCGATGGGAATGAGGACGATCGTCCGCGTGCTGAACTGGCTCGTGATCGACTCGAGCCTCTTCGTCTGCGCGTATTCCGTCGCGGCGTACGCGATGAGCCCGACGAGCAGCGCGATGCCGATCACAAGGATGATCGAATTGAAACCGACCGGGACGCCCGTATTCGGGTCCGGCGTGAGGTCCGGCGTACCCATCAGGAGCAGGCCGACCGGCAGCGCGATGAAGAACGCGACGATCCCGACGATCGCCCGCATCCATCCCTGAGACATGCCACGATCCTCCGTCAGCCGGGCCGCTCCCACCCCGACCCGGATAGTCCTTCCGCCCGATTCAAGTGTGCGCCGTCACGAAGCCCGCCGCCAGCCCGCCGACGCGC
>JBJMMH010000165.1:0-5628 GCA_045804885.1 Chloroflexota bacterium | reverse complement strand
CGACGAGCTGTTCACGTTCATGCGCGACGCGGAGCTGCGGTTCGAGACGCTCCGGCTCCGGATCGAGGAGCGGTCGCTGACGACCGACGGCGCCCACCGGGTGACGTCGGAGCTCCTCCTCCGTCATCCCGGCGAGGCGCGGGTTACGACCACCGAGGATGCTCGGGGCACCGCCGGCAACTACGAGCTCTGGCTCTCCGACGGGGCGACAGTTCGAACGTACTCGGCGCCGCACCGGCTCGGGACGCGTCGCCCGGCCCGCCATCGGGTCCGCGGGCTCGACCGCGACTTCCCACCCTCGTCGAGGGTCTACGAGCCGCTGACGGCGCTGCCGATGGAGACGCTGCCCGACACCTTCATCCATCCCGCCGGCTACTGCCAGAACGTTCTCGCGACGGGCGTCTGCTGGGTCGCCGGTACGGACACCGTCGGACGTCGCCCGGCGATCGTCGTCGAATGTGATCATCCGCGGACGATCGAGATGGCTGCCGACCGGCCGGACTTCCACATCCAGGTCGCGGTCGACCGGGCCGACGGCGTGATCCTCCGCCTCGTCGAGACGATCGCGGGAGAGGTCACGCGGCACGCCGAGGCGGTGGAGTACTCGCCCGACGCCCGGCTTCCGCCGTCGGCGTTCGAGTTCGAGTTTCCCGACGGCACGACGATGATGTTCTAGGCCGAGCGGGGCCTCGCGCGATCAGGCGGCCTTCGCGGCCAAGTCTCCCTCTTGGGCCTCGCGCGGTCCGCCACGGCCGATGAGCCGAACCAGGACCGTCGAGCCGATGATCGTCACGACGACGGCGCCGAGGATCGCCGCATACACTTCCGAGCCGATCGCGCCGGCGGCCGCGGCGGTCGACCCGAGGACGAAGCTGAATTCCCCAACCTGGCCGAGGCCGATCCCCACCTGGAGCGGCTCGCCGCGCAGCCGCGCGAGCCGGGCCAGCAGGTACGCGACCAGGACCTTCGCGAACACGACGAGCCCGACGATGAGGGCCAGCCAGCCGAGACCGCGTCCGAATGCCTCGGGGTCGATCAGGGTGCCGATCGCGACGAAGAACAGCACGGCGAACACGTCCCGGAACGGCAGCAGCCGCCCGGCCGATTCCGGCGTCTCCGCGACGGACAGCCCGGCGACGAACGCCGCGAGCGCGAGCGGGATGCCCGCGATGACGGCGCCCGCGCCGGCAAGCGCCAGCCCGGTCGCGACCGACACGATCAGGAACAGGTCGTGCTCGGCGCGCAGCCGGCGGAGGACCGCCGCGAGCAGCCAGCCCGCGATCCCGGCGATGACCGCGAACGCCACGAGCCCGCCGAACGCCTGGAGCGGCGAGCGGGCCGCGGAGCCGTAGACGGCCAGGAGCACGACCGCCAGCGCTACGCCCGTGACGTCCTGGAGGACGCTCCAGCCAAGCAAGGCGCGCTCCGTGTCGGGCGTCGTCGTCCGCCGCCGGCTGCGCGTGATGTTCACGATCACGACGCTCGACGACAGCGCCACGCCGAGCCCGACCGCGCCCGCCCCGAACGGCGGTAACCCGGCGAGGGCCGCGGCCCCGGTCGCGATCGCAGCCGTGATCACCGTCTGCAGCGGCGCAATCCACAGCAGCTGGCTGTAGTCGCGCCGCAGACGGAGGACGTCGACCTCGATCCCGACCTCGAACAGGAGGAGGACGACGCCGACGTCGGCGAGGAGCTGGAGCTGCTCGCGGTCCGCGACATAGCCCGGCGTGAAGGGCGACACGACGACGCCGACCGCGAGGTAGCCAACGATCGCCGGCAGCCGGAAGCGACGGGCCAGCCAGCCCGCGAGGGCAGCGACGAGCAGGAGCACGCCCAGCTCGAAGATCGGCAGCGTCGTCGCCTCCACGACGCCATCCTACGGGGCCGCCAGCGCTCGCCGCCCCGTGGTTGTCGAGGGCGAATTACTCCGCCGCCAGCTCCAGGTCGCGTTCGATAGCCGCGAGCTCCTCGGGGCTTCCCTGGACTTTCGGTCCCTTGAACCAGTTCTTGGCCGAAATGAGCCACCAGCCGCCGGCGAAGATCACGACTACACCGACTGCCACCGGCGCGTAGTTGAACGTCGAGGGGTTGACCGGCACGGCCTGGGGCAGCAGGAACAGGATTGCGATGAACACCACCCAGATCGTGGCGACGTTCCCGATGATCGGGCTCCAGCGACCGAGGCTCCAGGGCCCGGCCTTGAAGTCGTCGCCGGCGCGACGCCGCAGGAACACGGGGATGATGTACGCGATGTAGAGCCCGATGACGGCGATCGACGTGACGGCCGCGTAGGCGACAGCGTTGAACAGGTACGGCAGCCCCAGCAGGAAGGCGCCGATTGCCGCCAGCCAGATCGAGTTCGTTGGCGTTCGGGTCCGTGGGTTGATGCGGTGCCAGAAGCGACTGCCCGGGATCGCGCCGTCACGTGAGAACGCGTAGATCATCCGGGAGTTCGCCGTGACCGACGACATCCCGCAGAAGAACTGAGCGCCGATCACGACAGCGAGGATGAACAGGCCGCCGGCCTGGCCGACCGCGTCGATCCAGATCTGGGCCGGCGGGACGAGGGCGCCGAGCGCTCGATCGTAGCCGCCGTTCGGGTCGATCCCGTAGTTCATCGCGACGAGCAGGATGAAGCCGAAGATCACCGATACGACCACCGAGAAGACGATCCCACGCGGCGCGGACACGGCCGCTTGGTGCGTCTCCTCGGACATGTGCGCCGAGGCGTCGTACCCGGTCAGGGTGTATTGGGCGTTCAGGAGGCCGATCAGCACGACGTACAAGGCGGGCAGGGGCGGGATCCCTTCCTCCTTGCTCGTGTTGTTGACGAACGTCGTGAAGACTGCCCCGAGGTCCGTGTGCACCGGCGCGAGGAAGAACATCGCGACGAAGATCAGGCCGACGCCGAAGACGTGCCACCAGACGGAGACATCGTTGAGGAGTGCGACCAGCCGGATGCCGAACGTGTTCAGCAGCGCGTGGGCAAACAGGACGACGGCGTAGATGATGATCGTGATGTAGGGATCCGTCCCGACGCCGAACGCGATGTTCAGGAAGGCGTTGATGAAGAACGCCAGCCCGAAGTCGATGCCGGCCGTGACGGCCACCTGACCGAGCAGGTTGAACCAGCCGGTGAACCACGACCATGCGGGAGCGTTGTTCTTGGCGAGCTTGGCCGACCAGTAGTACAGGCCGCCCGCGGTCGGATAGCTCGATGCGACCTCGGCCATCCCGAGCGCCACCAGCGTCACGAAGAAGCCGACGACGAGCCAGCCGAGCGTCATGACGGCCGGCCCGCCAGTGTTCATCCCGTACGCGAAGAGCGTCAGACATCCCGACAGGATCGAGATGATCGTGAACGAGACCGCGAAGTTGGAGAATGTCCGCATGCCGCGGCGCAACTCCTGGGCATATCCGAGCTCGTGCAGCTGCTCGGTGTCAGAACCTGCCATCCCTCTCCTCCAGATCCGTCACGTCTGAACGATTTCGCCGGGACGCGGATCCCCCAGTCGCAACAATAGGCTGCACGGTTCGGCCGGCACAAGATGATGGTCGCGAACGGCCCGTGGCGTGACACCGTCGGGCGTGGAGGTGAGCCATGGGCCAGCGATTGGAAGGCAAGGTCACGATCGTGACCGGCGCCGGCTCGGGGATCGGCCGGGCGACCGCGATCCGCTTCGCCGAGGAAGGCGCCCGGGTGACGTGCGTCGACGTGAACCGCGAGGCTGTCGAGGCCACGGCCGCTGAGATCGGCGGCGCGGCCTACGCCACGGCCGCGGATGTGGCAGATGCGGCGCAGGTGAGGGCATACACCGACGCAACGGTCGAGCGATGGGGTGAGCTCCACGCCGTCTTCAACAACGCGGGCGTCAATATCCCGGGCGTGTTCCACGAGGTCCCCGATGATGTCATCGACCGAACGCTGAACGTCAACGTCAAGGGCTGCATCTATGGCTGCCGATACGCGATCCCGCACATGCTGCGGGGAGGCGGCGGTTCGCTGATCAACACGAGCTCCGTGAATGGGCTCGTCGCGGAGCCATTCCTCGCGGTGTACGCGACCTCGAAGGGCGCCATCGTCATGCTCAGCAAGGGCATCGCGCTCGACTACGCCAAGCAGAACATCCGGTGCAACGCGATCGCGCCGGGATGGGTCGACACGCCGATCAACTATGCCCACGCCGAGATGCTCGGCGGCATCGACACGGTGTATGAGACGATCGACTCGTTCCAGCCAATCGGCCGGCCAGGCGAGCCGCGCGAGATTGCGAACGTGGCGCTCTTCCTCGCCTCGGACGAGTCGTCGTTCGTCACCGGCAGCGTCCTCGTCGCCGACGGCGGGATGACTGCCAAGTGACCTGGACTGCCCGCCGGCTGCGCGGCGGAGGAGGGCTCCGATGACAACCGACACGCACGCCGCCCACGACGTCCACGGCCGCCATGACGCCGCCCATCCGCGGCTCGCCGAGCTCGAGTCGATGGTCGACGACGGCAGGATCGACACGCTGATCGTCGCGATCACCGACATGCAGGGCCGGCTCATGGGCAAGCGCGTCCAGGCCCAGGCGTTCCTCAACGGCGTCATCGACCACGGGGCCCACTTCTGCACGTACCTCCTCGGCACGGACATGGAGATGAACACGCCCGAGGGCTTCGCGCTCATGAACTGGGAGACCGGCTACGGCGACTGGATCGCCGACCCCGTCTGGGACACGATGCGCGTTCTGCCCTGGCTCGAGAAGACCGCGATCGTTCTCGGCGACACGTTCACCGAAGAGGATCACAGCGAGATCCCGGTCTCGCCAAGGACGATCCTCAAGAAGCAGATCGCGAAAGCGGCGTCGATGGGCCTGACCGTCAAGGCCGGCTCGGAGTTCGAGTACTACGTCCTCAAGGAGACGTGGGACGAGTCGGCGCAGAACGGCTGGAACGTCCCGCAGCGCTTCGGCTACTACAACGAGGACTACCACCTCCTCCAGGCGACGAAGGCGGAGCCTCTCCACCGACTCCTCCGCAACCAGATGACCGAGGCCCGCATCCCGATCGAGTTCAGCAAGGGCGAGGCAGCGCCCGGCCAGCACGAGGTCAACATCCGCTACGACCACGTCCTCGAGTCGGCCGACCGGAGCGTGCTGTTCAAGCACGGCGCCAAGGAGATCGCGTACCTCAACGGCTGGGGGATCTCGTTCATGGCCAAGCCCGACCACAGCTGGACGGGGTCGTCCGGGCACCTCCACATGAGCCTCTGGGACGCCGAGGGCTCGAATGTCCTGACCCATGCCGGCGACCGCGGCGGCGCATACGGGATCAGCGAGGAGTTCGGGCAGTTCGTCGCCGGCATGATGGCCCTGTCCCGCGAGCTGGCGGTGTTCGTCGCGCCCTTCATCAACTCCTACAAGCGCTACGCGTCACTGTCGTGGGCACCGGTCAACGTCGTCTGGGGCCGAGACAACCGGACGACGGGCTTCCGGCTCGTCGGCCACGGCAGCGGGCTCCACGTCGAGAACCGCTTCCCGGGCGGCGACATGAACGCCTACCTGACGTACGCGGCGATGGTTGGTGCCGGTCTCTACGGCATCCGCCACGGCCTCAAGCTCACCGACGAGTTCAAGGGCAACGGCTACA
>JBJMMH010000164.1:0-5476 GCA_045804885.1 Chloroflexota bacterium | reverse complement strand
GCGCCGTCGAGGCGATGGAGCGCGACTTTCAGGGCATCCGGACCGGTCGAGCGTCCACATCGCTCGTCGAGCGCGTGTCGGTCGAGTATTACGGGACCCAGACGCCCCTGAACCAGCTCGCCGGGATCAGCGTCCCGGAGGCCCACCAGATCGTCATCCAGCCGTGGGATCGCAGCGTCCTGGGCGCCATCGAGAAAGCGATCCAGAAGAGCGACATCGGTCTGGTCCCCAACGTCGACGGGACCGTCGTCCGGCTGAACATCCCGCCGCTCACCGAGGAGCGTCGCAAGGATCTCGTCCGCGTCGTCCACAAGCGCATGGAGGAGGCGCGCGTGGAGATCCGGAACATCCGCCGTGACGCCTCGCACGAGCTCCAGAAAGAGGAGCGTGACGGATCGGTTGGCGCCGACGAATCACATCGCCAGCTCGAGGCGCTCCAGAAGACCACCGACCGCTTCATCGGCGAGGTCGATCGCCTCGGCGGCGCGAAGGAGCAGGAGGTCCTCGAGGTCTAGTGTCCGGGTCGCCGCTCGCGAGGCCGACCGATGCGCCACCCCTGGCGCACGTCAGCCCGAGCGCGGAGGCCGAGCCGGCCGCCGGCACGGACGAAGCCGCCGCCGCTGCGGCCGAGCCGCTCCTCGACGTTGCGGACCTGCCGCGTCACGTCGCGATCATCATGGACGGCAACCGCCGTTGGGCGCGGCTCCATGATCTTCCGGAGCTGGAGGGTCACGCCGCCGGAGTCGAGGCGATCCGCACGCTCCTGAAGCACGCCGTCCGCCGCGGCGTGCCGGTCATGACGCTGTACGCGTTCAGCCGCGAGAACTGGGCCCGCTCCGACGATGAGGTCCGTGGCCTGTTCGGCCTGCTGGAGCAGGCGATCCGGAGCGAGACAGCGGAACTCCGCGCGGAGGGCGTCCGGATCGGGCTCCTCGGCCGCCTCGAGGAGCTTCCCGACGATACCCGGCGCTCGATAGGTGAGGCGCTTGAGGAGACAGCGGGCGGAACGCGCCTCCTGCTGAACGTGGCGTTCAACTACGCCGGCCGGACGGAGCTCGTCGACGCGGTGCGTCGGCTCTGCGCGAGCGGGATCGAGCCCGACGACATCGACGAGGAGACGATCTCCGCGGCGCTCTACACCGCCGGCCTGCCCGACCCGGACCTCGTGATCCGGACAGGCGGCGAGCAGCGGCTGTCCAATTTCCTCATCTGGCAATCGGCCTACGCCGAGTTCTACTCGACCGAGGTGCTCTGGCCGGACTTCGGCGCCGACGCGTTCGACGCGGCGCTTCTCGAGTTCGCCCGGCGGACCCGGCGCTTCGGGCGCTGAGGTCCCCACGCCCTGACTGCCACGACCGCCAACCCGGCCGCTTCGTCCTCGCTCCGCCAGCGTGCGCTGAGCGCTGCAATCCTCGTCCCGCCCCTGCTGATCGTGCTCGTCCTCGGCGGGCCGTGGATCGTGGCGCTCGTCGCCGTCGCCGTCGCCCTCGCCGGACTCGAGGTCTTCCGCCTCCTCGGCGGCGCCGGCTACCCGTCGATCCCGGTGCTCGGCATCGCGCTCGCGGTCGCGATCGTCCTCGACGGGGCCGTGTCGATCCCGCTCGAAGGCAGCGGCCTCATCCTCGTCGCGATCGGGACGATCCTCGCCGCCGTCGGCGCGTTCGCCCGGCGGGATCCGCGCGACGGCTTGCCGACGTGGTTCGCGACCGTGTTCGGGGCGGTGTATGTCGCGCTGCTCGGCTTCGTCGTCCGCCTTGGGCACGCCGCGCCGGCGCCGCCGTCGAGCGCCCCGCTCGCCGGTATCGGCGGCGAGCGCGGCTGGATCCTCCTGCTCGTGCTCGGCGTGTGGGCGTACGACACGGGGGCGTATTTCGTCGGAAAGCGATTCGGCCGGGCGAAGTTCCTCGCCCATATCTCGCCGTCGAAGACCTACGCCGGGCTGGTCGGTGGGCTCGTCGCCGCGACGATCGTCGTGACGTTGATGGCCATGGCGCTCGGCGAGGCGCCGCTGATCGGGCTCGCCCTCGGTCCGCTGCTCGGGCTCGCGGCGCAGGCGGGCGACCTGGCCGAATCGATGTTGAAGCGGGCCGCCGGGGCGAAGGATTCGGGCACGATCATCCCCGGCCACGGCGGCATCCTGGACCGCGTGGATTCGTTCCTCTTCGCGGCGCCGGTCGTCGCCCTGTATGTCCTCGCCGTCGTCCGCTGAGGGCGTGACTCAGCGCCGCGTCGGCGTCGCGGTCCTCGGCTCGACGGGCTCGATCGGCAGCCAGGCGCTCGACGTCCTGGAGGCGCTGTCGGACGCGTTCCGGATCGTTGCGATCGCAGCCGGCAGCTCGACACAGCGACTCGCGGAACAGGTCGTCCGCGTCCGCCCGAGCACTGTCGGGCTCAGCGACGCCCGCGCCGCACGCGCCCTCGACCTGCCATCGGGCGTCGACGTCGTCGCCGGTCCCGACGCGCTCGTGGATCTGGCCACCCGGGACGACGTCGACCTGGTCGTTGTCGGCACGGGCGGGATCGTCAGTCTCGTCCCGGTGGTCGCCGCGCTCGACGCAGGCAAGGTGGTCGCGACCGCCAACAAGGAGACGCTCGTCGCCGGTGGCCATCTCGTCATGCCGCTGGCGCGCGCCCGGGCCGCGGAGATCCTCGCTGCCAGGCCGGGGGATCCGCTCGCCAGCCCGCTCGCCTGGCTGCGCCCGATCGACTCCGAGCACTCCGCGATCTGGCAGTGCCTCGTGGGGGAGGGGATGGCCGGCGTGGAAGCGCTCGTCCTGACCGCGTCCGGCGGGCCGTTCCTCGATGGTCCGGCGGACCTCGCGGACGTCACCCGTGAGCAGGCACTCGTGCACCCGACGTGGTCAATGGGGGCGAAGATCACGGTCGACTCGGCGACCCTCGCGAACAAGGGCCTGGAAGTGGTCGAGGCACACTGGCTGTACGATGTTCCGTACGCTGCCGTCGAGGTGGTGATCCACCCGCAGAGCATCGTCCACTCCGCCGTCCGCTTCGTCGACGGCTCCCTGAAGGCCCAGCTGGGCACCCCCGACATGAGGCTTCCGATCCAGTACGCCCTGACCTACCCCGACCGGCGTCCGTCGCCGTCGGTCGCCGTCGATCTGGCGGCCATCGGCCGGCTCGATTTCCGCGCCCCGGACGAGGGACGATTCCCGGCGCTCCGGATCGCACGTGAGGCGGGCGAGGCCGGCCAGCGAGCGACGACCGCGCTCATCGCGGCCGACGAGGTTGCCGTCTCGCGGTTCCTCGAGGGCTCGCTCGGCTTCGGCGAGATCCCGCGCCTGCTGGAGGCGGCCGTCGACCGATTCGGCGCCGGCGCTCACCAGGAGCCGGGGCTCGACGAGCTCGTGGCGCTGGATCGCGAGGTCCGCGGGGCGTTCGCGGCCGGTCCGGTGAAGGCGGCCTGATGGAGGATCTCTTCAGGACGGCGATCACCGTCTTCCTCTTCCTGCTGATCCTGGGTTCGCTCGTCATCGTCCACGAGCTTGGCCACTTCATCACCGCCCGCCTCGCCGGCGTCCGCGTCCTCGAGTTCGGGATCGGCTTCCCGCCTCGAGCGCGTGTGCTCCGGGTCGGCCCTGCATCACCGGAGGACGTCGCCTGGGCGGCGCGTTCGCGTCAGGCGGCGATCGACGCGGCACGCGACGACCCGGAATTGCTTGAGGAGGTCGTGGACAGCGAGCCCGATGTTCCGGCCGGGACGGTCTACTCGCTGAACTGGCTGCCGATCGGCGGTTTCGTGAAGCTCGAGGGCGAGGACGGCGACGCGGTCGCCGATCCACGCTCGTTCGCGGCAGCGCCGCTGCCGATCCGGCTCGGGATCCTTGTCGCGGGCGTCGTGATGAACCTGTTGACGGCGTTCCTGATCTTCACCGTCATCGCCTGGGTCGCGACTCCGTTCCATGGCCTCCGGTTCTCCGAGGTCCAGCCTGACTCGCCGGCCGCGGCGGCCGGTCTCCGGCCGGGCGAGGCGGTCCTCGCGATCAACGGCGTCCAGCACGAGTTCTTCGGCCGCGGCAACGTCCTCGACGACCTTCGGGCGAACACCGGCCAGGTCGTCACGCTGACGATTCAGCGCGCGAACGGCACGCTGGAGACCGTCGAGACCACGCTCCGGACGCAGAGCGAGATCGACGCCTCGCCCAAGGACCCCGAGACCGGCCAGCCCACGAAGGGGCCGCTCGGGATCAGCGGCGGCAGGGAGGGCTTCGAGCCCGTCTTCTACGGCCGGTACGCGCGCGACCTGCCGGCAGCGATCGGAATCGCCGGCGAGCAGACCGTCCACTGGTTCGGCCTGATCCTCGCCGGCCTGGGCGACCTGGTGGGCGGCTTCGTCAGCAACCCGACCGCCGCGCCCCCCGTCGCCGGGCCGATCGGAATCGCGACCCAGATCGGCGACATCTTCTTCGGCTCCGGGCCGATCCTGACGCTATATGTCGCCGGCGTGCTGTCGGCGAACCTCGCGCTCGTCAACATCCTGCCGTTCCCCCCGCTCGACGGCGGGCGGATGCTGATGATCGTCCTGAAGTCGGTCCTGGGAACGCGGATCAGTCTCCGCGCCGAGCGGCTCACGTACGTCGTCGGGTTCGCGGTGCTCATGGCGTTCCTCATCTGGGTGAGTGGCTTCGACATCGCCCGGATCCTGAGCGGCAGCCCGACCTAGACTCGACCGCGTGACCTCGCCCGATCAGCTCCGCCCCCGACGCCGGCCCACGGTCAGCGTCGACGTCGGCGGCGTCCTCGTCGGATCGGCCCACCCGGTCGTCGTCCAGTCGATGACGAACACCGATACCGCCGACCCTGACGGGACCGCGATCCAGGTCGCCCGACTCGCCCATGCCGGGTCGCAGCTCGTCCGGGTGACGGTCAACACGGACGAGGCCGCCGCCGCCGTTCCGGAGATGATGCGGAAGCTGCGCGGGCTCGGCGTCGACGTGCCGGTCATCGGCGACTTCCACTACAACGGCCACAAGCTCCTGGTCGACTACCCCGAGATGGCCGCGGCGCTCGCGAAGTACCGGATCAACCCCGGCAACGTCGGGGCCAAGCGGCACGATGAGCACTTCGCGACGATCATCCGGATCGCCAACGACAACGCGGTCCCGGTCCGGATCGGCGTCAACTGGGGCTCGCTCGACCAGGCGATCCTGACCGAGCTCATGGACGAGAACGCCCGCGCCGCCGAGCCCGTTGACGCCCGCGACGTCATGATCGAGGCGATGCTCCAGTCCGCGATGCGCTCGGCCGAGCTCGCCGAGGCGACCGGCATGCGTCACGACCGGATCATCCTGTCGGCCAAGGTCTCCGGCGTCCGTGACCTGGTCGATGTCTACCGGCTGCTCGCGGCCCGCAGCGACTACCCGCTCCACCTGGGCCTGACCGAGGCCGGGATGGGGGACAAGGGCATCATCGCCTCCACGGCCGGCCTCGCCATCCTCCTCAACGAAGGCATCGGCGA
>JBJMMH010000163.1:0-5710 GCA_045804885.1 Chloroflexota bacterium | reverse complement strand
AGGCTTCGGAATGGACCGCGCCGGATAGCCGAAGCACGCTTTCGTGCTGGTCGGTGTCGACGCCGATCGCCCACAGCTTGCGGTCGGTGGTCGACAGCGCGGATGCTGCTTCGAACACGCCGACACCCGAATCGCCGGCCGCTGCAAAGATCACGTCCGCGCCCTGCTCGTACATCTCGCGGGCCAGGCCCTCGGCGGCGTCAGCGTTGTGGAACCCGCTGAAGTCGTTGCCGGCGGCCAGGTACAGGAACGGCACCGCGATGTCCGGATCGACCGACCGCGCACCCGCGACGTAGCCGCCATGGAAGTACCAGATGACCCCGCCGTCGTGGCCGCCGATGAAGCCGATCGTCCCGGTCTTCGACCTGAGCGCGGCCGCGACACCTGCCAGGTAGGCCCCCTCGTTGTCCAGGAAGTCGAAGTACGCGACGTTGGCGAGGTCTCTGACCGGGTAGGTCGACACCCAAAACACGTCCGGACGGGCGGCGGCGAGCTCCTCGACGCGGACGGTGCCGCTCGTGACGATGACGAGGTCCGTGCCGGCTCCGGCGAGCTGCATCAGCTCCGCCTTGATGTCGGCACGGCCGCGTGCAGAATCCTCGAACAGGAATTCCTCGCCCACGAGGCCGAACTCCGCGACCGCTCGGTCGAAGCCCGCCTCGCTGAGGGCACTCAATTCGCCGGCGCCCGGACGAACGAGCGTCACCCGCTTGACCTCCGCGAAATCGCCCGCCCCACGCGCCAAACCCGACCCCACGGACCGCCATGAGGGTGACGGCCGCCAGCGCCGTGAGACGCCACCGCGCACGAATTCGAGCCGCCGCTCCAGCTCGACCTGCGCGCGGGTGGCCGCTTCCTCCGACTCGCGACGAGCCAGACCCGCCACAAGGTATTCCCGGAGGCGCCCGCTGACCGGTAACGTCCCCTCGGCGCTCCAGGCCTCGAACTCGGCGAGACGCGTGCCCGTGAGGAGATAGTCCGCGTGTTGCGCGGATGCCTCCCACTCGTCGGCCGCCGCGGTGAACGTCTCGAAGCGAACGAGTGCCGCCCGATGTCCGTCGATCCAGCCGGACAGCCGGTTCCACTCCCGGAAAAGCGATTCGTGGGCGACCTCGACGGTCGCCTGGTCGGTCGCTGCATCACGGTCGAACGACAAGAGCCGCCGTCGGCCGAAGGCGTCGAGAACCTTCGAGAGGACAACGGGATCGAAACCAAAGCTCATCAGCTCGGCGATCGCCAGGCGCCGTCGCGACTCGGTCGCCCCGCGGCCGAGCTGTACGAGCCGGAGGACGAGCTGCATCGTGACGTGTCGTGCATCGGGCGAGAGCGCGTCGTAGATCGTCTCGGCGCTCCGCGACAGAACGCCTCGGATCCCGCCAAGCGCGCGGTAGCCATCGAGTGTGAGCGCCGTCTTGCTGCGCTGGTCGAACAGCTCGGTGAGGGCGTACTCGAGCAAAGGCAGCGTCCCCGGCCGATGCGCGGCGTCGCCAACGAGCTCGGCGAGCAGGGCGGGCTCGACGATGACCCCGGCTTTTTCGGCCGGTCCGACGATCGCCGCCTCGAGCTGCTCTGGCGTCATCGGTAGCACGTTGACGACGTTGGGCGTGAACAGTCGGGCGAAGCCGGGGTGGTGGAGCGGGCGGTCGTAGTAGTCGGCGCGGAGGGCGAGGAGCACGCTGATCTGGGTGCCCGGCTCCGAGGCCGCGCCGACGATCGCCTCTAGGAAGTGCTGTCTCTGCGGCTCTTCGGTGAGCGTGAACACCTCCTCGAACTGATCGATGACGAGGAGGAGTCGCCCGCCCTGGGGCATCGTCCGGAGCGTCGGCCGCCGACTCGGGCCGGCTTCCGGTGCCAGGAGCTTGTCGAGCCCATTCGGAATGTCCGTCGCCGCGGCGATGACCGCCTCAACCTCGGCC
This sequence comes from Chloroflexota bacterium, assembly GCA_045804885.1. Lineage (GTDB taxonomy): Bacteria > Chloroflexota > Limnocylindria > Limnocylindrales > CSP1-4 > CF-46. The sequence goes on along the minus strand of JBJMMH010000163.1, from coordinate 3,794 downwards.
AGCGGGTTGTTGCCCGGGGTCATCTGGGCGATGACCCACTGGTCGGATCCGTCGATCGCACCCTCCCGAAGTCGCGGGAGGAGGCCGGCCGCGATGACGCTCGATTTGCCCGATCCAGACGGCCCGACCAGCGCAACGAGGTTCGCCTCGTCGCGCAGCGAGCGGAGCAGCTTCGTCACGAGGTCTTCGCGCCCGAAGAAGTCGGCGGCGTCACGCTCGCCGAACGAGCGGAGGCCCTTGTATGGGTTGCGGGCTGCCGCCGCGAGCGTTGCCGCGGCGTCGGCCGGCATCAGGGCTGGATCGTGGAGGAGGATCCGCTCCTGGAGCCGCTGGAGTGGCGGCGACGGCTCCAGCCCGAGCTCCTCGTCGAGCACGGTCCGCAGGTGCTGGTAGGTACGGAGAGCCTCGGGATGCCGGCCCGTCCGGTACAGGGCGAGCATCAGCAGCTCGCGGGAGCGCTCGCGCAGGGGGTCTTCGCGGATCGCAGCGTCGAGCATCGGGACGACGTCGACAGCGCGCCCGGCGGCCAGATCGGCGGCTGCCAGCTCCTCGATCGCGCCGAGGTGCAGGTCACTCAGGCGGTGGATGTAGGGCTGGGCGAACTCCTCGTAGGTGAAGTCGGAGAGCGCTGGCCCGCGCCACAGCCGGAGGGCGGCTCGCAGGTCTGCGGCACCGGTGTCGGGGTCGCCCTCGCGGAGCTTGCGCGTGCCCTCGCGGACCCGTGCCTCGAACTGGCGCATGTCAATCGAGTCGGCGTCGGCGTCTAACTGGTAGCCCGGCGAGCGCGTCGACAGGACTGCTTTCGCGCCGAGCCCCTCGAACGCCTTTCGCAGGTTGGAGACGTAGATCTGGATCGAATGGTTGGCGGTCCGCGGCGGGCCGTCGCCCCACAGCAGCTCGATCAGCCGGTCGGTGGGGACGATCTCCCCGGCGTGCAGCAGCAGGATCGCGAGGAGCGCGCGCTGTTTCGGCGGGCCCAGGTCGGCCGAGACCTCACCCGCGGAGACCTCGAGCGCACCAAGGAGCCGAAAGTCCACCTACCCTCTCCGGACGGCGACCGAAGATTGGCGATGACCTGGTGAGAGGTCAAGCCCGGATCTAGCCTGGTGACCGATGCTCTACGGATCCTCTACCGGCTGCAGCTGACCTCAGTCGAGACCCGTCCGCTTTGCGCCCGTGCCTCACGCTCGGGAGGGGCCCGCGGGACGACGACGTCGCCGCCGACGATCGGGCCCGGGCGGCCTCGATGCGTGGGTGGAGACCCTATGAGATGGCCGCCGCTGTACGCGCGATCGGAAGCCTCCGGCCCGGGGCCGCTCGCCAAGACTCTTGGACAGATGCGGTCTCGGACAAGAGTGGCTCGGCAGGGCCGGCGACGTCGCGACGGACACTGTCGGGGCGGGACCCAGTCCCACGCCCGAGTCTGCTTGAACCCTTATGGGTCCTGTCTCACGCGTCTCTTGGCGATCTTGGGTGAACGCCGGTAAGACACAAGCAGCGGTTCCGGCCGTTCCTCGCGAAGTACAGCCACGAGGATCTGCTCGTTATGAAGGAACTCGGCGACAAGGGCAAGATCCCGCCGGTCGTGGATCGGACATTCCCGCTCGAGGCGACGGTCAATGCCGTGCGCTATCTCGAAAGTGGCGCGGTGCGCGGCGAGGTCGTCGTCACGGTCGGAGGTTCCGTAGACTCCGTCGGGTGATCAGCCCCACTCCGTCAGCCCCGCGGCGCCTCGTCATCCTCGCCGAGGGCAATTTCGGCTTCCACCACGGCAAGACGGCTGTCGGCGTGATCCGCTACGGCCCGGACGACGTCGTTGCCGTGATCGACTCGACGCAGGCCGGCGGCAACGTGTCGTCGATCCTGCCCGACCACGATATCCCGATCGTCGCGTCGCTCGCCGACGCCCTCGCCTCGGAGCCGCCGCCCGACACGCTGCTGATCGGCATCGCGCCGACCGGCGGCAAGCTGCCGGCCTCGTGGCGGGCGCAGATCCTCGAGGCGATCCGGGCCGGACTCGACGTCCACTCCGGTCTCCACACGTTTCTCGGCGACGACCCGGAGTTCGCGGCCGCAGCCGCGGAGGCCGGGACCGAGCTCATCGACTACCGCCGGCCGCCCGATCGGATGGAGACCGCCGTCGGCCGCAAGCACGAACCGGGCAAGCGGGTGATCCTCACTGTCGGCACCGACTGCGCGATCGGCAAGATGTCGGTCGCGCTCGAGCTGCGGTCGGCTGCGCGCGCCGCCGGCCGCTCCGCCGCGTTCGTGCCGACCGGCCAGACGGGGATGATGATCGACGGCTGGGGCGCCGCGGTCGACCGTCTGATCAGCGACTTCGCCCAGGGAACCGTCGAATGGCTCGTCGAGGAAGGCGAGCGGCGGGGCGACTGGGTGATCGTCGAGGGCCAGGGCTCGCTCGACCATCCGGCGTACTCCTCGGTGACGCTGGCGCTGATCCATGGTGCAACACCCCAGGCGATGGTCCTGGTTCACAAGGCGCGCCAGACCGAGCACGACTTCGACCACCTGCCCGACGCCTCGTTCCCGATCGCCGACCTCCGGCCGTTCATCGCCCTCCACGAGCAAGTCGCGGGCCTTGTCGCGCCGTCGAAGGTCGTTGCGATCGCCCTCAACACGTCGCTGATCGCATCAGACGAGGAGGCGCGCGCGGAGATCCAGCGGGTGGCGGCGGAGACGGGCCTGCCGACCGACGATCCGGTGCGATTCGGTGCCGGTCCGCTCTGGGCGGCGATCGAGCAGGGTGTCGTGGCGCTGCCGTGGGCCTGACCGCCTCCGCCGAGGTTCTCCACCTCTCGCTCCGCGACCCGTTCGTCATCGCCCGATCCGACCACGACGCCGGTCATTCCGTCACCACGGTCATCGTCGAGCTGCGCGACGAGCGTTATCCCGACTTGGTCGGGATCGGCGAGGGCTATCCGGACCGGTTCTACGGCGAGACGGCGGCAACGATCGTCGCGGTCCTGCCGCATCTCGTCGCGGCGGTCGGCGAGCCGGAGCTGACCGCGGACGGACTGCTAAGCGCCGGCGACGCGATCGGCCGGGCGATCGCCCATAACGGCGGCGCGAAATGCGCGCTTGACATCGCGCTCCACGACCTCGCGGGCAAGGTCGCCGGCATGCCCGTCCACCGCTTGCTCGGCCTGTCGTCGGACATCCCGCCGACCGACTTCACGATCGGCATCGACGAGCCGGCGGTGGTCGCCCAGCGGGCCAGCCGAGCCGCGCGCTTCCCGGCACTGAAGATCAAGGTCGGCGGCGGCGCGGACCTCGCGACGCTAGGGGCGGTGCGCGGCGTCTACGACGGCCCCATCCGGGTCGACGCCAACACCGGCTGGTCGCTCGACGAGGCGATCGCCATCCTGCCCGACCTCGAGCGCCTGGGCGTCGAGCTCGTCGAGCAGCCGTTTCCGGCCGCCCGGCTGGACCTCCTGGGCGAGCTTCAGGCGCGCTCACCGCTGCCCATCGTCGCCGACGAGAGCGCGGTCACCATCGATGACCTGGACGCCCTGGTCGGGGTCGTCGTGGGCATCAACGTCAAGCTCACCAAGTGCGGCGGCGTGGGACCGGCGCTGGCCATGATCCGACGCGCCCGGGAGCTGGGCTTCAAGGTGATGCTGGGCTGCATGGAGGAGACGAGCGTCGGCATCAGCGCGGCCGCGATGCTCGCGGGCCTGGCCGACTGGGTGGACCTGGACGGCAACCTGCTGCTCGCTCGCGATCCGTACGCCGGTCTCGAGCTCGGCGACGACAAGCGCTGGCAGCTCACCATG
>JBJMMH010000162.1:0-2854 GCA_045804885.1 Chloroflexota bacterium | reverse complement strand
TGTTCGTCCGGGCCTACGCCGACTATGAGCGGTCGAAGGCGCGGGCAGGTCGGATCGACTTCGACGACCTGCTCACCGAGACCGTCGACCTGCTCGAGCGCGATCCCGGAGCCGCGGCGACCGTCCGCGCCCGGACACGCTGGTTCAGCGTCGACGAGTACCAGGACACCAACCCGCTCCAGGAGCGACTGCTCGGCCTGTGGGCCGGCGATTCGCCCGACGTTTGCGTCGTCGGCGACGCGGACCAGACGATCTACACGTTCGCCGGCGCGACGCCGATGTACCTCGAGACGTTCCGAGACGCCCGGCCGGGCGCGCGCGTCGTCGAGCTGACGGAGAACTACCGCTCGACGCCGGAGGTTCTCGAGCTGGCGAACCGGCTGCTGTGGAGCGCCGGCCGGCCAAAACGTCTCGCCGCGACGCGGCCGAGCGGCCCCGTCCCGGTCATCGTCCGCCACGCAACCGCCCAAGCCGAGCTCGCCTGGCTGGTGGGCCGGGTCGGCGTCCTGCTCGCGGACGGCACGCCGCCGTCGGAGATCGCCGTGCTCGTCCGGACGAATGCTCAGGTCGAACCGCTCGAGGCAGCCCTCACCCGGGCTGACATCGCCTACCGGGTACGCGGTGTGGCGTTCTTTCGGCGGCCGGACGTCCGCGCCGCGATCGACGTGGTCCGGCGATCAAACCCGGCCGCGTCCCTGTCGGGGACGCCGCTCGTCGTCGCGATCGAGGAGGCGTGGACCCGGGAGCTCGGCTTGGAGGCCAGCGCGGGCGAGCGTGGCAACGAGGCCCGTGAGCGGGCAGCGGCCATGGTCACGCTCGCAGGGATCCTCGAGGACGCCGCCACGGCGACGCCGAACATGACACGCGATGAGTTCGTCGCGGAGCTCGGTCGGCGGGCGGCAGCGGAATCGGACGCGGCCAAGGCCGACGGCGGAGGCGTCGAGCTCGCGACGTATCACCGGGCGAAGGGCCTCGAGTGGGACGCGGTCTTCCTGCCGATGCTCGAGGATGGCTCCCTGCCGATTCGTCAGGCGATCGACGACGAGGCAGCACTCGACGAGGAGCGGCGGCTGCTGTACGTCGGCATCACTCGCGCCCGGGTCCATCTCGCGCTGTCGTGGGCCGAGCGGCGCGACACCCATCTCGCCGGGGCGGGGCGGCCGGGAGCGCGCCGACCGAGCCGGTTCCTGGCTGGGCTTGGCGACCCACGCGCCGGTGGCCTCGCGCCCGGCTCGCAGTCGGCATCGGCGTCTCCGACAGGCTCGTCGTCGCCGGCTGCACGGGTCGCTGCGGGCGTGCCCCGCGAGCGAGCATCGGCCCGCGACCATGACACGCCGCTCGTGGCCGCGCTCCGCGACTGGCGGTTGCAGCGGGCCCGTCGGGATGGCGTTGCCGCCTTCGTGATCGCCCACGACGCGACGCTCCGGGCGATCGCCGAGGCGCGCCCGGCGTCACTCGCGGCGCTCGCCCGCGTAAAAGGCATGGGCCCGACGAAGCTCGACCGCTATGGCGTCGAGATCCTCGCGGCGATAACGGCCTCCCCCGACGGCTGAGCGCCCCGGGCTACGGGACAGTCGTGTTCCAGGTCGCCGTGTCCGCCGCGTCGTCGACCGTCGCCGTGTCGCCGTCGAGCATCGGCCCGTATATGTTCTTCACGCCGCCCTGGCGATACGAGTTGAGCTGGGCCATCGGGACTTGCCACGGGCGCCGACCCGCGAACGCGTGGTGCGCGCGCGCACCGAAGGCCTCGACCCGCCGGTCGAGCCAGGGCGGCATGGTCCATCCGGGGGATGTCCGGGTTGATCTCGGAGGGCATACTGATGGTCGACGAGGTTCCGTCCGCAGGGCCGACAACCACAGACGCCGCACCGGCAGCCCAGCCGACCCGCCGCACCGGGTCCCACATCACGGCCGCTCACCGGCCGCCCCCCTCGCCTTGCGCTCGCGGAACCGTCCCAGCGCCCAGCCCCCGTCCCAAGCGCCTGCCGTCGCGGCCTATTCCACCGTCGCCGTGCCTGCGCGCGGCGTTCCGGGAGAGAGGAGGCACGAGTCTTGCTCGGTCTGACAAGCGGCGCCCAGCGGGCGTCATCCAGGGGTTCACGAGCCCCGCGCGCGACCCTCTCGCGCTCGATCCTCGGCGCCGTCGTGATGGCCTCGCTGTTCGCGTCACTCGTCGCCGCGCCCGCCGCGGCTTCGCAGAAGGCGGCCGTCAGGATCCCTAGCCAGCAGCAGCTGTCGGTGTCGCCTGCGCCCGGCTACTGGTTCGCCGAGGAGATGGCCTACCTCGATCTCGTGAACTGCACGAGGACCGGCGGCTGGGTCCAGACGGACGGGACGTGCAAGGGCCGCAACTCCGGCCGGTACAGCACGTACGTCAAGCCGTTCCACTACGCGGCGCGCTTCAGCGCCTGGGTTTCCCGACCGTACGCGAAGCTATTGGCAGACAAGAACATCTGCACCCACTTCTACGGCGGGACACCCCTCGACCGGATGCATCGAGCCGGCTACCCCAATATCACCAACTGGGGCGAGAACATCGGCTGCCGGACGAAGATCACGACGACGATGGCGGCGATCCTCGCGTCACATCTGTTCTTCCAGTCCGAGAAGAGCACGAACGGGGGGCACTGGCGGAACATCAAGAACGCCAGGTTCACGGCGATCGGCATCGGCGTCTGGAAGACAGGCGTTCGCGTCAGGCTCGTGACGGACTTCGTTACCGCTTAGACGGGGGAACCGCGGCGGCGCCAGGCCGCACTTCTGAACGACAGACGACGGCCCGGTCGCGCAGTGCGCGACCGGGCCGACCGTTCCCCCCGGCAACGAGCACGCGTCGGGCACGCACCCGGCGGGC
>JBJMMH010000161.1:0-13724 GCA_045804885.1 Chloroflexota bacterium | reverse complement strand
CTCGATCAGGAGGAAGACCCCGTCGAGCTCGCGCGACAGGCCAGGCTGCGACCGCACTTCCCCGATCTCGACGCCGTTTCGGCCGTCGAATCGGAGTCGTCCGCGGAGGCACCTGCGCCGGTCGCTGTCATGGACCCAGATGCCGCTGCGGATCCCGACAGTGCGTGGTCGCACTGGAACGCGCCGCCGGTGGCCGCGGTCGACGCAACAGGCACACCTGCGCCGCAGGGCTCGGAAGCGATCCCGACCGACGCAATCGCTGAGGCCGCCCGCCCGACCGGCTCGCTGCTGCAGTCGGTACCGACCTACCGGCCGTTCGTCACGCCCGGCGGCGAGCAGCGCGAAGACTAGCCGCGGGAGCCGTCCCAGTCCGTAGACTCAGCACGTGCCCCGCTACGTCCCCGAGGACTCGCTCAAGTCCCCCCGGTTCACCGGCCCCGCGACCTTCGCCCGGCTGCCCTACGTCCGGGCACTCGACGACGTCGACGTCGCGCTCGTGGGAGTGCCGTTCGACACCGGGGTGACCTACCGCGTCGGCGGCCGGTTCGGGCCGAACGCGGTCCGCCAGGCGTCAGTCATGCTGCGGCCGTACAACCCCACCCTCGACGTGTCGCCGTTCGAGGTCCTGACGTGCGTCGATTTCGGCGACATCGCCATCGGGCCCGGGTTCACGGAGCGCTCGTATGACGCCATCGAGGCGGCAGTGGCGCCGATCGTCGAGGCGGGCGTCATCCCGATCCTGGTCGGCGGCGATCACGCCTGCACACTCCCCCACCTCCGCGCGACGCGGTCGCGCGGTCCCGTCGCGGTCATCGACTTCGACTCCCACACCGATGCCTGGGATTCGTATTTCGGCGAGAAGTACAACCACGGGACGTGGATGCGGCGGGCGATCGAGGAGGGGCTGGTCGACGTCGGCCACTCGATCGAAGTCGGGCTGCGGGGGTCGGTCTACGAGGCGTCCGACTGGACGGGGCTTCGATCCGAGCTTGGTCTGGAATACCTGACGACCGAGGACGTGTTCCGGCTGGGGTCATCGGCCGTGGCCGCCGCGATCCGGGAGCGGGTCGGCGATCGGCCGGCGTTCATCAGCTTCGACATCGACGTCGTCGACCCGGCGTACGCGCCCGGAACCGGCACGCCCGAGGCCGGCGGGCCGTCGGCGCGGGACCTGCTGGCGATCGTCCGGGGCCTGACCGGCATCGAGTTCGTGGGCTTCGACGTGGTCGAGGTGATCCCGGCGTACGACCCGGCCGGCCAGACGGCGACGCTCGCCGCGAACCTCGCCTACGAGATGTTGTCGCTGGTCGCGCTCCGACGCCGCGACGGCGGCCGGTGACCGAGTCGGCCGAGGCGGCGTGGCGCTCGCCGATGCCGGCCGGCTTCAGCTGGCCGTCGGGCTATCGCGCCGCGGCATGCTTCACGTTCGACGCCGACGCCGAGAGCCCCATCCTCTTCGAGCATCCCGAGACCGCCGATCACCTCGACGTCATGAGCCACCAGGCCTACGGCGCCCGGGCCGGGATCCCGCGGCTGCTACGCGTGCTCGATCGGCGGGCGATCAAGGCGACGTTCTTCATCCCCGGCTACACCGCCGAGCGGGCACCCGCCATCTGCTGCGCGATCCGCGACGCCGGTCACGAGATCGCCCACCACGGCTACCTTCACGAGGGCGCTCACGGGGCGAGCGGCGAGGAGCAGGAGCGGCGGCTCGTCCGCGGGCTCGAGGCGCTCGACTCCGTTCTCGGCGTCCGACCGACCGGCTATCGCGCGCCGAACTGGGAGCTGACCTACGAGACGCCGGCGATCCTCGCCCGGCACGGGTTCGTGTACGACTCCGGGCTGATGGACGCGGACCACCCATACGTGCTCGCGGTGTCGCCGGAACCCGGCGCGGCAACGCTCGTCGAGCTGCCGGGCCACTGGTCGCTCGACGACTGGGAGCCGTACAACTACCTGCCCGGCATCACGGGGTCGGGCGTGATCGCGTCGCCCGCCGAGGTGCTCGCCCGCTGGACCCTCGAGCTCGAGGCGCTCATCGACGAGGGCGGCCTGTTCATGCTGACGAACCACCCGTTCGTGTCGGGCCGGGCGTCGCGCGCAGTCGCCCTCGAGCAGCTGATCGCACGTGCCCAGGAGATCGACGGGCTCTGGATCGCGACCGCCGAGGAGATCGCGACCCACACGGCAACTCTGGGACTCGAGCCGGTCGTCCACAGCAAGCCGGTGCTGCCGGAGTAGCGGACGACGGGCCGCGGCGCGCACTGGGTCACGCCGCGGCCATGTCCACTGTACCTAGCCGATCGGCTGCTCCGCCGGCTCATCCGGCGCCGGCTTCGAGGCGCCGGCACGGACGCCGATCGCGAACACCGCGTACGCGACCGCGAACCCGACCACGTATGCCAGGTCGGCGTAGTGGAGGTAGTTCACCGCGATGTAGTTGATCGGCAGTCCGGTGTTCGCCGCGATCTCGGCACCGAGCGTCGACGTCTGGAACGGCAGCGAGACCAGGAACCCGATGATCGCCGCCGCGAGCCCCAATAGCCCGTTCGGCAGCGCCGAGAAGTTCACCAGCCGCTGGACGTCGGCGCGGCCGCCGCGCATCCGCCAGTCGGCGAGCACGACCGCGGCCCACGGCGCGATCCAGTACGACAGGAACAGCAGGATGTTCTCGACCTTGCCGACGAGGTCGCCGGCGTTCAGCCAGAGCGTGACCAGGAACCCCAATATCGCGACGACGAGCGCGGAGACGACGCGCGGCACGCGGACCCCGGCCGCCTGGAGCGAGAGCGAGCCCGTGTAGTCGTTCATCGCGTTGACCGCGACGGTCCCAATGCCGATCGCGATCATCGCCAGCGGCGCGAAGAGCGTCCCGCCGAGCAGCGTGTTGATCGTGTCGACGGCGCCGCCGGCGGTTGCCTTGTCGGCGACGAGCAGGCCAAGAACCTCGATCCAACCGGCCGCCAGCGACAGCCCCAGGACCGTCCACCAGAAAATGCGGCCGCCGTTCGCGTCCGCCGGCAGGTAGCGCGTGTAGTCGGACGCATAGAGCGCCCACGCCAGCACGAACGAGGCGATGATCGTCGAGTAGAGGACGAACGCGCCGATCTGGTCGAGGCCCGACATCTGGTCGGCGAGGCTGAGGCCCGCACCCATCTGGCCCGCGATCGCGATCGTCAGGACGACGAACATCGCCCCAAGCACGAGCGCCATCCACTTCTCGAACGTGTGGATCGCTTCGTAGCCGAGGATCCCGAGCAGGGCCTGGAACACGACGATGATGATCAGCGCGATCACGAAGTCGAGGCCGGTCAGGATCGAGATCGCCGCTGCGCCGAAGACGGAGTTGATCCCGTCCCAGCCGATGCAGCTGAGCCAGTTCAACAGGCCCGGCACGACGATCGACTTGCCGTAGGCAAGGCGCGCCAGCGGCATCTGGGCCATGCCGGTCCTCGGGCCCATCGTGGCCAGCAGGCCGACGAGCACCGATCCGACGAAGTTGCCGACGATGATCGCCGCGAGCGCGGTCCAGAACCCGAGTCCGATGAACGATGCCGCCGCCAGCGTCCCAAGGAAGAACGCCGCCGGCACCAGGTTCGGGGTGAACCAGACGGTGAAGACCCGCCCGACCGACCCGTAGCGCGCCGATTCGGGGATCGGGTCCATCCCGTGTCCCTCGACCGACAGGTCTCCCTCCCGCGAAGGCATCCCCTGTCCCGTGAGAAGCCCGGCCGTCATCCAACCGCTCCTTCCTCGTGCCGGACGCGGCTGGGCCCCGCACCGGCGAGCTCAGGGGATGGCGACTCCGCGGTGCCGCCACCGGCACCGACCGAGCCACTCCCCACACCACTCCGTCGGAACGTCACGGGCTGGGCGCTCCCGTCGACGTGCACGACGCTCCGTGCCGGCTCTGTCTCGGCGACGACCCGGCCATTGCGGACAACCAGTCGCGCCGCAGGTCGGAGGCGGATCGCCTCGGCCTCGTCGGCGCAATCGAAGACGACGAAGTTCGCCGGCTTGCCCTCCTCGATGCCATACGGCACTTCGGCGGCGCGGGCCGGATTCGTCGTCACCATCTCGTAGGCTCGGAAGAGCTCGGTCCGGCCCGTCATCTGGGCGACGTGGACGAGCATCGACAGGGCGTCGAGCATCGAGCCGCGGCCCAGCGGATACCACGGGTCCATGATCGAGTCGTGGCCGCAGGCGACGTTCACGCCGGCGGCGTCGAGCTCCTTGACGCGCGTCATGCCGCGCCGCTTGGGGTACGTGTCGAAGCGGCCCTGGAGCACGATGTTGTCGAGCGGGTTCGCGACGATTGTCACGCCGGCCCGCTTCAGGATCTGGAGCAGCTTGAAGGCATAGGCGTCGTTGTACGAGCCCATCGCGGTCGTGTGACCGGCGACCACGCGGCCCTGCATTCCGTCGCGCATCGTTCGCGCGGCGACCACCTCGAGGAAGCGGGAGTGCTCGTCGTCGGTCTCGTCGCAGTGGAGGTCGATCGGCTTGCCGGTCTCTCGGGCGAGGTCGAACAGGAAGTGGACCTCCTCGACGCCGTCCTCGCGGGTCCACTCGTAGTGCGGGATACCGCCGATCACGTCGCAGCCGAGCGCCATCGCCTCGCGCATCAGCTCCTTGCCGTTCGGGAAGCTGAGGATGCCATCCTGGGGGAAGGCGATGAGGCGAAGGTCGACGAGGTCGCGCATCTCCTCGCGGAGCTCGATCAGGGCTCGCAGCGCGGTCAGCGAGGGGTCGCAGACGTCGACGTGGGACCGGATCAGGCCGGTGCCCTGGGCGACCTCCCAGAGAATCGCCTCGCGGGCCCGCGTCTTGACGTCGTCGCGGGTCAGCGACGGTTTGCGCTCGGCCCACGTCTGGATGCCTTCGATGAGCGTGCCGCTCTCGTTGTGCCGCGGCTCTCCGACGGTGAGCACCGCATCCATGTGGACGTGCGGATCGACGAGCGGCGGGGAGAGCAGCTGGCCGGCGGCGTCGAACTCGTCGGCCCCTGCCCCGTCGGCGCGGAGCTCGCCCGCCGGGCGGATCGCGCTGATCGTGTCGCCCTCGACGAGGAGGTCGGAGGGGTCGGGGCGACGGCCGAACGTGGGATGGATGCGCGCGTTCCGGACGAGCAGTCCCGTCGTCGCCACCTGCACCTCTCGCGTGACCCCGCCGCAGTGTGGCGCGCGCATCAGCCGCGAGTCAATACGCGGGGCATGGCGCGAGGCCAGGGATGGAGACGTTCGATTTCGCACGTCGCGGGAATCCGTCTCGATCTGACGATCCCGGAATCCGACATTGACGGAGTGGTTTGGGGCCAGGGTCCTGGCGAGCCGTTTCGAAATCGTCGCGTCCGACGATTGCGTCGTGCGGCTACTCGCCCGCGGCGAGCGCCTGGTAGGCGAGCAGCGCGACCGACAGCCGCGGCCGGACGCTCCCGTCGAGCGGGCGCCCGAGCAGCGCCTCGACGCGCTCGAGCCGGTAGGCGACCGTTCGTGAGGCGAGGTGCAGCCGGCGGGCCGTCTCGCGCATGTTCTCGCCGGCCTCGAAGTACGTTCGGAGCGTCTCAACGAGCTCGCCGCCCATTCGCGGCTCGCGGAGGAGCGGCCCCAGCTCGCGGTTGACGATCGTGCGGAGCAGCGGCTCGTCGAGCATCAGCAAGCGTTCGACGGCGAGGTCGTCGGCGTCGTCGATCCAGCCCAGCCGGCCCATCCGATCGGCCGCCCGGAGCGTGTCGACGAGCTTCCCGATCGCCGGCGCGAGCGCCTCGACGCCCTCGACAGCGCCACTCGCGACCGCCACCCAACCAGGCGACAGATCGTCGAGGGCATCGCGGAGCCGAGGGACTCCCGGCCACTCCGCGCGGGCGAGGACGCCGATGCGGCCGTTCCGGGCGAAGACCTGGGGCAGTGGAAGTCCGGACCCCGGTCCGAGCGATGATGGGGCGTCGATCCTGCTCGCGAGGCGTTCCGCGAGGGCGTGGGCCTCGTCGTCGGGCGTCGCGTGGTGCGGCGAGATCGCTACAAGCCGGTATGAGCCGTCGGGATCGAGACCGTATCGGGCGGCCAATCGTCTGAGCCGCGCGGAGGCGATCCCGTCCAGCGCGACGCTCGCGAGCAGCTCCTCAAGGAACGCCCGCCTCGCCGTCGCATCGCGGGCGACGATCGCGCGGTCGCTGCCGAGATAACCCTCCGCGATCGCGAGCGCGGCGACGTCGGCGCCGTTGAGCAGCCACGAACCCAGATCCTGCAGCGCCCCCGGCTCCGGATCGAGTTCGCGGGCCACCCGCCAGATCGCAGGCAGCGTCGACATGAACCGATCCATCAGCCGTTCCGCCGGCAGGCCGTTCTCGGCGGCCGAGCGGCCCCGCGCGATCAACTCCTGCCCCGCCTGCTCGACCGCCGCACTCCGCTGCTCGCGTGTGGCAAGGAGTCGGAGCGCCAGCTCGACGTCTCCTCGAACGTCGTCGGGCGGCTCGCCAACGGCGTCGGAGACGAGAGCCGCGAGGCGATCGACCTGAGCCGAGATCGCGTCGATGAGCTCGGTCCGGGTCGCGATGCGCGGTGCCATCGAGTCGGCACCGTACGCCGCTTGCTAAAGGTGCGCAACCCGGACCGCGCGAGTCTTCCTGCTTGAGGCGTCGAAGCGCAGGCCCAACCACGGGACGATGGACCCGCCACAGACAGGAGGTTTCAATGCACGAAGTCAGTCACTCGATCAGCCACGACGAACTCAACCGGCTGCGCGACCTGCGCGCGACGACGATGCTCCGCCTCGCCGCCGACCGAATCCACCGCAACTACGTGGGCGGCACGCTCGACCCCACGACACGCGACGCCGTCGAGGCCGCGCGTGACGGCCTCGCCCGACTCGGCAACGAGATCGCCCGCGAGAAGTCGGCCAAGGTCGTCTCCGACGGCATCGGCGGCCTGGCGGATGCTCTTGACACCGACGACCACGTTGCCGGCCAGCGCGAGATCGCGGTCGCCGCCCCGACGATGGTCGCGATGGCCCTCCTGTCCGACTGGGAGGTCGGCTCGCTCAATCCCTTCTGACCACCGAATTTCCCAGGGGCGCGGAACCGGCACCGTGCCCCACTTCTCGGCGACGGGGCAGTCCTCCTGCTGCTGACCGTCGCAACCCATGCGCCCCGGCTCGTCCCCCGGCGAGACCGGGGCGCTCCCATGTCCCGCGAAGCGTGCGCGACAGCCCCTTCCGCGTTGCTCGCGTGCAACTTCCGGCGCGGACTGGTATTGAATGGAGTTGTCTTGTGCGTCATCGTCGGCGCGCCCCATGAACGAGCGTTGGGACTGCATGACCCGTCACAGATTGCCGCGCCGCCTTCGCATTACCGCCTCACTCCTTGGTATCACCGCGCTCCTCGCGGCCGGCGGAGGCGCCGCCCTCGTTCCCGCGGCCCTCGCCGCCGGTCCCGACAAGGCCGAGGTCGTCCTCGTCCTCGACTACTCGGGTTCGATCCTCGAGGACAAGGCGACCCGCGACCGGTTCGCCGGCGCGCTCGAGCGCCTGGCGGGGCGAGTCGACGACACGACGCGCGACCTGATCTCGGGCGACACGACGGTCTCGATGGTCGAGTTCGCCTCGAAGGCCGCTGACGTCAAGGGCTGCACAGAGCTGAAGCTCCTCGGCAGCCCGTCGACCGCCCGCCGCTTCGCGGATTGCCTTCGAACCGTCGCTACCGCATATCGGCAAGGTCCCAGCAGGGCCGTCCAGCGTCGGATCGGCCAGGACACGAACTACGTTGCCGCGATGCAGCAAGCTGCCACCCACCTCCCGGAAAACAGCGTCCGCCCGACGATGATCCTCTTCACGGACGGCAAACACGACGTGGCGGGCGTCCCAGTGAGCCGCGTGCTGCCCACGCGCGACCAGCTCTTTGGCGATCGCAAACCCTTCGCGCTGCTGCCCGTCGGGATGGGCCTCGACCCCAAGGACAAGGCCGGGCTCGAGGCAGGCCTCCTGGGGCTGCGGACCATCAACGAGGTACCGGCGTGCTCGTCGGGCGACGTGATGGACTGGCCGCAGGTCGTGTTCGACTCACCCGACGAGGCCGGCAACGCCGTCGGATCTGCGCTCGCGAACGCGACGTGCACGTTCACCGTCGAGCCCGGACCGAGCCCGACCCCGCCGCCGTCGAACGCCGTTCGTGGGGTGACCGTGAAGCCGCTCGATGGCAAGATCGACGTCACCTGGAGCGCGCCCGCTCCCGGCGCAGAGGCGCCGACGGACTACCAGGTCCGCTGCCTCGCCGACGGCCAAGCCCCGGTCGAGTCGACCGAGGGCGTCTCCCTCGATCGGCATGTCGTCGTCGACGGCCTCGAGAACGGAACCGAGTATCGCTGCGAGGTCGCGACCGTCACGGCCGCCGGCGTCGGCGACTACACACCGGCCTCGACGAGCGTGACTCCTATCGGCACGCCGCCCCCACCGGCCGCCCCGGCGGTCGAGGGCGGGAACGGCGTCGTCAAAGTCAGCCTCGCGGGCCCGCCAGACGCGGCGATCATCGGCTACCACTTCGAGTGCGTGCCCCTCAGCGGGTCCGGCTCGCCGGCGAGCGTCGAAACCGCGGGCGGCGATCAGACATCGGCCGAGCTGGCCGTGACGAACGGCACGCTCTACCAGTGCAGCGTCTCGGCGACGAACACGACCGGCACGGGCGAGCTGTCGCCATTCTCGGCGGCGGTCCGGCCGTGCAGCAACTTCGTCGACTGCAACGGGCTGTCGCTGCCGCTCATCGGCGGCATCACGGCGATCATCCTCGGCGCGATCGGCCTCGGCCTCATGGGCCTCGCGCGGACGCGGACGGGCGGCTACGTCGTCGCGATCGTCGACAACGTCCACAGCGCCAACCTCGGCGGAGGGGTCGACATCGGGCTCGCGCTCGTGGGCGGCCCGTACGCCCGGCAGCTCGACGCGATCGCGGCGGCGAAACCCAAGAAGGCCGACGTCCGCATCCACCGGCTGCGCGGCAACCGGTTCCGCGTCCACGACAGGCAGGGCCGTCAGGACGCGAAGTCGGGCGAGGCGATTGTCGTCACCGGCCCCAACGGCGTCCGCCACGAGCTCGTGTTGCGGGCGTTCGAGGGCAAGGCCGCGTCGCCGGTGACCGTCCGGCGCTGAGCGTCCCTCCGGCTGAGCGTCAGCCCGGGAGCGTCATGCCCGGCGGCAGCTCCGTGATCGAGAGGATGTTGCCCTCGGAGTCCTTGAACCAGGCGGCTGCACCGCCGGCCGGGTCGCGGGCGACGCCGTTCACCGTCGAAGGGCCGCGGTCGCCCATGTCGTAGTCCTCGAAGACGACGCCCTTGGCTCGGAGGTCGGCCATCGCCTCGTCGATGTTCGCTACCGGCCAGCCGCCGAGCGTGTGCTTGCCCGTGCCGGCCGAGGGCGTCTCGTAGATCAGCCACAGCACGCCACCGGATCGATACGCCTGCCCGCTGATGCCGAGATCCATGACAGGCTTCAACCCGAGTTTCTCCTCGTACCAGCGGACGGCCCGCTGGAGATCGTGCGCGGGCAGAGTCGCGACGAGCGGCGCATCGGTCAATTGCATGGGTATGGCCTCCTTCTCACGCAAAGTATCCGCCGCGTGGCTCGAGGGCGTGCGGTCGGTGGCGGGGTAGACTTCGCCCATGGCAGGAGTCGATCCGTCGCTCGACTCCGAGCAACCGTCCCAGTCCACGCCTCCCTCGCCTTCGGGCGTCGAGGAGATGTGGCGCGGGATCCTGCTCGGCACCGACCCGCGCTATCGGGACAGCCAGGCGCTGTTGAGCAAGCTCCCCGGCAGCCCTCGCTGCTACATGTGCAGCGCGCCATTCAAGGGCCCGGGGGCGATCGTCGCGCGTCGGATGGGTCGCCGGCCGTGGGTCAAGAACCCGCACTACTGCACGGCCTGCTTCGCGATGATCGAGAGCCAGCACGGCGGGGCCGAGGTCGAATGCTCGCTCCTGTTCGCTGACGTCCGCGGATCGACCACGATCGCCGAGGGGATGAGCCCGACCCAGTACCGGCGCCTGCTGGACCGCTTCTACGATGCCGCGGCCGAGGTCATCCACGACCACGGGGCGATCCTCGACAAGTTCGTCGGTGACGAGGCAGTCGCGATCTTCATCCCGGCCCTGAGCGGGGAGCTCCACGCGGCCCGAGCCATCGCCGCCGGCCGGGAGCTGTTGCGGGTGACCGGCCACCGCGACCCAGGCGGACCCTGGCTGCCGATCGGCATCGGCGTCCATACCGGGATCGCGTTCGTCGGTGCCGTCGGCGAGGGCCCGAGCAGCACGGTCACGGCACTCGGCGACACCGTCAACACGGCAGCCCGGCTCGCGTCCTCGGCGGGACCTGGCGAGCTGCTCGTATCGGACGACGCGATCCGGTCGGCGCGGCTCGACGAAAGCGCCGCCGAGCGTCGGGACCTCGAGCTCAAGGGCAAGTCTGTGCGCGTCCCGGTCTTCGTCCTCGGAGTCGACGAGGTCGCCGCGACCGCCGGTTGACGCGCAACGAGGGAGGTCGACGTGACACCGAGTCGGACCACGCGAGCGAACCGCATTCTCGCGACGGCGCTCGTCCTGATCATCCTTGCGGCCCTCTTCCTACTGCTTCAGACGGCGCATTCCCACGTACCGCCGAGGTGAACAGGTCAGTGTGCCGAGGAACTGGGCGGCAGGCTACTTAGTCGTCGCCGGCGCCGGCAGCGGCGAGCGCGAACGGGAACACCGGCCCGCTGCCGTGCTCCCGAAGCAGCGATCCGGCAACCGTCATCGTCCAGCGGGAGTCGACGATGTCGTCGATCAGCAGGACCGGACCCGGCCGGACCCTCGAGCCGTCGATGCTCAGCTTGGACCGAGCGTTCGCGAGCTTGAGAACGCTGTTCTGCATGGCGCGCTGGGACTCGGAGTCGGCGAGCGTCGCGATGCACGGGATGTAGGGCAAGGAGAGCTCCGCCGCCACCGCCGCCGCGAACTCGCCGACGAGCCTGGAGTCGCGGGTCGGGATCGAAGTCACCCACTCCGGCGGGGGTTCCGGTCGCCATCGGTCGCGAATCGCACCGGCCGACGCCGCCACGAGCGCTTTCGAGAACCGCCCGGCCTCGTGCTTGCCGCGCTCGACCTCCCTGCCCCACCCCGGGTCGCCGTAGATGCATAGCGCCACGCCGTCCTCGTTGGGCACGGGGATGACGGTACCGGCACCTTCCTCGGCCCAGCGCTTGCGAGGTGGGATCGGGCGCAGGCTCCGTCGCAGGAACTCGACCGCCTCGCGCACGACCTCGCCCGAGACCTCTCGCGGCAGTCCCTTGCCGACGTCGTTCGCGCACCGACCGCACGGCGCGGCGGCAGGATCGTCGAGGAGTCGCGTCAGGTACTCCATCCGACAGCCCGTGTAGGTCACGTACTCGCGCATCTCGACGAGCTCGCGCCGGCGCGTCGCGATCACCCGCGCGATCCGTTCCTCGTCCGGGTTCCACGGCTCGGCCGTCCGCGACCATCGGCCGCCCGTCTTCGCGACGGCGCCGTCGAGCTCGAGCAGCTTCAGCGCCTGGTCGATCTGCGGCCGGCTGACATTGACGGCCCGCTGCAGCAAGCCGACCGTCGCCGAGTCGACCGCCTCGAGCGCCGCCAGGATGTCGCGCATCCGCTCCGCCGGCGGGAACGCCGTCCGCAGGAAGTAGTCGGCGATCTCGTCGTCCTCTCGGCCGGCCAGAAGGACGCCGTACGCGCGGTCGACTGCCCGCCCGGCCCGGCCGACCTGCTGGTAGTACGCGATCGCCGAGCCCGGCCGCTGGTAGTGGACGACGAAGCCGAGGTCCGGCTTGTCGAAGCCCATCCCCAGCGCGACCGTTGCGACGAGCGCCTTCATCTGGTTCGAGAGCAGGGCGTCCTCGAGCACCTCGCGGGCGTCGGTGTCCATCGGCCCCGTGTACGCCCGGGCGTCGATGCCGCGGGTCTGGAGCCACGCCGCGACACGTTCCGCGTCGGCGACCGTGAGGCAGTAGACGATGCCGCTGCCCGGCAGCCGTGGCAGGTTCTCGGCGAGCCAGGCGAGCCGCTCGGCGCCGTCCGACAGCGCGATCGCGTCGAGCCGGAGCGTGTCGCGGCCCAGCGGTCCGCGGATGATCGCGACACCCTCGCCGAGCTGCGCCGCGACGTCCTCGACCACGCGGTCGTTCGCCGTCGCCGTCGTCGCCAGCACCGGCACGTCCGGACCGAGGAGCGGCAGGAGCCGGCCGATCCGTCGGTAGTCCGGTCGGAAGTCGTGACCCCAGTCGGAGATGCAGTGCGCCTCGTCGATGACGAGCAGGCCGATCGCGCGCTGGATCGAGGGCAGCACGCGCGTCGCGAAGCCCTCGTTCGCCAAACGTTCGGGCGAGATCAGCAGCACGTCGATCTCGTCGCGGCCGAGCCGGTCTTCGATCTCCCGCCACTCCGCGACGTTGCCGGAGTTGATCGTGGCCGCCCGCAGCCCGAGGCGCGCCGCCATCGCGATCTGGTTGCGCATCAGCGCAAGCAACGGGCTGATGATCAGGGCCGGGCCGCGGCCCTCGTCGCGCCGGACGCGGGTCGCGATCCAGTACACGAGGCTCTTGCCCCAGCCCGTCCGCTGTACCACGAGCGCGCGCGAACCATCGCCCATGACGGCCTCGATCGCCTGACGCTGGCCCTCGCGAAATTCCGCGTCGGGGCCGAGCATGGTCTGGAGGTGGTCGATCAGCGGCGGTTGCGTGATAGGCAAGGCAGACTCCGAGTGTTGTGGCGGATGTCGAGGGTATGCCGTGATCGCGACAGGTCGCTTGGCCAGGGCCGCGCGGCGTTACTTCGGTTGACCGTCTCCAGGCCGCCCGCGGGCGCGCTACTGCGGTGTCGCCGCCGCCGGATCCGTCGTTGGGACGAGCGGGCCGGTGCCGTGTAGCTCCACGAGCACTGTCCGGGCCCCACGTGGGCCCTCCTGGTGGGTCGCGAACATCGCGGGACCAGCGAGGAAGGTCCCCTCGCGCGTCCGCCCGACGAGCTGACCCGAGGACGACTCGTGGTCGCGCGCCATCAAGACCCGGGCGGTCCACTGCCGATCGCCGCGCTCGTCCTGCCACTCGTCGATCGTGCAACGCCCGATCGGCTGCCCGCCGAGCACGACATCGAGGAGCTCGAACCGGCGATGCTGGCTGACCACGGAATAACGTTACCAGACCACCCTCGGCGGGCACCGCGCGGCGAGGTCTAGGCGGCACGACGCGTGGCACGACGCGTACGCTCATTCACATGCCGACCAGATCCAGACGGGTGAGTGTGATCCTGAGTAAGACGACCTATTCGCCGATGGCCGTCGCCGCAACCGATCCGGTTTCGGCGGTCAGGGCATCCTCGAAGCCGGCGCTGACGTCCGGCGTGCCGCTGACCGCGTGGGCGACCTCGTGGAGGAGCGTACCGGCGTAGGTCTCGAGCGTGCGGAGCTCGGTGCGCTTGATCACGATCCGGTGCTGCTTCGGCTCCCAGAGTCCCGCGGCTTCCGCGTAGCCCGACGAGCCAAGCCGCATCGTCGACGAGATGGCGATCTCGCGGAGGCGCTCCGGCCGCCCGCCGCGGAGCGCCAGGATCGCGTCGGTCTGGTCGTCCACCTCGCGCTCGGCGGGCGTTAACTCCTCGACCGCGACCCACGTGAACTGGAAGCTCTCGTTCCAGCGCGACTTGTACGTGTCGAGGTCGACGATCGGCGCGCCG
>JBJMMH010000160.1:0-4892 GCA_045804885.1 Chloroflexota bacterium | reverse complement strand
CCCGGTCGGAACGACGACCGTCCGCTGCTCGGCCGCCGATGCAGCCGGCAACAGCACGCTCCGCTCGTTCACCGTCACCGTGACGCTCGACCAGCCGGTTCCGCCGGCCAGCGTCTACGAAGTCCAGTGGGGCGAGCCGATCAGCGGCGGCACCCTCTCGGCCAACCAGGGTCGTTCCGTCCCGCTGAAGTTCCGGCTCTTCGTCAACGGACTCGAGAAGACGACCGGATCGGCCGTCCTGTCGATCGCGCCTTGCGCCGGCGGCCCGGTCGCGATGACGGTCCCGCTCTCGTTCGGCGGCGGGCGCTGGAGCGGCAAGCTTGATACGAGCGGCCTGAACTCAGGCTGCTATACCGCGACGCTCGTCGTCGACGGCAACGTCGCGGGCTCGTTCACGCTCGATCTTCGCGGCGCCGACCCGGCCCCTGCGTCGAAACCCAGCCCAAAGCCCAAGAACTAGCCACCGCGCGGCACGCCGCGCCCAAACCCCTCCACCCCGAACGGCCACGGACGACGGTCCGAGGGCCGTTTCGGGATTCCCGACAGGGTCGAACGCGTCGTGGCGGTAGCATCGGGAGTGTGACTCCCGAGCTTCAGGCGACCCTCAAGAACCTGCCCGACCGACCCGGCGTGTACCTGATGCGCGACGGCCGGGGCGAGGTCGTCTATGTCGGCAAGGCCCAGAGCCTCCGCAACCGCGTCCGGAGCTACTGGCAGAAGCAGGCGATCGCGCCCCTCGAGGGCCACCGGATCCGCAACGTCGTCGACAGGATCGCCGACGTCGAGTACACGATCACCGACTCGGTCAGCGAGGCGCTGCTGCTCGAGGCGAACCTCATCAAGCGCTACCGGCCCCGATTCAACGTCCGCCTCAAGGACGACAAGAGCTACCCGTACATCAAGATCACGCTGGCCGACGACTTTCCTCGCATCGAGCGGACCCGGAAGCTCGTCGAGGACGGCTCGCGCTACTTCGGGCCGTACGCATCGGCGACGAGCGTCGACGAGTCGATGAACCTCGTCCGCCGGCTGTTCCCGTTCCGGACGTGCACGATCGAGATCAAGGAGGGGGAGCGGGCGCTCGCGCGGCCATGCCTCCTGTACCACATCAAGCGCTGCCAGGGGCCGTGCATCGAGGCCGTGTCGAAGGCCGACTACCGGGCCCAGATCGACCAGATCGAGCTGTTCCTCGAGGGCCGCCAGGAGACCGTCGCGCGGGCGCTCACGGCGGACATGAGGGCGGCGTCCGACCGCACGGACTACGAGCAGGCGGCCGTCCTCCGGGACAAGGTCCGGGCGATCGAACGCACGATGGAGAGCCAGAAGATGGCCGCCTTCCGCCGGACGGAGCTCGACCTCGTCGGACTCGCCCGACAGGACAACCAGGCGGCCATCCAGCTGTTCGCGATCCGGGGGGGCAAGGCCGTCGGACGGGATGTGTTCCTCCTCGACGCGGCCCACGACGCGCCCGACGAGGAGGTCCTCTCGAGCTTCCTCGAGCAGTTCTACGCGCGCGCGACATCCATTCCGCGGCACGTCCTCGTCCCGTTCACGCTGACGGAGCAGATCGACCTCGAAGCATTCCTGTCGGCCCGCCGGGGAGGCCCCGTCCACCTGCTGGTCCCGCAGCGTGGCGAGCGGCGCGAGCTGATGGCGCTCGCCACCCGCAACGCAGCCGAAACGCTCGCCCGCGAGCAGGCGCGCTGGCTCGCCGACCAGGGCAAGACGCTGGCGGCGCTCGAGCAGCTCGCGGCTGCGCTGGAGCTCCCCGGTCCGCCGCTCCGGATCGAGTGCTACGACATCTCGAACGTCCAGGGCTCCGACTCGGTCGGCAGCATGGTCGTGTTCGAGGAGGGCAAGCCGAGGACCGGCGAGTACCGCCGCTTCAAGATCCGGACCGTCGTAGGGGCGAACGACTTCGCGTCGCATCAGGAGGTGCTGCGGCGGCGGTTCCGGCGGGCACGGAACGGCGAAGAGGGCAATGCCGAGGAGCTCCGCTGGGCGATGCCGGACCTCGTGATCATCGACGGCGGCAAGGGCCAGGTGGCGGCGGCGAAGGAGGCGCTCGACGAGCTGGGGCTGCACGACCTGCCGCTCGCGGGTCTAGCGAAGGAGCGAGAGGAGCTGTTCCTGCCGGGCCGCTCGGAAGCAGTCGTGCTGCCGCCGACTTCTTCTGCCCTGTACCTCGTTCAGAGATTGCGCGACGAGGCCCACCGGTTCGCGATCACCTACCACCGCGACCTGCGGTCGAAGCGCCAGACGCGGTCGGCGTTCGACGATCTGCCGGGCGTCGGTCCCAAGCGGCGGCGGGCGCTGCTGCGCGTCTTCGGGTCGGCGAAACGCGTCCGCGAGGCGCCGGTGGAGCAGATCGCCGCCGTCCCCGGGATCGGGCCGGCGCTCGCGGCCCGGATCAAGGAGTCGCTCCAGGCCTGACTCGCGAGACGACATCGACGCCCGATGCACTTCCTGCGTGCAGGTCGGACACATCAGACGCCAGACGGTTGCTCATCCGCCGGATCCGGTCCAGGTTTGCTCGTAGTACGAGCCGAACAGCCCTAAACGTGCCGTGGAACCGTGCGATCGGTCGCATTCGCACGCCGGGCGTGCAGAGCTTGCCGGCGTAAGCGCCAGTGAAGGCGCGATCGTGATGATGGTCGCATGGTCACCAGGGATCGTCGGGCCGATCGAGGACGTCGGGAGGCGCGGCGCCGGCTGGCATCAATCGGGGACGAGCTTCGCGAAGCGCGCCTGTCGGCCGGCCTCTCTCAGGGTCGTGTGGCGGAGCTCGTCGGAGTCTCTCACTCGGAGATCAGCCGGGTCGAGCTCGCCCAGAACGAACGCGTTCCGTACGAGACGCTCGCGGTGATTGGTGCCGCGTTGGGACTTGACATCTCGATCCGCGCGTTCCCTTCCGGCGAGCCGATCCGCGACGCTGCCCAAGTCCGACTGCTCGCTCGCTTCCGGGCCCGCATCGCCCCCGAGCTGGGATGGAGGACGGAGGTCCCGATCGGTCGTCCTGGCGACCGCCGAGCGTGGGACGCGGAGGTTCGCGGAGCCAACTGGCGCGTCGGCATCGACGCCGAGACTCGGCTTCGCGACATCCAGGCAGTCACCCGTCGGGTGGTTCTGAAGGCTCGAGACGACGAAGCCGACATCGTCGTCCTGCTCGTCGCGGCCACGCGACACAATCGACACATCTTGAGGCTTGCGGCCGACGACCTGGCGGGGTCGTTCCCCGTCCATGGTCGGTCAATCCTTGCGGCGCTCGCGAGCGGCACTCGCCCGCCGGGCAGCGGCGCGGTGCTGCTGTAGCGAAGCTTGCGCGCGAGTGGTTGCGCCACCGATAAGAATGCGACACGGACAGCGGCGGCGGGCCGACCTTCCCTGTATCATCCGCGACCGATGCGTAAAGCCGGTCCCATTCTCATCCTCGTCATCGGCGTCCTAGCCCTCATCATCAACTTCCTTCCCGGCCTCCGTCTGCCGGACTCGACGTCGCCCGACGGGCAGCGCCTCGTTGAGACGAGGCTCGGCCTCGACCTCCAGGGCGGCCTCCGGGTCGAGTACCAGGCGAAACAGGTCGGCGACAAGATCCCGCGTGCCGAGGACCTCGAGGTCATCCGCGAGATCATCGAGCGTCGTGTCAACGCGACCGGCGTGTCGGAGCCGGTCATCACGACCCAGGGCACGGACCGCGTCGTCGTCGAGCTGCCCGGCGTCTCCGATCCCAACTCCGTCCGCGAGCTCGTTGGCACGACGGGCCGGCTCGACTTCGTCCCGCTCGGCAGCACGCAGATGCAGCAGGACCAGGAGATCGACCTCACGCAGCACCCGCCATTGTTCAGCGGCGAGGAGCTCGAGACGGCGGCGATCGGCCAGGATCCGACGAAAGGCCGGGTCGTCACGTTCGTCCTGAAGGCCGACGGCGCGAAGAAGTTCGGCGACTACACGGCCGCCCACGTCGGCGACTACTTCGCGATCGTCCTCGACTCCCGGGTGATCTCGGCGCCGCGGATCGAGGACGCGATCCCGGGCGGCCATGTTCAGATCACCTCCCCGGGCATCGGCGGCTACCCGCTGAAGGAAGCCCAGAACCTCACCACGGTTCTGCAGTTCGGCTCGCTGCCGTTCCCGATCGAGGAGCTCTCGAACGTCACGATCAGCGCGACGCTCGGCGAGCAGTTCCTGTCGGCGAGCCTGCTCGCAGGGGCGATCGGCATCGGGCTCGTGATCACGTTCATGCTGATCTACTACCGGCTTCCGGGCGCCGTGGCGAGCTTCGCCCTGATCTACTACACGCTCGTCGTGCTGGCGATCTTCCGGCTGATCCCCGTGACCCTGACGCTCGCGGGCATCGCGGGCTTCGTGCTCTCGGTCGGTATGGCGGTCGACGCCAACATCCTGATCTTCGAACGGAGGAAGGAGGAGATGCGGCTCGGGAAGTCGCTGCCGTCGGCCGTGGAAGCGGGCTTCGGCCGAGCGTGGAACTCGATCCTCGATTCGAACGTGTCGAGTCTCATCACGGCGACGATCCTGTACCTCTTCGGCTCGTCGGTGATCCGTGGCTTCGCGCTCGTGCTGATCATCGGCGTGCTCGTTTCGATGTTCAGCGCGATCATCGTGACGCGCACGATCCTCCGGTGGGTCGTCACCAAGGAGTGGGCCCGGAAGGCCCGGCTGTTCGGCGTCACCGAGGAGGAATTCGTCGCGCGCGGCGCCGGCCGGCCGTCACTCCGGCGCGAGGCGCGGCGTGTTTGACATCATCGGCAAGCGCCGCTGGTTCTTCGCGTTCTCGCTGCTGATCACGATCCCTGGCCTGATCTTCATCCTCCTGACCCCGCTCACGGGCGGCAAAGAAGGCCTGAAGTTCTCGATCGACTACACCGGTGGCA
>JBJMMH010000159.1:0-11781 GCA_045804885.1 Chloroflexota bacterium | reverse complement strand
CCGCCGATCCCGCACCCGCTCGGCATCACGACCCCGAGCACCGCGTTGGTGGCGATCGCCGCGTCGACGGCGTGTCCACCCGCGGCCAGCACGGCGAGGCCCGCCGACGTCGCGAGGTGGTGCGGGGCGACGACCGCGCCGCGTCGCCCGCGGGCGAGGGATGCAGGGACGAGGACCGGTCCGGCACTCATTCGACTGCCTCCTTGATCGTCGCCGGCGCCGCGGGCCCACTGACGTAATGCTCGTACCGTCGCAGCTGGACGAGCGGCACGACGGCGATCGCCAAGAGCCCCATCGTCGCCAGCAGCATCCCGTCGATCCCGCGCCACTCGGCCGCGACGCCACCGATGAGGCTGCCGGCGATCTGGCCGATCGCGAGGAAGACGCTGTAGAGCCCCATGATCGCGCCTCTGTCGCTGGGGAACCGGTCCGAGATGTCAGCGAGAAGTCCCAGGGCGGCCGGCGTCGCGCCGGCCAGCACGAACAGTCCGAAGGCGAGCAGCAGCACCGCGACGATCGGCACGGCGAGCGGCATCACCCCGCCGTGGTTGATCGCGAGGCCGCCGATCGTGACCAGCGCGCCGCCGCCGATCCCGTAGAAGATGATCGTGGTCCGGCGGAGGTTCTTGAACCGGTTCCCCCAGTAGAGGAGGCCCGCGCCGAACAGCACGCCGACGGCGACCGCGGCCGACGAGATCTGGATCGGCGAGAACCCCTGGTGCAGGACCTGGTCCGGGAACTCGGGATTCGCCGTCGAGAACTGGAAGATCGACTGGCTGAACCAGACGCCGATCGAGGCGTTGACCGCGATCCAGGTCGGCGCGAGCAACCACACGTGGGAGGTCCTCAGGAGGGCCTGGTACCGGCCAAGGTCC
This sequence comes from Chloroflexota bacterium, assembly GCA_045804885.1. GTDB lineage: Bacteria > Chloroflexota > Limnocylindria > Limnocylindrales > CSP1-4 > CF-46. Next base: position 10,906 of record JBJMMH010000159.1, on the reverse strand, counting down.
ATCTGCGAGGTCCGAATCGACGCCGCGGCCCGGCGCTCCTCGCTGTCGCGATCCTCGACCCCGAACCGGTAGATGAGGAACGACACGCCATAGAACAGCGCGTTGAGGAAGAACGCCGTCGGGCCGAGGGCGCCAAAGAGCAGCGGCGCGATCGCGAAGCCGACGCCAAGACCCGCCAACGTCGCTCCCTCGAAACGGGCCGCCGACTGGCCCCGGAGGAGCTCGTTCCCGGCGGTCGCGATCGCGATGTAGCCAAGGATCGAGGGCACGCTCGCCGCGGTCGAGGCACCCTCCAGAAGGCGAGTCCCGCCCAACACGACGAGGTTCGTCGTGAGCCCCGTCATGATCACCGCGATCGCCCCGAAGACCGGTCCGAACAGCATCACCCGGTGATGGCCGAGCCGGTCAGACAGCACGCCGAAGACAGGCGAGAGAACGAGCTCCGAGAGGAAGAACGTCGCGGACAGGAGGCCGAGCGTCGTCGCCGCGACGGCCGGCCCGCCGTGCTCCGGCAGCTTCGCGAGATACACCCCGAGCATCGCGCCCGTGAGGCCGGTCGAGAAGCGCAGCGTGAACGTGCCGGCCATCACGGCCCACAGGGAGCGATCCATCTCGTTCAAGCGTAGCCGCTCCCATCGGGGCGAGGATCGCACCCTTGTCGGTGGCGACGGCCCCGTATCATCGCGGCCAGGGAGTCCGGGGTTGGAGGAGGGAAGCTGTGGCCAATGTCGCGTTCGTGACCGATTCCGCGTCGGACCTTGATCCGGCCGAGGCCCGCGCCGACGGCATCGAGGTGATCGCCCTGGCCGTCACGTTCGGTGAGGAGTCGTTCCGTGCCGGCGAGGACCTCTCGAAGGCCGAGTTCTGGGAGCGGATGACCGCGCCCAACGCGCCGTTTCCCAAGACCGCGGCCTCGAGCCCGGGGGAGTTCAAGTCCGTCTACGACCGCGTCTTCGCCACCGGGGCCGACGCGATCGTGTCGGTCCATGTGTCGCCGCTGCTGTCGGGCGCGATGAAGAGCGCCGAGATCGCGAAGGGCATGCTGCCTGACCGCGAGATCTACCTCGTCGATTCACAGGGCGCCTCGATGGCCGAGGGGATCCTCGCCTACATGGGCCTCGACATGGCGAAGATGGGCGTCTCGGCCGAGGAGATCTCGCGGGTCCTGAACGACCGCGCGTCCGACCTCCGGATGTACGTCTCGCTCGAGACGCTCGAATACCTGAAGAAGGGCGGTCGCATCAGCGGCGCCCAGGCCGCGCTCGGGAACCTGCTCTCGGTCAAGCCGATCATCGCCGTCGAAGCCGGTGTCGTCTCCACGCCCGACCGGCCGCGGACGCGGGCCAAGTCCCGCGAGCGCTGCATCGAGCTGATCTGCGCCCGGCCGATCGAACGGCTCGCGATCCTCCACACGATGGCGCCCGACGTCGAGGAGTTCCGGGCGGAGGTGATCAGGCGCTCCGGGATCGACCCAGCGATCGTCCAGACGCAGATCGTGGGGGCGTCTGTCGGGCCTCACCTGGGTCCCGGCTGCCTGGGAGCGGCAGTCCTCTACAAGCGTTGAGGACCCCGCCCGGACGGTGCCGCCGGCTCAGTACGAAAGGTTGCGGGACAGTGGCGCCGAGGTTGCGATACGGTCGCAGCACGGAGGCGCCGGGCGCTTGCGACGGCTATACTCCCAGCGCGTTCAATCGATGCGCGCCCGCCACGCAAGCAGGCGGCGCGCTCCGTGGGGCCGTCCGGGAGACGACCCGCCATCGCGCGATCCGACCGCCCTCCGGCGGGGTACGGACGCCCACTGAGGCCACTCCACGAGATGACGACCGAACAAGTCGCGACCGCGATCAACCCCTGGCAGGTCGCCCAGCAGCAGTTCGACCTGGCCGCCGAGCGGCTCAACCTCGACCCCGGCCTGCGGCGGGTCCTGCGCGAACCACGCCGCGAGCTGAGCGTCCACTTCCCGGTGAAGATGGACGACGGTTCCGTCCAGGTCTTCACGGGCTATCGGGTCCAGCACAACCTGGGACGAGGTCCGGCCAAGGGCGGCATCCGCTACCACCAGGACGTGTCGCTCGACGAGGTCAAGGCCCTCGCGATGTGGATGACCTGGAAGTGCGCCGTGGTCGGCATCCCGTACGGCGGCGGCAAGGGCGGCGTCATCGTCGATCCCAAGAAGCTCTCCCAGAAGGAGCTCGAGGCGCTGACGCGGCGCTTCTTCACGGAGATCGAAGTCCTCATCGGCCCGGAGAAGGACATCCCGGCGCCCGACGTCAACACGAACGCGCAGGTCATGGCCTGGATGATGGATACGTACTCGATGCACGTCGGGTACACGGTCCCCGGCGTCGTCACCGGCAAGCCGATCAGCCTCGGCGGGTCGGAGGGCCGCAATGAGGCGACGGCCCGTGGCACCGTGTACTGCATCATCGAGGCGGCTCGCCACAACGGAATCGACCTCAAGGAGGCCCGCGTCTCGATCCAGGGCTTCGGCAACGCGGGCTCGATCGCCGCGAAGCTGATCTCCGATGAGGGCTCGACGGTCGTCGCTGTCTCGGACTCGACGGGCGGAATCCACCGGCCGGAGGGCCTCGACATCCACCGCGTCATCGCCTGGAAGAAGGAGCACGGCACCGTTCAGGGCTTCCCAGGCTCGACCGACATCACGAACGCCGAGGTCCTCGAGGTCGACTGCGACATCCTCATCCCGGCCGCCCTCGAGAACCAGATCACCGCCCGCAACGCCGGCAACATCAAGGCGAAGATCGTCGCCGAGGCGGCGAACGGGCCGACCACGCCCGAGGCCGACCAGATCCTCTTCAAGTCCTGGAACACGTTCATGATCCCGGACATCCTCTGCAACGCCGGCGGCGTGACCGTCAGCTACTTCGAGTGGGTCCAGGACCTGAACCGCGACCACTGGAGCGAACAGGTTGTCAACGGGAAGCTCAAGGACATCATGGTCAAGGCGTTCCAGGAGACGCTGGCGATCGCGCGGCGAGACCAGATCGACATGCGGACGGCGGCATACCTGCTCGCGGTCCAGCGAGTGGCCGACGCGACCTCGATGCGCGGCCTCTATCCGTAACCCCTCTGAGCCGATCCAACGGGGAGGAGCCGACCGGCCCCGGGCGAGAGCCCGGGGCCGATCTCGTTCACGCCGTCAGCAGTGGCTGCTCGGCGGCGGCATAACCTCCTCGGGCTCGTCGTCGGGCCCACTGAACGGGTCGTCGCCTCGATCCGGCCGCCGGCCCTCGGCCTGACCCCGCAAAGTTCCGGTTCCGCGATCGACGGCCGTGCCGCCCTGCGAGAGGACGCCCCCGCCGACCGTGGTCTCGTCGTCGATCTCGTGCTCCGGCAGCTGTCCGAGCCGGCCGCCGGCGTCGGTCTGCTCGGGCTCGTCGACGACGTCGTCCGCGGTATCCGCAACAGGCCCGATCGGGCGGGCGGGGTTGGTCATCGAGCGGTTCGATTGCTCGGTCATCGCAGCACCTCCAGGGGCGACGCGGCGGTCGCCCGGGCAGCGTCCTTCCGAACCCCTTGCGGCGGCCTCGCGACTGGCCCATCGGGGCTCCGAACACGTTGCGGGTTCGGGATCGCGGCGGCGTTCCGCCGAGAAGGTGACTGCTACCATCCCGCCATGCTCGACCACGAAGAGAAATTCCTGTTCAAGGAGGAGATCCTCCACCTCGCGAGCGCGGTCGCGGAGCCCGGGGCGCTCGACAACGTCGAGGACCTCCTGACCGACGTCATCACGAGCCCGCGGTTCGACTCCGAGGTCTTCACGCTCGAGCGCAGCCTCCAGGTCATGCTCGGCCCGCGGGCGGGGACGACGCTCGTCGGGCTGCTCACCGTCGCGCCGGAGGTCTTCGACGAGGTCGCCGAGGTCCGGATTCCCTCAGAGGTACACGAGCGCCTCGTCGCGTGGCGGGCCCGGTTCGGCCTCGCGATCGACAACGCGCTGAACTTCCTCAACAACCCGGATGGGATCCAGGGCCACAACTTCGCGACGCAGGTCGCCCACGTCGAGGAACGGCGCGTCCTCCAGGGCCGCCTCACGCTCGTCCGCTACAACAACGAGCCCCAGTTCTTCGTCGCCGACGCCGGCGTCTTCCTCGGCCTCGTGTCGGACATCATGGAGCGCCTCGGGCCGTATCTCGAGAGCGATGCCGTCGACGCCGAGACGCTGAGCCGGCTCCGCGACGCGATCGCCCTGATCGAGCGGAAGACGACCGCTCGAGGCTGAGGCGGGCGGCGACGCGCGATGAGCGAGGACGCCGTCGACCCCGCCCGATCTCGGCATCTGCCGCTCGCCCTCTTCGCGTACGCGGCGGCGCTCGCCGTCTTCCTGCTGCTGCCGCCGATCCTGCACGCGACGGTGGGGCCGCCGGGCGGCTTCACGATGCAGGAGGCGGTCGACCTCTTCACGCCGATCGTCGTCCTGCCACTCGCTTGGTGGGTCCTCGACTGCCTGGGCCCGCTGCGGCGCGTGGACGCATTCCTCTTTCTCGTGGTCGCCATCGTCTGGGTCGAGGGCCAGGCGATCCATCTCGCGACGAACGCAATCGGCGACGTGTTCAGCCGCGGCGCAGAGCGGGACGCCTTCTACGCGACTCCGGCGGGCGACCTCGATCACTGGTTCGACGAGGGCCTGGGGCACTGGCTGTGGCACCTCGCGTGGGCGGCGCTGTCGATCCTCATGCTGGCGGTGGCGAGCCGGCGTCGATCGTGGTCGGCCGGTTCTGGAATCCTCGCCGCGGTCGGCGGGCTCCTCCAGGGCCTGACGTTCTTCTTCGTGACGGTCGAGGGCGAAACCGTGCTCCTCGGGATCCCGCTGTGCATCTTCCTCGTCGCGTGGAGCTTCCGCGAGACGGCAGCCGGGTCGACGAACCCGGCCATCCGCTTCTTTCTCGTCTCCTCGGCCGTTACGCTGCTCGTGTATCTCGGCTGGGCCGCGGCGAACGGCGGGCGGCTCGTCGAGCCGTGCTCTGTCCTGGCCTGTTGAGCCCGGTACGCTGTCGACGATGAGGCAGCTCTACCTCGCGGCGACGGGCCAGAACCGGGGCAAGACGACGGCCGCGCTGGGCCTGCTCGACGGGTTCGTGGGCCGCGGCCTCCGGACAGGGTTCTTCAAGCCGGTGGGCCAGCGGACGGTCATCGAGGACGGTGTCCCGGCCGACGAGGACGCAGTCCTGATGCGAGAGACGTTCGGTCTGCCCGAGTCGTACGGCGTGATGAGCCCGGTCCACATCCCGCGCGGCTTCACGAAGGCCTACATCGCCGGCGAGGTCGTCGAGGACCTCGGGGCGACCATTCGCGAGGCACACGCCGCGTATCGCGACCACGAGATCCTCCTCGTCGAGGGCACCGGCCACGCCGGGGTCGGCGCGGTGATCGGCCTGTCGAACGCGGTCGTCGCCCGGATGCTCGGGACGCCGGCCGTGATCATCAGCGAGGGCGGCGTCGGCCGGCCGATCGACGAGATCGTCCTCAACGCCTCGCTGTTCCGGGCGAGCGGGGTCGAGGTCGCCGGCGCGATCGTGAACAAGGTCGACCTCGAGGCGCAGCCGGGGATCGGGACGGTCCTCGAGCGAGGCCTCGTGAAGCACGGCATCCCGCTCCTCGGCGTGCTGCCCGTCCGGCCGATCCTGTCGAACCCGACTCTCGGCATGATCCTCGAGGGCGTTCATGGCGAGACGATCCATCCGGGCCCCGACCTCGATCGCGTCATCGAGGGTGTGGCCATCGGGGCGATGGAGGCGGGCCACATGCTCGAGCGCGTCGGGCCGGGCACGCTCGTGATCGTCCCCGGAGATCGCGAGGACGTGATCCTCACGCTGACGACGGCCCACTTCGCGCTGAGGCTTCGGCGGGCGAACGCCCCCGACGCGGCCCGGATCGCGGCGATCGCGGCGGCGGCGACGAATGAAGGCGTCGCGTCGATCGCGGGCCACGAAGGCGCGGCGGTGGGCCTGGTGCTGACCGGCGGCTATCGGCCGCGTCAGTCCGTGCTCGATGCGATCCGAGACGCGGGGATCTTCGCGACGCTCGTCAAGGAGGACACGTACGTCGTCGCGTCGGAGGTCCACGACCTGCTCGTCAAGACCCATGCCGCCGACCGCGACAAGATCGCCGAGATCAAAGCGCTCGTCGCCGAGCACCTCGACATCGGCCGGATGCTTGCGGTCGCGACCGAGGCGGCAGTCACGGCGTAACGGATGCCGGCTGGGCACGTCACCTTCGAAGCGCGCGCTACGAAGGGGACGACACCATGCGGAAACGACTCGAGATCATCGCGGCGATCCTGGCGGTCGGCGGATTCCTGTTCGCGATCCAGCAGGCGATGACGACATCAGGAGCGCTCCTGCCAGCCGGGGTCTATGCCGCGATGGCAGGTGGCCTGGTGCTAGTCGTCGCGAGCCGCCGGCCCGGCGCGTCCGCCGTCACCTGGCCGGCACGGATCGCGACGATCGTCCCACTCGTGATGGCGCTCGGCCTGGCGCTGTTCGCCGTCGGGCTGTGCGGTCCGACGCTGCTCGTCTTCGACTGTCAGGCGTAATCCGGCCGGCGACGGCGACTCACGACCACGATCAGGCCGGCTCCGACCGCGAGGAGTGCCAGGCCGGTCGCGATCGGGACGCGGTAGTCCGGGTTGGCGCCCGACGGCGTGCGGGTCACGGCGGAACCGGAGTTCTGGATTGGGTGGGCAGCGGTCGTGAACAGCAGGCCGTCGACATCGAACGGGACGTCCTGAAGCGAGGAGGTCCCGTCCGGCATCAGCGCCGAGCCGCGAAGGCCGAAGACCGCGCTCGTGATGCCGCCCGCCGGTACCTCGATCGTCGCCGTGTACGACCCCGGCGTCCCGCGCTCGCTGGCGACCGCCTCGGTGGCCGTCCCGTCCGGGCCGACCAGCTTCAGGACGACCGGCGTGCCGCGGAGTGGAACCGCGTCGCCGTTCGCGTCCGTGACCTTGGCGGTGAAGTCGACGGTCAGCGTCGAGCCGGGGTGGGCGTCCCGCGGGATCGGTGCCGCCAGCGTGACGATGCCGGCGCTTTCGCCCTTTGCGAGGGCGAGTGTCGTCGAGAGCATCACCGCGACAAGGCCGGCGACGACGCCGAAAACGAGGGATCGACTGACGGTGCTCGATGCGCCCATGGCGGCCTCCGCGAGATCGGGACGAACGATGCCTCAACTACACCGTCGCGCGGGATCTCGTTCCGGGTGACTACCTTGAGCATGATCGCCTGGAGCGCGCCCTCGGTCGCCCGGAGGTTCGTGATCCGCGCGCCCAGGTCAATCACCTGGTTCGTCACGGCCTCGGTCTCGACGTGGAGGGTCCGCGATCTCGGCGCCCTCTTCGTCTGGAGCCGGCGGGTCGGTCGTGTCGCCACGGGTCGCGTCGGCAGCGTTCGACTGTCCGTCCCCGGTATCGCCGATCGGCCCGCCGACGTTCGACAGGATCGACGACGTCTGGCCGCCGAGCAGGACGAGGCCGAGGAGCGCGACCGCGCCGATCCCCCCAATGATCGCCGCGATCGAGCGCTTGCTGAGAGGCTGTTCGAAGAGATCCACGCCGGAGACGCTAGGCGCACGGGCGGACCAGCGCCATGGATGGAATCCCCGATTGCGTCAGTCGCCGCCGATCGGCTCGTTGTCGATGAGTCGCGTGGTGCCGAACCGGACGGCCAGGGAAAGGAGCGCCGGCCCGTCGACGATGTCGAGCTCCGTCAGCGTCCGACCGTCGGCGACCGAAACGTATTCGGGGTCGGCAAGCGGCTCGCCGGCGAGGGCCGATGCCATCGCGGCCCGGATCGCGTCGCCCGACCGCTCGCCCGCCGCGAAGAGATCGCGGCCCGCGAGCAGCGCCCGGTGGAGCACCGGCGCCGCGGCCCGCTCCGCGGCCGAAAGGTGGACGTTCCGCGAGGACAGCGCGAGGCCGTCCGGCTCGCGGAGCGTCGGGCAGGCGATCACCTCCGTCGGGATCGCGAGGTCGCGGGCCATCTGGCGGATGACCATGATCTGCTGGGCGTCCTTCTGGCCGAAGTACGCACGATCCGCGCCGACCAGGTTGAACAGGATCGCGACGACGGTCGCGACGCCGTCGAAGTGGCCCGGACGCGCCGCGCCCTCGAGGGGGCGGGCGACGGCGCCGACGGAGACGACCGTGTCGAATCCCGGCGGGTAGACCTCGTCGACCGGCGGGGCGAAGACGAGATCGAGGCCTTCCTCCTCGCAGATCGCGACGTCGCGGGCCTCGTTCCGAGGGTACTGGCGGAAGTCGCCAGCCTGGTTGAACTGGCGCGGGTTGACGAAGATCGTCGCGATCGTCGTGGCGGTCTCGGTCCGGGCCCGCTGCATCAGCGAGCGGTGGCCATCGTGGAGCCAGCCCATCGTCGGGACGAGACCGACGGGCCGGGACGCGTCCGCGAGCGCCGCCCGGAGCTCCGAGCGGGTCCGGAGGAGGCTCGTGCCGCGGCGACCGTCAGTCGTCATCGGAGAGAGGCTACGGCATCGCCGGTCGCTCGCCGAGGCAGGACCGCCGGCCGAGCGCAGCCGCGCGGTCGAGGGTCTAGAGGTCGCGGTCGAGCGGGATGCCGCCGGCGGGCGCGCCCGCATCCGGTGCCGCGTCCTGGGCCGTTCGGCCCAGCACTTCGTCGAGCACGGCGTCGTCCATCCGGACCGTCTGGTCCGGACCCGGGAACGTTCCGGCGGCGACCTCGGCGGCGTAGGCGCGCGCCGCGCCGAGGATCGACTCGCGCAGGTTCGCGTAGAGCTTGGCGTGCTTCGGCTGCCACGTGTCGAGCCCGAGCATGTCGTTGATGATCTGGACCTGGCCGCTGCAGCCCGCGCCCGCGCCGATGCCGATCGTCGGGATCCGGAGCCGATCGGTGATCGCCGCGGACAGCTGCTCCGGTACGAGCTCGAGCACGACGGAGAAGGCACCGGCCTCCTGGATCGCCAGGGCGTCGTGCAGCAGGGACCGAGCCTGATCGGCCGTCTTGCCCTGCACCCGGAACTTGCCGATGGCGTTCGCCGATTGCGGCGTCAACCCGATGTGGGCCATGACCGGGATCCCGGCCTTCACGAGCGTCTCGATGATCCGGGCGCTCCGGACGCCGCCCTCGACCTTGACGGCCTGGACCTGGGCGTCGTGGATGAAGAGACCCGCATTCTTCAGCGCGTCCTCGGGCGTCGCGTAGGTCAGGAACGGCATGTCGCCGATCACCAGCGCTCGACGGGCGCCGCGAGTGACGGCCGCGGCGTGATGGAGCATGTCGGCCATCGTCACGCTCAACTCGTTCTCGTAGCCGAGCATGGCCCGCCCCAGCGAGTCGCCGACGAGCAGCATCGGGATGCCCGCCTCGTCGAGCAGCTTCGCGGTCGGGTAGTCGTAGGCCGTCAGCATCGGGATCCGCTCGCCGTCGGCGTAGAGCCTCCCGATGTCGCTGACGGTGAGGCGGCGGACGGCGTCGGGGGTGGGGGAGGACGTGGCGCTCATCGGCCGATCTCCTGTGTCATCGGTTCAGTCTGCGCGGCCCCGTCGCGCTCGTCCAGCGCGGCCGCGACGCGGTCGAGGAGCCTGTCGGCAACCTCGCGCTTCGAGAGGAGCGGCAGCGCCTGCTCGCTCCCGTCCGCGGCGAGGATCGTCACTCGATTCGTATCCGTGCCGAAGCCGGAGCCGGCCTCCGACACGTCGTTCGCCACGAGCAGGTCGACGCCCTTGCGGCGCAGCTTGTCGGCGGCGCGCTCGAGCGAGCCGGTCTCGGCCGCGAAGCCGACCAGCACGGGGCCTGGTCGACGAGCCGCTGGGGCGCGTACGGCGGCCGACGCACCGGCGAGGATGTCCTCGGTCGGCTCGAGCTCGATCGTCACGGCCTCGTCGCGGGTGAGCTTCGTCGCCGCAGCGCGGCGCGGCCGGAAGTCCGCGACGGCCGCCGCCATGATCAGCGCATCGGCGCCCTCCACGAGGTCGAGGACGGCATCTCGCATCTGGGCCGTCGTCTCGACCTGGACGATCGCGGCGGCTTCGGGGAGCCCGACGGACACGTTGCCGGCGACGATCGTGACGCGCGCGCCGCGCGCGAGTGCCGCTTCCGCGACGGCGGCGCCCATCTTGCCGGACGAGCGGTTGCCGATGAACCGGACGGGGTCGATCGGCTCGGCGGTGCCGCCGGCGCTGACGACGATGTGTCGGCCCTCGAGGTCCGGTTCGCGCGTCGGCTCGATCGTTGGCGGACGGGCGCCGGGATCGGGCGCCCTGATCGGACGGTCGCGGATCGCCGCCGCGACGGCGTCGACTATGCGCGGGAGATCCGCAAGCCTCCCGACGCCCGACTGCCCCGACGCGAGCGGCCCCTCGTCGGGCTCGACGATGGCGTAGCCGAACTCGTCGCGGAGGCGCGCGACGTTCGCCCTCGTCGCGGGGTGCGACCACATGTCGCCGTCCATCGCCGGCGCGACGACGACCGGCGCCGACGTCGCGAGCGCGGTCGCAGTCACGGTGTCGCCCGACAGGCCGGCCGCCATCGCCCCCAGCCAGTGCGCGGTCGCGGGCGCGACGACGACGGCGTCAGCCGTGTCGGCGGCGACGATGTGGCCGATCCGGCCGTCCGGAAGCAGCGCCAGGACGTCCGACTCGACCGCGTGCCGGCTCAGCGCCTCGAACGTGAGGGGCGCGACGAAGCGGGTCGCCGACGGCGTGAGCAGGACGACGACGTCGGCACCGTCGGCCTGGAGGAGGCGTAGCAGCTCGACGGCCTTGTACGCCGCGATCGAGCCTGTTACGCCCAGGGCGATCAGCCGGCCCGCGAGGCGGTCGGTCATGCGCTCACCGCAGGAGGCCCAGCTCGAGCGGTTCGCCGCCGCTGACCTCGGCGTGGAGGATCGCCAGGCCTTTGAGGGTCAGATC
>JBJMMH010000158.1:0-14179 GCA_045804885.1 Chloroflexota bacterium | reverse complement strand
ACCCTGAGTCCGCGTTTCTTCGGCGGGGCGATGTCCTCAGGCTGAAACAGGACTTGACGGCCGTGTTTCTTCGGCTGGGCGTCGGATCCCACGGCTGGGCGGCCATCCGCGATAAGAAGCCGGACCCAGAGTCCGGAGCGATGCGACGGCGAACCGCCGCGAGGCGCCGTCTCGACGCCCTTGCCGCGCCGGCGAGGAAACCCGGACTTAAGGTCCGTCGGGAACGGATGCGGCGACGATCGGCTCGAACGCATCGAACGCGGCCCTGACCAGCGGGAGCGCGGCGGGCTCGGCGAAGGCCACGTCAAGCGCGGTCCGGTTGATCCGCCAGAGCTCGTCGACGGTCAGCCCGATCCGGCCGACGGCGCGAGCGTACTCGTCCGACAGCGAGATGTCGGAGACCGTCGTGTCGTCGGTCGAGAGCGTGACGGGGACGCCGGCACGGTGCAGGCGGGCGAGCGGGTGGGCCGAGAGCGACGGCACGATCCCGGCCTGAACGTTCGAGGTGGGGCACAGGTCGAGACAGATGCCGCGGCTCGCCAGCTCTCGACACAGCTCTGCGTCGTCGATCGCGCCAGGGCCGTGGGCTATGCGCTCGGGATCGACCGCGAGCGCGCGGCGGACCCGCGGCGCGCCGCCCCACTCGCCGGCGTGCAGCGTGATGCGCAGGCCTCCCGCGCGCGCGGCCGCGAACGCGCGCTCGTGGGCGAGCGGATCCGGGTACGCCTCCTCCGGTCCGGCGAGGTCGAAGCCGACGAGCCCGTTGCCTCTGAAGCCGGCCGCCGTCTCGGCGAGCATGACGTTGTCGGCCGAGTCGTGGGACCGCAGCGCCGTGGCGATGAGCCGGGCGACGACGCCGAACCGGTCGGCGGCCGCGCGCGTCCCGCGGACGACCGCCGCGATCCCGTCGGCGAGCGAGAGGCCGCGCGCGACGTGGAGCAGGGGGCCCCACCGGACCTCGACGTAGCGCACGTTGTCGGCGGCCTTCGTCTCGATCAGCTCGTACGCGATCCGCTCGAGCGCCTCGGCGTCCTGCATCAGCGCGATCGGCAGATCGAACCGCTCAAGCAGCTCGGCCTGGTCGCGGCACCGCTCGGGCGCGACGAGCGCGTCATACATCGCACTCCACGTTGGGGGCGCCTCGATGCCGCGTGACGCGGCCAGGTCGATGGCCGTCGCGATCCGCACCGAGCCGTCGAGATGGAGATGCAGCTCGGCCTTCGGCATCGCCTCGATCAGTCGGCGCGTCGACGCGGGAACGTCGCGGGAGCGCGCGTCGGCGGGTTCGGCCACGACCCGATGCTACGATGCCGCGCGATGTTCGGAGCCGCCCGTCGCGCCGTCCTCGCCGTCGCGTGGGTGGCGATCGTCGCGGTCCTCTCACTCGGTGCCGCGGGCATCGTCGCGACGATGTCGCATCAGCCCGGGTCCGTGGCTCGCGCGGAGCTGGCATACGCCGGCGACGCCGCGATCGAGCCTGGGCTCTCGGCCGCCGAGGGCGAGCTCCAGGATCTCTCGACCCAGGTCGCCCAGCTCAGCGACCTCGCCCGAACCGCGCTCGCCGACCTGTCGTCGGGCGACAGCGATGCGCTCGACACGACCGTCGCCCAGGGCGAGGAGCTCACCTCGGCTATCGACGACCACTCCGCCGAGATCCGCACGAGCCTCGAGTCGCTGCCGGGCCTCGGGCCGACCGCGGAGCTCGAGCTCTCGCCGGAGGTTCGGCGGCGCCAGGCGCTCGCCCTCAAGGCCCTCGAGGCGACCGATGGCCTGTCCTCGGCATGGTCCCAGCTGGCGCTGTCATCCGCGGCCGCGAGCCGGATCACGACGCTGCTCACCGATCACGACAAGAAGACCGGCGACGCCGCCGCAGCCGGCCGTCAGGAGAAGTACGCCGACGCCCTCGCGATGCTCGACGAGTCCGACCAGATGATGGCCGACGCCCGAGCCATGCGCGACACGCTGTCACGGACGGTCGACGTCGGGACGCTGACGACGTGGCTCGACCTCAACACGCAGTACGACGCGGCGCTCCGCCGGCTGTACGAGGCGCTGATCGACTCCAAGGGCAAGGTGACCGACGAGGTCCGTGCCGCGTTCGACGGGGAGCTGGCTGCACGCCACCGGCTGCCGGCCGATTCGAAGGGCCTCGTCATCATCCTCGCTGAGATCGGCCGGGGCGGCTTGAACCAGGCGGTCATCACGATCGAGCAGGCCCGAGGCGAGCTCGATTCGACGCTGAGCGAGTTGAGCTCGCCCGACGGGTCGTCCGACGCCGCCGAGCCGGCGGGCTCGCCGCTGCCGTAGGCCCTGCCGCGTCGCGCCGGTCCGCGCGACGCCGCCGCGCCCGGAAGTACACTTGCCGACCGTTGATCCCGAGTGCGCCGCGCGTGGCGCCACTGCCCAGCCCCGAGGAGGTCCCTGAGCGTGAAGCTGCGTGTCGTCACCGACCAGCCCTGGGACGTCAAGGCCGACGTCCTCGCGATCCCGATCGTCGGTGACCCGGCGTTCGAGGGCCCACTCGGGGAGATCGACCGCCGCGTCGGCGGCGAGCTCCGGTCGCTGACCGACTTCAAGGAAGTCTCCGGCAAGCGCTACTGGACGGCGGTCGTGGCCGCCGGCGATCTCCCGGCCACCCGACTGGTCACGGTCGGCGCGGGTGAGGCTGACGAGCTCGATCGCGAGACGGTCGTCCGGGTCGGCGCATCCGCCGAGCGCCGGCTGTGCGGCCGCGAGGCGTCGTCGCTCGCGATCTGGATCTCGCCCCTCGCCGCCGCCATCGACGGTGGCGCATCGGCCGCCGCCGAGCTCCTCGCCCGCGGCGTCGTCGAGGGCTCGTTCGATCCCAAGCGGCTGTACCGGGAGGACGTCGAGGGCGCCCCGCCGCAGCTCGACGAGCTGATCCTCGTCGCCCCCGGCGAGGACACCGCGACGCTGTCGAAGGCCGCGGAACGAGGGATCGTCATCGGGGAGGGCTCGAACTGGGCCCGCGCGATCTCCAACCGCTCGGCCGCCGAGATCACCCCGGCGGTCCTCGCCGACGAGGCCCGCGCGCTCGCCGAGCAGCACGGCCTGTGGATCGACGTCATCGAGCCCGATCGCGCCCTGGAGCTGGGCATGGGCATGTTCCTCGCGGTCGGCAAGGGCAGCGACAACCCGCCCCGGATGATCGTCATGCGCTCCGGCGACGAGGGCGCCAAGGACGCGCTCGGGCGGCATCTCGCGATCGTCGGCAAGGGCGTCTGCTTCGACTCCGGCGGCATCAGCATCAAGCCGGCCGACCGGATGGAAGAGATGAAGATGGACAAGATCGGTGCCTGCACCGTGATCGCGGCCATCGCCACCGTCGCCCGCCTCTCCCCGGAGACGCCCCTGCTGGCGGTGGCGCCGGCGGTCGAGAACATGCCCGGCTCGCACTCGACGCGGCCCGGCGACGTCGTCAAGGCGTTGAACGGGAAGTGGGTCGACATCACGAACACCGACGCCGAGGGCCGGCTCATCCTGGGCGCCGCGATGACGTACGCCGCGCGGCTCGGCGCGACCCACCTGGTCGACGTCGCGACGCGGACCGGGGCGGTGTCGCGGGCGTTCGGTCACCTCATCACGGGTGGGTTCGCGAATCCCTCGTCGTGGTGGACCGAGGTCGAGTCGGCGGCCGAACGGGCCGGAGAGCGCTATTGGCCGATCCCGTTCGTCGACGAGTACCGGACCGAGATGGACTCGTGGTACGGCGACCTCCAGAACGCCGGAGCGCCCGAAGGATCGCTCGTCAAGAGCGGCATGTTCCTGCGCGAGTTCGCGACCGTGCCATGGGCGCACCTCGACATCGGGGGGACCGGCTACTTCCGGAAGCCGACGGCGTGGGCCCCCCGAGGCGCGACCGGCGTGACCCATCCGACGCTCGTCGAGCTGGCGCTGGCCGGGGCGCGGAACGGCAACTAGCCAGATCCCTCGATCGGTGGCGGCGTCGCCGCGCATCGCAGATCCGCATCCACCGACATGACCCCGCTCGTGCCGCTGTCGGCGCTCTTCGCGGTCGCCGGGGTGGTGCTCGGCGTCCTCGCGGATCGGCTGGCGACGCGCTGGCCCGAGCACGAGCCGCCCGAGTTCCCGGCCGGCCGATCAATCGGCTGGCGGACCGTCGTCTGCGGGCTGTTCGGGGCGTTCGCGTTCGCCGTCCTGCCGGCCCGGTTCGACGACAACACCGTTGCCCTCGTCCTGTTCGGGGCGTGGTTCGTGACGCTCGTCGTCGGCCTCGCGACGGATTTCGATCAGCGGCTGCTGCCGGACATCCTGACGCTGCCCGTCATCCCGGTCGCGGCCGTCTACGCGCTCAGCGGCCAGAACCCGCTCGTCGGCGCCGATGTGCTGCCGGCGGTGCTCGTCGCGACGATCGTGCCCGCGGTGATCTACCTCGCGTCGATACCGTTCGGGGCGGGCGCGTTCGGGATGGGCGACGTGAAGCTGCTCGTTGGCGTCGGCCTGATGTCGGGCGGGATCCGGGCCATCACCGGCATCGTGTCGGGGCTGTTCTTCGCCGGGATCGTGCTCGTCGTGCTCGTCGCCGCCCGCCGGGTCACGCTCAAGACCTACGTCCCGTACGGGCCGTTCCTGATCTTCGGCGCGGTCTGGGGGATCTTCGTCCGCGGCTGACGACACACCGCGACGCATGTCGGTCCGGTGCGGCGGGTTGCGGTCCGGTGGGGTCGCTGGGACCAAAGTAGGGCTGGTCCCTGGGCTTTGTAATGCCTACGGTGGACACCCCCGGGTATGATGCCGGACAAGCCGGTGTCGCCTGGGTCCGTGCCCGATCAGGGCGGCGAGTAAACCCGCGCGCTACCCGTCATGCGCGCCCCACAGATCGAGTGCCCCAGCACACGGAGCCCCGCTCGCACGATGCCCACGTGATCCGTCACTCCACGTCGTTCGCTGGCTGGTCGTCGTCCCGCCGGCCGCGCTCCCGCGCCCCGCGCCGCTTCGTCGGCCTCCTGCTGATCCCGGTGCTTGTAGGCCTGCTCGGCGTCCCGACCGTCAACACGAGCCCCGCCCACGCCGACGACCTCGCCGACGCGAAGGCGAAGCAGACCGCGCTCGCGAAGCAGATCAAGGACCAGAAGACGGCGATCGCCCAGATCACGGCGATGCAGTCCGACCTGGGACGGCAGATCTCGTCGACGACGAAGGAGCTCAACGGCATCAACGCCGACCTGGTCAAGGTCCGCAAGGACATCGACCAGATGGCGGCGCGAATCGAGGTCGTCAAGAAGGAGTACTTCGACCTCGTCGCCCACGTTGCGCTCCTCGACGACCAGCTCGTCCGCCTCACGAAGGAAGAGGCGATGCGCCGTTCGGAGCTCGGCACGAAGAAGGCCGAGCTCGCCCACCGGATCCGGGATGCTTACGACGCCGACCGGACGACCCTGCTCGAAACGTTCCTGAAGGGCGGCTCGTTCACGGATGTGGTCTCCGAGGTGGGCTACATCAACGACTTCGCCGAGCACGATCGGACCCTCGCCGAGCAGATCGTCAGGACGCAGCAGGCGCTCGCGGCCATCCACCAGGTCGTCACCGAGACCCGCGTCCAGACCGACAGCCTCCGCGCCGAGACGCTCAAGCAGAAGCTGGAGCTCGACAAGCAGCTGGGCGAGCTGAAGACCGCCCAGGCCCGCTTGAAGGAGCTCGAGAAGGAGACGGCCAAGGCGCTTGCCATCCAGAAGCAGGCGATGGTCAAGCTCGCCAAGAACAAGAAGGATCTCGCCAAGGCCGTCGCGACGACGTCGAAGGCGCAGCGCGCCCTGGCGGCCAAGATCCAGGATCTCGTCAAGCAGCAGTACAAGCTCGGCAACGTCCCGTCCGAGTTCAACGGCTCGCTGTCGTGGCCGATGAGCGGCGTCGTCTCCGGGGAGTTCGGTTGCAGCAGCTATCCGGGCTACGCGCCCGGCAACGGCTGCGAGCACTTCCACAACGGCATCGACATCGTGTCGGGAGCGGGCTGCGGCGCACCGATCACGGCGGCCGGTCCCGGACGCATCGGCTACATCGGCTGGAACTACGCTGACGGCGCCGATCCGGCCTGGATCGTGATCATCGTCCACTCCCAGGACCTCGTGACCTGGTACGCCCACGGCAAGGCGAACACCTACCCCGACGGGATCCATGTCGGGTCGCTCGTGAAGGAAGGCCAGGTCGTCATGTTCGAGGGCGCGACCGGCCACGCGACGGGCTGCCACCTCCACTGGATGGTGGAGTGGAACGGGGTCTTCAGGAACCCCCGCCTGTTCGTCTAAGGGGCACCGGGGCTTGTCCCCGCGGTAACCGGTGGTTCAGGGACCGGGTGGTAGATTCGCGACCATGAAGCGGACGATGGCGGTGATCCTCGCCGGCGGGGAAGGCGAGCGCCTCTCGATCCTCTCAGGCGTCCGGGCCAAGCCCGCCGTCCCGTTCGGTGGCAAGTACCGGATCATCGACTTCACGCTGTCGAACTGCGTCAACTCCGAGATCGACAACGTCGTCGTCCTGACCCAGTACAACCCGCGCTCGCTGAACGACCACATCGGCCTCGGCCGGCCGTGGGACCTCGACCGCAACAAGGGCGGCATCAAGCTCCTCCAGCCGTATATCGCCCGCGGCCGCGTGGCCGAGTGGTACCGCGGGACCGCCGACGCGGTGTACCAGAACTTCAACGTGCTCGATCACGACTCGGGCGACACCGTCGTGGTCCTGGCGGGGGACCACATCTACAAGATGGACTACCAGCCGTTCATCGCGGCCCACCGGCGGCACCGGGCCGACGTGACGATCGCCGTCCGGCGGGTGCCCCTCGCGGAGGCTTCCCGGATGGGGATCCTCGCGATCGATGACAACGACCGGATCGTCGAGTGGCAGGAGAAGCCCAAGCAGCCCAAGAGCGACCTCGCCTCGATGGGCGTGTACGTCTTCTCGAAGAAGGCCCTCCGACGCTGGCTGGGCGACGACCGCGACGACTTCGGCCGGCACGTGATCCCGGCGATGCTCGACGGCGGCGCCCGGGTCTTCGGCTACCGCTTCGACGGCTACTGGCAGGATGTCGGGACGATCCAGTCGTTCTGGGAGGCGAACCTGGCGCTGCTCCAGGACAACGCCGAGCTCGACCTTTACGACAAGGACTGGATCATCCACACGAAGTCGGAGGAGCGGGCGCCGGCTAAGGTCGGGCCGACGGCTCAGGTCCATCGCAGCCTGATCAGCCACGGCTGCATGATCCACGGGACGGTCGTCAACTCCGTGCTGTCGCCGGGCGTCCGCGTCGACGTCGGCGCCGTCGTGCGCGACTCGATCGTGATGTTCGACTGCGTGATCCGGTCCGGTGCCGTCGTCGATCACTCCATCCTCGACAAGGAGGTCGTCGTCGGCCAGGGCGCGATCGTCGGCGACGGGCCGGACTTCGATACTCCCAACCGGCAGGAGCCGGGGCGGCTCAACACCGGGATCACGGTCGTCGGGAAGCGGGCGATCATCCCGCGCGGGACGCGGATCGGCCGCAACGTCAAGGTCGCCGGCGACGTCCGTGCGACGGACTTCGCGTCGCGCGTCGTCAAGAACGGGGCGTCGGTCGAGCCCGGCGGCGCGAAATCCCGGAAGCGGAAGCCCGCGGCAGCCGAGGCGCAGTCGGAGAGCCGGAGCAGGGCGGAGTCCGCCCGGTCCGACGGTGGGTCGGCCCGAACGAACGGCGGCAGCGTCGCGATCCCGATCGCGGGCACCGGTGCCCGGATGACGGCGAAGCCAAGGGGCGGCAACTAGTCTCGCCGCCGCCGCCAGGCGCCATCGACGATTTCGAACGGCGCCGGAACTAGTCTCGCTGCCGCGGCCAGGCGCCATCGACGATTGCGAACGGCGCGGGAACGGATTTTCCCGGCGCGCCGACCTGTCGATTTCGGATTCCGATATCTACAGAACCGCCGCGGGCGGCGTCCGATCGGCGGCCGTGCGAAACCGGACGCTCGGCCCGCATCAGCCCCGGGATCGGCGGTCCCGGCTAGACTCCCCCGCATGCCAATCGCCGACCAGGGCGCGGTGGTGCGCCCGGCCGACGTCGAGCACTGGCTCGACGAGCTCGGGCTCTCCCCGGAAGCCCGAACGGATCGCGAAGGCGTCACGTCGTGGGACCTCCGGCTCGACGGCCGCCGCCGCTTCGACGTGCCGGTCACGCTCATCCTCGACCCGCAGGTCGCGCTCATCGTCTGGGTCCACTTCGCGCCGCCGATCGCGGACGCTTACCGCAAGTCGTACCGCCGCCTGCTCCGATGGAACGACGAGTTCCCGTTCGCGAAGTTCTCGCTGGCCGAGGACGAGCGGCCGATCCTGACCGTCGAGGTCCCGCCCGAGCTCGCCGACCGCGACGCGCTCGGCATCGGCATCGCCCGATCGCTTGCGATCGCCGACCAGCTCCTCGAGGAGTCCGCGAGCTGGCTCTGGATCGGCGGCCGGATCCCGGACATGAGCGGCCGCGTCAGCCGCGGCGCCGCGCTGCTCGAGCGCTATCGCGACGCACTGGGCGAGCTGGCGGGCGACGTCGCGGAGGTCCCGGAGCTGCCGGCCGTCGCCGCCGGCGACCGATGAGGCTTCGCCGCGCGGCGCTCGTCGTCGCCCTCATCGCATCGAGCGTCGGCGTCCTCGCCCCGAGCCCTGCGGCGTCGGCGGCGCTGGCGCCCGCGACTGGCCTAACGCTCGTGAGCAACGCGACGTACACGGTCGACCCGGAGCACGGCGCCGTTCACGTGTCGGTCGCCCTCAACGCGGTCAATCACCTCAAGGACACCAAGACTCGCCTGTACTACTTCGACCGGGCGTTCCTCGCCGTCCCGCCGAACACGACGGGCTTCAAGATCGCGGCGCGGACCGGCGGACCCGCCGTGAAGGTCGCCGCGAAGAAGAAGGACCACACGCTGCTTCGGATCGACTTCGGGAAGCGGCTGCCGGCCGGCTCGTCCCGGGGGATGACGCTGACGTTCGACATCCGCGACCCGGGCGGCGCGCCGACGCGGACGACGCGGATTGGCTCGAGTCTCGTCGCCTTCGGCGCGTGGGCGTACGCGAGCGACGGCACCGGCGGCAGCACCGTGACGGTGATCTTCCCGCCCGGGTACAGGATCGACGCGAAGTCGGATGAGCTCGGGGAGCCATCGACGGACGCCGCCGGGCGCACGATCTACACGACGGCGGCGCTGGCCCGGCCGCTGGCCTTCTTTGCCTACTTCGTCGCCGACAAGGCCAGCGCGTTCAGCGAGACGACGCGGACGGTCGATGTTGCCGGCCGCTCGCTCGACATCACGCTGCGGGCGTGGCCGGACGACCCCTCCTGGGCCGAGCGGACCGGCGACCTCGTCGAGCAGGCCGTGCCGCTGATGGCCGAGGCGATCGGCCTGCCCTGGGTCGCCGATCGCCCGTTCATCGTGACCGAGGCGGTCACGCAGTCGGGCTCCGAGTACGCCGGCCGCTATGACCCGACCGATTCGACGGTCGAGGTCGCGTACTACGCCAGCCCGCTCGTCACGCTCCACGAGACGGCCCATGCCTGGTTCGATGGTGGCCTGCTCGCCGATCGCTGGGCGAACGAGGGCTTCGCCTCGTGGTACGCGCTCGACGCCGGCGCGAAGCTCGACCTGAAGGTCGCGCCGACGAAGATCTCGCCCGACATGGCGGCGTCGCGGATCCCGCTGAACGCATGGGGCCCGCCGGGCGGCGACGAGGCCTCCGACGCGTACGGCTACGCGGCGTCGGAGCAGCTCGCCCGAATCGTCGCCGAGCGGGCGGGCGCGTCGGGCCTCTCCAGCGTCTGGCACGCCGCCAACGCCGGCATCGCGGCGTACCAGCCGCCCGGCGCAAACGAGATGAACGCCTCGATGGGCGGCTCCGCGGCAGCCTCGGACGCGGCGCCGACGGAGTCGGGCGCCCCGCCGCCGGACTGGCGAGGACTGCTCGACCTGCTCGAAGACCGCACCGGGAAGACGTACGACGACCTGTGGCGGGCGTGGGTCGTGCGCGATGACGAAGCGACGCTGCTCGACGCGCGGGCGTCCGCCCGCCGCCAATACGACGCGGTCGTCTCGAAGGCCGGCGAGTGGCGGCTGCCGCCGATCGTCCGGGAGGCGATGCGAGCGTGGCAGTTCGAGCAGGCGACCGAGCTGCTTTCCGCCGCGGACCGCGCGCTCGACGACCGCGACGAGGTGCTCGCCAGGGCGTCCGCCGCCCGGCTCACCGCCCCGCGCGCGCTCGAGGCCGCGTTCGAGGGCAACCAGGGTTTCGTGGCCGCGTCCGTGGAGGCCGACGCCGAACTCGCCACGATCAGGGCGTACGCCGAGGCGGCCGCGATCCGCGAGCCGGACCCGGGGATCGTCGAGCAGGTCGGGCTCTGGGGCGAGACGCCGGACGCCGAGCTCGCCACCGCGAAGTCGGCATTCGAGACTGGCGACCTGCGGGCATCGGTCGAGGCCAGCGCGGCGGCGTACGGCGCGTGGGACAGCGCCCGCGAGCGCGGCCGGAACCGCGTCATGACGATGCTCGCCGCCGCGATCGCGGCGCTCGTCGCGGTCGCGTTCATCGTCAACGGCGCGCGGGGCGTCGCTCGGCGGCGGTCGGGGCGCCGCCGCGGGAGCGCCGAAACCGGCGGTCCCGCGACGACCGCCAGCGACTGACCGGCATGGCCCGGTTGGGCGCCACGCGACACGGCCGGGCACTGTTCGCCGGGTTCGCGATCGCGGCCGCGCTCGTCGGTCCCGTGACGACGGCGCCGGCCCTTGCGGCAGAGGACCGCGGCGGCACGGCGCCGGCCCGTGGCGTGCCTCCGGCGCAGGCCCCCGACGACGGCCTGTCGCTGGTGTCTGCGTCGACGTACACGCTCGACCCGAAGAAGTCGGTCGTCCACGTCTCGGTCTCGGTCACCGCTGAGAACACGAAGCCGAACCTCGTCCGCCAGACCGCGACCGGGACGCTCACGACGCGCTACTTCTTCGAGTCGGCGTCGATCGCCGTCCAGCCCGAGGCGACGTCCGTCGGGGCGTCCGCGGGCAAGACGCAGCTGACGACGGCGCTGGCGCCCGACGAGGGCTTCGCGCACCTCCGGATCGACTTCCCGAAGGACCTCTACTTCGGCGAGTCCATCGCCTTCACGGTCGGTTGGGACCTGCCGGGTGGCGCCGCACGGTCGGAGAGTGACATCCGTGTCGGGTCCGCGTTCGCGACGTTCCCGGCATGGGCGTTCGGCGACCGCGGCGACGTCGAGATCCTGGTTCCGAACGGTTACGACGTCGAGACGAGCGGCTCGCCGACCCAGGAGTCGGCCGCCGGCGGCGTCACGACGATCAGCGCGACCGGAATCGACGACACCGCCGAGTGGTACGCGCTCGTCGTCGCCGATCGCCACGACGCGCTCACGCAGGATCGGCTCGACCTCGCCGACGGCGAGCATCTCGTGATCCGGGCATGGCCCGAGGACGACGAGTGGCGGACGCGCGTGAGGGGTCTGCTCGACGTCGGCCTCCCGGCGCTCGTCGCGAAGCTCGGCCTTGCCTGGCCGGTCGAGGGCGACATCGAGGTCGTGGAGGTCCACACGCCGCTGCTCGAGGGCTACGGCGGCGTCTTCCTCACGGACGAGCACCGGATCGAGATCAGCGAGGATCTCGACGAGCTGACGATCGTCCACGAGGCTTCCCATGCCTGGTTCAATGCCGACCTGTTCGTCGGCCGCTGGATCGACGAAGGCCTCGCCGATGAATACGCGTCGCGCGTGCTCGACGACGTCTCGAACGGTGGGCTCCGGCCCCAAAGCGTCGCCCGGACCGACTCCGGCGCGGTCGGCCTCAACGACTGGGCTCATCCCGGCCGGATCGCGGACGCCGAGACGGAGGCGCGCGAGACGTACGGCTACAACGCGGCGTGGACGGCGATGCGGGCGATCGTCGCGGCCACGGGCGAGGAGGCGATGCGGGACGTGCTCGCGGCCGGGCGGAAGCGCGAGACGGCGTATGTCGGCGCGGAGCCGGTCGAGACGCTGCCGACGGCCGCCGACTGGCGACGCTTCCTGGACCTGCTCGAGGAACGCGGCCACGCCGCCGGCGTCGAGCCGATCTTCCGGCGCTGGGTGGTGAACGCGGACGAGGCGGCGTTGCTCGACGATCGGTCGGCCGCGCGCGCCGCCTACGCGGAGCTCCTCGAGGAGGGCGACGGCTGGCGGCCGGCGTGGGCGGTCCGCGAGCCACTGGGGCGGTGGGCGTTTCCGACGGCGAAGGCCGCGATCGATGCCGCGGAGCGTGTGCTCGAGACCCGCGACGCGATCGATGCCGCGGCCGCGAAGCTCGACGTCGAACCGCCGGCATCACTCCGGACCGCCTACGAGGGCGAGCGGAGCGACATCGCCAGCGTGCAGGCGCTCGCCGATCGGCAGCTCGCCATGACCGCAGGCCTCGCCGAGGCGCGGAGCCGGGTCGCCGCCGATCGGCCGCCGCTGACGATCCTCGGGCTGCTCGGCAGCGACCCGGACCGCGAGCTGGCGACCGCCGGATCGGCCTTCTCGGAGGGCGACCTCGAGGCCGCCGACGCGGACCTCGCGGAGATCGACGAGGCGTTTGATGCCGCGGTCGAACGCGGCCGCGAACGCATGGCGGCTGGCGGGATTGCCGGCGCGGGGCTGGTCGCGATCGGCGGCGCCGCGTTCTTCGCGGCTCGTCGCGGGCGGCGCCGGCTCGTGACGAGACGCGCCGCACTGACGCCGGCCGGTGGATCGGCGCCGCTCCAGCCGTACGCTACACTCGGCGACCCACGCCTGGCCGCCGCGCCCGAGCCCGCCGACGTGCAGCGCGACGAAGGAGACGGAACGTGAGGCTCGCCCGCTGATGGGGATGGTCAGGACCCGTCCTTCGCGCGAGATCATGTCGGGCGATTCCGCCGACGTGTACTTCGCCCGGGCCGCGAGCATCCTCGAGCGCGAGGGTCTCGACCCGCTCGTGACGATGGAGGTGTTCGCCCGTCAGGAGGCCGTCCTGTGCGGGATCGACGAGGCGAAGAACCTCCTCGGCCACGTCCTCGCGCGTTGCGACCCGGCCGAGGTCGAGGTCGAGGCCCTCGACGACGGCGACCGGATCGGCCCCAAGGAGGTCGTCCTCCGGATCCGCGCCCGCTACCTCGAGTTCGGCCTTTACGAAACGGCCCTCCTCGGAATGCTCGCCCAGTCGACCGGCTGGGCGACGGCCGCCCGCGAGTGCGTCGACGTCGCCGCGCCCGAGCCGGTGATCTCGTTCGGCGCGCGTCACGTCCACCCCGACATCACCGACGTCCTCGATTACGCCGCGATCGTCGGCGGCTGCGTCGGCGCGTCGACGCCGGCCGGGGCCAGGCTCGCCGGGCTCAGCCCGACCGGGACGATGCCCCACTCACTCGTGCTGATCTTCGGCGACACGGTCCGAGCGGCCGAGGCGTTCGACCGCGATCTGGGCCCGGAGCTGCCCCGGATCGTGCTCGTGGACACGTTCCGGGACGAGGCCGAGGAGGCGCTCCGCGTCGCCCATGCCCTCGGCGACCGGCTATATGGCATCCGCCTCGACACGCCCGCCGAGCGCGGCCGCGTGACCGCCGACCTCGTCCACGAGGTTCGGGCGCGGCTGGACACCGAGGGCTACCAGCACGTGAAGATCGTCGTGTCGGGCGGCCTCAACCCCGCGCGGATCCAGTATTTCAAGGATGCCGCGGCGCCGGTCGACTCGTACGCGGTCGGGTCGCACATCAGCGGAGCCACCCCGATCGACTTCACCGGCGACATCAAGGAGATCGACGGCAAGCCGATCGCGAAGCGCGGCCGGATCCCGGGCCTCACCGACTCGCCCCGGCTCCGTCAGGTCGACCTCGCTCCGTGGCGCGACGGGACGTCCTGATCCTGGCTGCCGGCCTCGACCGCTCGTTCGTCGAATGCCTATCGGGCGATGGACGCCGGTGAGGCCAAAACCGGTCGATTCGGCTCGGGGTCGGTCGCATAGGTTCGTTGAATGCGCGTGGCCTTGGCAGTTGTTCGGCAGATGCACCAGCCGGCCCGAAACGAGCGATCCGGCCGGGCATGGCACGATTCCGGGATGGAGCACATGGAGCAGCCTGCCGACAACCGCGAGTCCGCGTACGAGCTGCTCCAGCGCGGCCGGGAGCTGATCCGCAC
>JBJMMH010000157.1:0-2653 GCA_045804885.1 Chloroflexota bacterium | reverse complement strand
CGCCATATCCGCCGCGCCGAGCATAAGCGGCACCACGAAGTTCGCCAGGCCCGCGAAGGCCGGAATGATGAAGAGGAAGATCATCAGCGACGCATGCACCGAGAAGAGCCCGTTGTAGGTCTGCGGGTCGAAGTACTGGGTGCCCGGCTTCGCCAACTCGGCGCGGACGAGCAGGGCGAGCAGGCCGCCGGCGAGGAAGAAGAAGACGGTCGTCACGAGGTACTGGACGCCGATCACCTTGTGGTCGGTGTTGACCCGGAAGTAGTCGCGCCAGCTCTGCGCGCCGTGGCCCGAGTGGTCCTCGGGCCGGCTCGGGTAGCCGAGCGCGTAGTACGTCCAGTAGTCGAACGTGCCGATGCCTGCGAGGAAGCCGATCGGCGCCGAGACGAGCGCCGAAACGAGCACGAGCGGCTGCGTGTCGATGATCGGTTGCCAGTCCGCGGCCCAGCGGACGAGGACGACGAGCCCGAAGCC
The DNA here is from genome assembly GCA_045804885.1 of Chloroflexota bacterium. Lineage (GTDB taxonomy): Bacteria > Chloroflexota > Limnocylindria > Limnocylindrales > CSP1-4 > CF-46. Next base: position 2,179 of record JBJMMH010000157.1, on the reverse strand, counting down.
GAAGCCCGCAAACAGAAGAGTCATCCAGAACGCGCGAACCCAGCCGGCACCGAGGAGATGCCGCCGCCAGCCGCCGCGGGTCGGGCTCGGGGCGTGATGGGGGTCGTCGGCGGTTGCGGTCGTCGTCACGCTTGGATCATCCCTTCTTCTTCTGGGCGGACTGGACGAGGAACGTCACGAGGGCGTCGAGCTGCGTCTTCGAGAGAGACTGCTGGAACGTCTCCGGCATGACGCCTTTCGGGTAGCCGGACTCCACGTACGTGTTGGGGTCGACGATCGAGTCGTGGACGAACGCGGCGAGCGGCTGGTTCGCCTGGTGCGCGTACGAGACGAGCTTGTCGAGGTCGGGCCCGGTCGTACCTGTGGCATTGGCGGCGCTCAGCGTGTGGCAGCCCGAGCAGCCGTTCGCGTTGAAGACGGCGAGGCCGGCCGCCGAGGACGATGAGGAGGTCGTCGAGGTAGAGGTCGTGCTCGTCGTCGAGGTCGTCGTCGAGGTCGTCGTCGAGGTCGTCGTCGTGTTCGTCGTCGTGGTCGTCGTGGGCTCCGGCGCGGCCGATTTCCCCTGCTGCTTGAGCCAGGCGTCGAAGGCGGCGGGCTTCATCACGATCGCCTGGCTGCGCATGGTCGAGTGGCCGAGCCCGCACAGCTCGTTGCAGATGAGCGGAAACGTGCCGAGCCGGTCGGGCGTGATGTGGACGGTCGTGACGAGGCCCGGGACGATGTCCTCGTTCGTCCGGAACTCGGGCACGAAGAACGCATGGATGACGTCGAGCGCACGCATGTCGAGCTCGATCGAGCGGCCCTCGGGGAGCCGCAGGACCGGGCTCGTCGCGTCATGGGCGTCGGGGTAGCCGAACGTCCAGGTGAACTGCTGCGCGGTCGCGTTGATACGGAGGGTGTTCCCTGCCTCGGCATCGTTGCGCGAGAGGACGATCGCGCTCACGATCGCGATGGCGGTGACGAGGACGAAGGGAATCGCCGTCCACGTGATCTCGAGCCCCGTGTGCCCGTGAATCGGAGGCCCGTCCTCGAAGTCGTCCTCCTGGACCCGGAAATGCAGGACCGCGTAGATCATCACGGCGGCGACGATCGCGAAGATCGCGATGCAGATCGCGATCACGAACCAGAACGTAAAGTCGATGCGATCCGCCTCGCGGGAGGCGTCCTTCGGCAGCCAGGTCGGCACGAGCGCCACAGCAGTGGCGACCCCGCCCGCGATCACTGCCAGCCCCAAGAGCGCGACGATGGAGCCCTTGCGCATCCGCGTCGGAGCCTAGACGAAAGCGAAACCGACCGAACCTCGAACCGGCCCTCGTCCGTTTCCCTTACCGGACCCCCTACAAGGAGGTAAGCATGGGTCTCGGAGTAGGACTAATCCTGGCGGCCGTGGGCGCCGTGCTCGCCTTCGCCGTGAACACGACCGTTTCGGGCGTCGACATCCACACGATCGGCTGGATCCTGTTGATCGTCGGCATCGTCGGAATCCTGTTGTCCCTGATCTTCTGGTCCTCGTGGGCCGGCCCCGGCTACTTCAGCCGCCGCCGGACGTATTACGACGAGGGGCCGGCAGGGCCCCCGGGTGGCCCCGGGTACTAGAGCGCACAAGCACGATTCACTCGGACACGGCCGGTAGCTGCTACCGGCCGTTTCCGTTTGTAGGGCGTCAGGCGATCGGGAGCTCGAGGAAGAAGGAGCTGCCGGTCCGGCCGTCGGAGTCGACCCAGATGCGGCCGTTCATGCGCGTCACCAGTTCGCGGGAGATGTAGAGGCCGAGGCCAGTGCCGCCGACGCCGCGCGTCAGGTTCGGGTCGAGCCGGAAGAACTTCTCGAAGATCCTGTCCTGCTCCGCGGGCGGGACGCCGAGCCCTTGGTCGGTGACGCGGAAACGGACGCGGCCGCCGCTGCGGCCGATCTCGACCTCGACGCGGCCCCCGTCGGGCGAGTACTTGATCGCGTTGTCGATCAGGTTGGTGAGGATCTGGCGCAGCTTGTCCGGGTCGGCGGCGACCTGCGGCAGGCCGCGCGCCTTGCGCACGGCGACTTCTATCCCCTCGGGGGCCCGTGACCGCAGCACGTCCACCACTTCGGTCGCGATGGCCGCAGCGTCGCACCGCTCGATCGCGATGCTCATGCGGCCCGACTCGAGCCGGCTCGCCCAGAGGATGTCGTTGACGATCCG
>JBJMMH010000156.1:0-7929 GCA_045804885.1 Chloroflexota bacterium | reverse complement strand
GACCTGGACGCCTTCACCGCCGAGACGCTCGCCCCGCTCGGGATCGAGTACGACGCGGAGCTCGGCCGGGCCGTTCGCGGCGCGAGGAAACCGCTCGAGCGCGTCCCGGCGAACGTCGCGCTCATGCTCCACGAGGACGGCGCCTCGGTCGACGTGGCTCGCGAGTACCTGATCCGGTGGGCGCTCGTCTCGCCGAAGCGCGCCGAGCACAACATCTCGTTCGTGAACCACCCCGTCTGGCGGGCGTACGTCTCGACCTACACCGACGGGTACCGCGTCTGCCGGGACTGGGTCGCGGGCGACAGCGCGAAGTTCAAGCGGCTCCTGACCGAGCAGCTGACCCCCGCCGATCTGGCCTGAGCTATCGTCCGGCGCGATGGCGGTCGCGACCGAGCGCGAGTACCTCCTCTTCATCAACGGCGAGGCATCGGAGCCTACGGACGGGGAGCTGCGCGAACTGGCGGAGCCCGCCTCGGGCGAGCCGCTCGGCAAGGTCGCCCTTGCCGGCGAGCAGGACGTCGACCGCGCGGTCAAAGCCGCCCGCGCCGCACTCGAGGGCGACTGGGGCCGAACACCGCCGACCGAGCGGTCGCGCCTCCTTCACGCCCTTGCGGACGCGATGGTCGCGAACCGCAAGGAGCTCGCCGAGCTCGAGGCGCGGAACGTCGGAAAGGCGATCTCGTCCGTGAAGGCCGAGCTGAACCAGGCGGTCGAGAACTTCCGCTACATGGCCTCGGCAATCGCGTCGATCGCAGGCCGCTCGAACCCGCTGGGCGGCTCGCTGCTCTTCTATTCGCTGAAGGAGCCGGTCGGCGTTGCGGGCCAGATCGTCCCCTGGAACTACCCGCTGATGATGGCCACCTGGAAGCTCTCGCCGGCGCTCGCCGCCGGCTGCTCGGTCGTCCTCAAGCCGGACGAGGCGACCCCGCTGACCGCGCTGCGGGTGGCCGAGCTCGCGACCGAGGTCGGCTTCCCGGCGGGTGCGGTCAACGTCGTCCCCGGCGGCGGGCCGACAACCGGCGCCCACCTCGTCCGCCACCCGGGAGTCGACAAGATCGCGTTCACGGGCTCGACGGCCACGGGCGCGGAGGTGATGAAGGCGGCGGCCGACGGGATCAAGCGCCTGACGCTGGAGCTCGGCGGCAAGAGCCCGAACATCGTCTTCGCGGACGCGAACCTCGACGACGCGATCCCCAGCTCCGTGTGGTCGATCTTCTACTCGGCCGGGCAGAGCTGCGAGGCCCGCTCGCGGGTGCTCGTCGAGCAATCGCTCTACGACGACTTCGTCAGCCGCTTCTCCGAGCTGGCCGACCAGATCAAGGTCGGCGACCCGCTCGACCCAGAGACACAGATGGGGTCACTGATCTCGGAGAGCCACCGCGAGCGCGTCCACGGATTCGTCGAGCAGGGCCGCGAGGAGGGCGCCGAGATCGTGACCGGTGGTGAGCCGGGGAATGGCAACGGTGCGTTCTACCCGCCCACGGTGATCGCGAAGGTCGACAACTCGATGACCGTGGCCCAGGAGGAGATCTTCGGCCCGGTCGTGACGGCGATCCCGTTCGAGGACGAGAAGGACGCCGTGCGGATCGCCAACGACGTGCGCTACGGCCTGATGGCGACGGTCTGGACGGGCGACCCCGCCCGCGGGCACCGGGTCGCGCGGCGGATCAAGTCGGGGCTGATCGGGATCAACATGCCGTACACGGCCTTCCCGGGGATCCCGTTCGGCGGCTACAAGCAGTCGGGCTGCGGCCGCGAGCTCGGAATCGACACGCTCGAGGATTACCTCGAGACGAAGAGCGTGATCACCTCGACCTCGCCGAAGCCGTTCAACCCGTTCGGCCTCGGGTAGGCGCTACTTCGAGCGCCCGAAGATCCGGAGGATGAACAGGAACAGGTTGACGAAGTCGAGGTAGAGCGCGAGCGCGCCGAGGATCGCCTCGCGCTTGTCGTCGTCCGTGCCGGTGTTGCCGCGGGTGTTGATCTCCTTGATCTTCTGCATGTCGTACGCGGTCAGCGCCGAGAAGATCGCGACGCCCGCGTACGTGGTGATCCAGTAGAGCGCGCCGTTCGCCCAGAACAGGTTGACGACGCTCGCGAGGATCAGCCCGATCAGGGCCATGAACGCGATCGATCCGACCGAAGACAGGTCTCGCTTGGTCGTCCAGCCGAACAGCGCGAGGGCGCCGAACATCGCGCTCGTCACGAAGAACGCGCCCGCGATCGACGCCGTCGTGTAGACGGCGAAGATCATCGAGAACGTGACGCCGTTCAGCGCCGCGTAACCGAGAAACACCGCTGCAGCGACCTGGGGCGACAGGTTCTGGATCCGGAACGAGAGGCCGGCGACCAAGACGAGCTGCGCCACGATCAGGCCGATGAAGACCCAGGGGTGGTCGTCGAACCAGGCGACCGCATCCGCGCTGGTACCGATCGCCCAGGCGATCACGCCCGTGAACGCCAGGCCGGTGAACATCCAGCCCATCACGCGGACGAGGAACGACCGCTCCTCGACCACGAGCGCCGGATAGGTTGCGGCGCCTGGCTCCATGACTCCCGATTCTGACCTGAAACGCGGCTACCGGTGGGCCGTGCTCGCGGCGGGCACGGCTGCAGCCGGCGCCGGCTCGGCGCTCTTCATCGGGCCGGCGGTGCTCGCCCCGGAGATCCGGTCGGAGTTCGACGTCAGCGTCTCGCAGGTCGGGGTGCTGCTCGGAAGCCTGTGGGTCGGCACCACGACGACGCTGCTCGCCTGGGGCCTGCTCGCCGACCGGCTCGGCGAACGGGTCGTGCTCGGGACGGGCCTCGGCGCCGCCGGCCTCCTGGCGCTCGTCGCCGGCACCGTGGGCGGGTTCTCGGCGTTTCTCGTCCTGCTCTTCCTCGCCGCGGCGGCCGGCGCCAGCGTCAACGCCGCGAGTGGCCGGGCGGTGATGCAGTGGTTCGGCCCCGAGGAGCGCGGCCTTGCGCTCGGGATCAGGCAGACGGCGATTCCGCTCGGGATCGGGCTGTCGGCGGTCGTGCTCCCCGCCGTGGATGCGGCGGGCGGGCTCCGCTGGTCCTTCGCGTTCCTCGGCGGTCTCGCGGTCGCGGCGGCAGTGGTCGCCGTCGCCGTGGTGCGCGAGGCGCCCGTTCGCGACGTGGAGCTGGAAGGCGATGCGATCGAGTGGACGCTTCGCGACTCGCGGCTCTGGACGCTCTCGATCGGCAGCGGGCTCTACCTCAGCGCGCAGATCCCGCTCATGTCCTTCTCGGTGCTCTTCCTCCACGACGCGCACGGCGTCTCGACCGCGCGCGCGGGTGTCGTGCTCGCCGTCTTCCAGGCGGCGGCGGTGGCCTCGCGAATCGCCGCCGGCCGGCTCTCGGACCGGATCGGCAGCCGGATCCGGCCGCTCCGTTGGATCGGCGTCGCGAGCGCGGCGGGCCTTGCCGTGACCTCGCTCGTCGCCGACAACGGGCTGTGGGCGGCGATCGCCGCGATCGTGATCGCGGGCGCGGTCTCGATGTCGTGGAACGGCCTCTCGCTGACCGCGGCGGCGGAGCTCGCCGGCCGCGCCAAGAGCGGCGCGGCGATCGGCTTCCAGCAGACGACGCTCGGGCTGATCGGCGTCCTTGTCCCGATCCTGTTCGCGAACCTCGTGGAGGCGACGTCGTGGCGGGCCGGCTTCGCCGCAGCCGCGCTGGGGCCACTCGCCGGCTGGTGGTTGCTCGGGAAGCTGCCGGAGCGGGTATGAGCGGAACATGCGTCTCTATCCCGAGATCCACGGGCCGAGAACGCGGGCGCTCGTCGCCGACGTCGCGTCAATCGCGCTGCTCGTCCTCTTCGCCTGGGCCGGCCTGAAGGTCCACGACGCCGTCGACCGACTGGCCGTCCTCGGCGAAGGCGTGCAGGCGACGGGCGGCGCCGTCCAGGGCGGGTTCGACTCGGCTGCCGACGCGGTCGACGGAACGCCGATCGTCGGCGGCGAGATCGCCGACGGGCTGCGGTCGGCCGGCGAGAGCTCCGGCGGCAACGTCTCCGACCTGGGCCAGCAAGGCGAGGACAACGTCCACAAGCTCGCGAACATCCTCGGCCTCGTCACCTTCGGCCTCCCCGCTGCCCTGCTGCTCGTGATGTGGCTACCCGGGCGTGCAGCCCAAGTGCGGAAGCTGCGCGACGCCGAGGTCGTCCTGCGGAGCGACGACTCGCCGGAGCGCCGGCGCCTGCTCGCGATGCGCGCCGTGTTCTCGCTGCCGTACGGCCAGCTGCTCGCCTATACGCCCGATCCGCTGGGTGATCTCGAGGACGGCCGCTACGACGCGCTCGTAGCAGCCGCCCTCGAAGACGCCGGGCTTAAATCCAGCTGAACTCCTGCTGGAGAATGGGCAGCGCGAAGTAGATCGCGAAGGCAATCGCGGCACCCCACATCAGCGGGTGCACCTCCCGCCAGAGGCCCTGGAAGGTGCGCACGAGGACGTAGACGATGAAGCCGGCGGCGATGCCGTCGGTGATCGAGAACGTGAAGGGCATGAACATGATCACGATCGCCGACGAAAGGCCCACCGCGACGTCGTGGAAGTCGATGCCGGCAAGGCGACGGCGACCGCCGGGCTCCTCCGTGGCGGTAGTGGTCGGCGGGCCGAGCTCCTCCACCTCGGCTTCCTCCTCGGCCTCGGTGAGGACGCTGATCATCAGCCAGCCGACGATGATCAGGGCGGGCGCAGTCGCCTGCGGCGGGACCATCCCGATCAGCGGCGCGAAGAACATGAAGGGGAAGAACAGGACGCCCGTGACGACGCTGACCCAACCCGTCCGCCCCCCGACGCCGACGCCAGAAGCCGACTCGATGTAGGTCGTCGCCGAGGACGCCGACGCGAATCCGCCCGCCGCCGCGGCGGCCGAGTCGACGAGCAACGGCTTGCGGATGTCCGGCATCTGGCCCTGCGCGTTCACGTACCCCGCCTGCCGGCCGACGCCGACGAGCGTGCCCATCGTGTCGAAGAAGTCCGCCAGGAAGAGCGAGAAAGCGAGCGCGACGGCGGCGAGGAACGGAAGCGTGGTGAACGCGGAAAAGCTGACGTCGCCGATCAGGCTGAAGTCCGGCGTGTCGACGAGATCCGACGGCCAGCGGGCGTAGCGCTCGGTCGCGGGCGTGTCGTAGACGGAGTAGTCGTTGGCCCAGTTAACGATCGTCGCGAAGACGGTCGTGGCGATGATCCCTACGAACAGGTCACCCTGGAACCCGATCGCGCGGAGACCGATCGTGATCACGAGCCCGACGAGTGTGATGATCACCGGCCAGGTCGTGAAGGTGGCGAGGTCGACGGGCGTCGGTGCGGCCCGGCCGATCACGAGGCCGGAGTCGTAGAGCCCGATGAAGGCGATGAAGAGGCCGATGCCGATCGCGATCGCCTTCTTGAGCTCGAGCGGGATCGCGCGCATGATCGCCTCGCGGAGGCCGACCAGCACTGCGACGACGGCGACGAGACCCTCCACGACGATCAGGCCCATCGCTTCCGGGAAGCTGAGGCCGTTCTGTGCGACGAGCGTGAAGGCGACGACCGCGTTCAAGCCCAGGCCGGGCGCGATCGCATAGGCCATGTTCGTGTAAAGGCCCATGATGATCGTCATTACGCCGGCGACGAGGCACGTTGAGGTGAGGACGGCCTCGAAGGGGAGGCCCTCTCCCTGGAGGCCTGGGACCCCGGCGAAGCCGAGGATCGCCGGGTTCACGAAGATGATGTAGGACATGACGATGAAGGTCGTCATGCCGGCGACGGTGTCGCGCGCCAGGGTCGTGCGCCGCTCCGCGAACCGGAACCGGCGGTCGAGCGTGGAGCCCTGGGAAGGCGACGCGGTGTCGCTCATGCAGATCCTCCTTTCCGCAGATCCGTGACGACGCTGGCGACTCTAAACCGACGGCTGGACGACGTTTTCGACATCGGCGACGGCGTCGGCGCGAACCGCGTCGGCGGGACGCCCGAGGAGGACGAGGCGTGCGTGCTGGCCGTGTCGTGGATGGAGGAGGCGGGGCTCGAGGTCGAGGTCGACGGGCGGGGCAACGTGATCGGCCGCCTCGCCGGCTCGCGGCCGGAGCTGCCGGAGGTGTGGACCGGGTCGCACCTCGACTCGGTGCCCTTCGGCGGTCGGCTCGACGGGGCGCTCGGGGTCGTCGCGGGCCTCGAGGCGGTCATTGCTGCGGGGCCGGCCGAGCGGACGCTCGGCGTCGTCGTCTTCCGGGACGAGGAGACCGGGTGCCACGGCAGCCGGTGGCGGGTCGCGAACGCGCTACTTCCGGGTCGCTACGTCGAGCTGCACGTCGAGCAGGGGCCGCGGCTGGCCGCGAGGGGCGCGCCGCTCGGTGTCGTGACGAGCATCGCCGGCATGGTCCGGCGCCACCGCGTCTTCGAGGGGCACGCCGATCATGCGGGGACGACGCCGATGAACGGCCGCCGGGATGCGCTCGCGGCTGCGGCGGAGTACGTGCTTCGCGTCCGTGACGTCGCAGCCGGGATCGAGGACGCCGTGGCGACGGTGGGGCAGCTGGAGGTGGAGCCCGGCGCGGCGAACGTCGTGCCCTCACGGGTGCAGCTGACGGTCGACGCGCGGGCGCCGGACCAGGAACGGCTCGACCGGCTGGTCGCCGAGCTCGGGCTGGAGGACCCGCACTACGCGAACGCGCCGGTTCGGCTGGCAACGGACGTCCTGCGCGCCGAGCTCGAGGAACGCGGGCTCCCGGTCGTGGAGCTCCCTTCGGGCGCCGGCCACGACGCAGGCATCCTGGCCGCCGCCGGCGTCGAGTCCTCGATGCTGTTCGTCCGGAGCCTGAACGGCGGCGCGAGCCATTCGCCGGACGAGCTTTCCTCCGACGAGGACGTGGCGCTGGCGCTCGACGTGCTGACGGCCGCGCTGTGGCGGCTGGCAAGGGACTAGCTCAGCGGAGGTAGCCGCTGAGATTGCGCTGCGCGAGCTTGATCATCCACAGGCCGGCCAGCAGGCAGTACACGATCGAGGGGAACCCGAGGCCGAAGATCGCGAGCAGCGTCAGGCGCGGATCCTCGTAGCCGAGGAGGGCCTGCAACGCCGGTGAGGTCGCATACCCGAGGGCGATCGACGCGGCCACGTGGAGCAAGACCTTGGCCATATCGTCCGGCGCAAGGCGCGGAAACCGGACGCCGATCCAGAGCGCGATCGCGCCCGCACCAACGCCGATCAGACCCGTGAGCAGCCCAGGGTTCACAGCAACGCACCGACGAGCATACCCTTCTCATCGGCTTGCGCCGCTATTTCTAAACCCCAGGGGCCCGCCGCCGCAGCGGGCCCCTGGGTTGTGGGCTACCGGACGCGCAGCCGGAGCTGCGCCGACGCGTAGCCGCTCTTTGTCGCCTGGAAGACGATCATCCCGCGCTTCGTGGCCCGGACGCGGAAGATCGCCGAACCCTTACGGTTGGTGCGAACACGGGCCAGTCGCGCGCCGGCGCCGGACAGCCGCACGGTCGCTCCCGCAACCGGCTTGCTGTCGGGGCCGCGGACCGTCACCACGATCTTCCGCACCCGCTTCCGCTTCGGTGCGCCCTGGGCGCGCAGGCGCAGCTGCCTGACGTTGCCGATCCGCTGGATCGGGCTCCAGTCGCCCGTGTTCCGCCCCTCGTCCACGGCCGCGACGTGCCAGTAGAGCGGCACGCCCATCGCGTACGCCGGATGCGTCAGCAGCGGCGCGTAGCTCGTGTTGTCCGTGATCACGTCCTCGATCGCGGTCGCGAAGTCGGCGCGGGTGGAGATCTGGACGCGGTACTGCTTCGGACCGGGCTTCGGATCCCAGAGCAGAAGTGGATAGCGTTTTGAGTCGTCCGAGCGGACGCCTGTCGGCTCCGCGATCGTCCGGGTGAACACGTGCGTGCCCGAGTACGGTCCGGCCACCGTCCCGAACGGCTGGCGCGGGAAGTTCGCCC
>JBJMMH010000155.1:0-30510 GCA_045804885.1 Chloroflexota bacterium | reverse complement strand
GACGGCGGGCCCAGCCCGTTCCTCGACGAGGACGAGGTGCTGCTCCGCGTCGGCGTGAAGGCGAAGAACCTCACCCGCTTCGAGCGGCCGGACGCCGCCCTCACGTTCGTCATCGACACCTCGGGGTCGATGGCGCGCGAGGACCGGCTCGGCCTCGTGCAGCAGTCGCTCGCCTTCCTCGTCGACCGGCTCCGGGCGCGCGACACCGTCGCGATCGTCGAGTACGGCACGGACGCCCGGGTCGTGCTCGAGCCCACGGAGGCCGCCGACGCCGACCGGATCTTCGCGGCGATCGACGGCCTCGAGACCGGCGGCTCCACGAATGTCGAGGCCGGCCTGGCCGTCGGCTACGAGCTGGCCGGCGAGACGTTCCGCGAAGCGGGCATCAACCGCGTGATCCTGGCGTCCGACGGCGTCGCGAACGTCGGTGCGCTCGACCCGGACGCCATCCTGGCCCGCGTCCGCCCCGACGCGGACGAGGGCATCCAGCTCGTCACCGTGGGCTTCGGGATGGGCAACTACAACGACGTGCTGATGGAGCAGCTCGCCGACCACGGCGACGGCTTCTACGCCTACGTCAACCAGTTCGAGGACGCGCAGGACCTGTTCGGGAAGCGGCTCACCTCGACGCTCGACACGGTGGCGCTCGATGCCCGTGCCCAGGTGGAGTTCAACCCCGAGGTCGTCGAGGCATACCGGCTCGTCGGCTACGAGAACCGCGCCATCCCCGACGAGGAGTTCCGCAACGACGAGGTGGACGCCGGCGCGATCGGCGCGGGTCACGCCGCGACGGCCCTCTACGCGCTCCGGCTCACGGACGAGGGTGCCGGCCTCTTCGACCAGGGCACGATCGGGACGGTCCGGGTGCGCTGGATCGACCCTGACACGCGCAAGGCGGGCGAGCTCGCGCGGGAGGTCCACGTGGACAACCTGGCGGGGTCGTTCGCCGACACCGCGCCGACGTTCCAGCTCGATGCGATCGTCGCCGCGGCTGCCGAGCGGTTCCGCGGCAGTGCCTGGGGTTCGACGTACCGGCTTCGCGACGTGCTCGCGGTCGGCGACGAGCTCTCGGCCGAGCTGCCGCGCAACAACGAGGTCGGCGGCTTCCTCGAGCTGCTCGCGCGGGCCGCAGCGCTCGAGCGCTGAGCCCGCCCGCGGAACCGCCGGGGGCTACACGGCGAATCTCCCGCGTCGGCCGGTGTCCGTGGAGGAGCGGGACCGGCCGACGGTCTTTGTCCCGTGTGTAGCCCGGAGGCGTCCCTTTGTCTCCGGCGCTAGAGCGGTTCGCCCTCGGTCCTGTCGTGGACGACGCCGCCCTGCCGGGGCGCGAGCTCGCCGTCGGCGCGCGTGGGGTGCGACTCCCCCGGCAGCAGCTCGCGGGCCGTGCCCGTGAGGATCCCCCGCAGCGCGCTGTCGTCCGGCCCCGCGAACTCGATGACCATTGCCCGCATGTTCGAATAGTCGGTCCAGGCTCCGTGAACCTCGTCCGGCGGCCACACGACGGCCTCGCCGGCGGCAACCCGAATCCGCTCGTCGCCGACGAGCGTCCAGCCGCCGCCCTCGATCACCACGAAGTAGGTCGTGTTTGGGTTCGAGTGGGGCTCGATGCGGCCGCCACGTTCGAACGCCAACTCCGACACGATCCCGCGGCCGTCGCTGTGGATCACCTGGCCGCTGACCCCCTCGGAGCCCGGCGGACCGCCGGGTCGGCGGTGGCCGACCCCGAATCTGCGCACCTCGATCGGCACGGTCGTCTCCTCGCGCGACGCCGTCAGCGGCTCAGCGACGGCGCTTCTGCCGCCGGGCCGTCTTCGGCCGGATCGTCGCCTCAGGCCGGGAGGCCTTCGTCTTCGAGAAGTAACGCTGCTTGGCGAGGCGGACCTCGTACGCCCGGAGCAGCGGCGGGAACCGCAGGAAGCGGACCCACAGCATCACCGCGAGCCCGATCGACAGGACCACGAGCAGCACGATGAACTCGAAGCTGAACAGCGATGCGGTGATGACGAGGCCGAACAGGCTGAGGCCCGACCACAGCAGCCACTCCCAGAGGTCGAGGTACGGAGCGTGGCGGTGGAGTGCCCGGGTCCGGACGTTGTAGAGGATCACGAGCACGCCCAGGAGCACGATCGCCGCGATCCACATGGGGGTGAAGAGGTCCGGGAAGTTGTGCGAGGTGAACGGCAGGAAGAGGTACTCCCAGGGCGCAAGTCGCACGATCGATCCTCTGCTGTCGGATACCGGCCGGCGGGCGAACGGGCGAAGCCCGCGTCGGGGCGATGGAGTGGCCGGAGTATGCCATGCCGGCGGGCTATACTCGGGCGCAACGTCGCGTGATCGCTGTCCGAGTGCGCGGATGGGAGGAAGCCCCGGTTGCGAGCCCTGCTGTCCGTCGCCAACCGCGAAGGGATCACCGGGCTCGCCCGAGACCTGCTCGACCTTGGAGTCGAGATCCATGCCACCGACGGGACCCGGGAGCACCTCGCCAATGACGGCATCCAGGTCGGCTCCGTCTCGGACCTGACGAGCGTCCCGCCGCTTGTCGGCGGCCAGGTCAAGACGTTCCATCCCACGATCTACGCCGGGATCCTCGCCCGACGCGACGTCGAGGAGCAGCTCGCGGAGCTCGAGGCCAACCACATCGGCCTCATCGACATCGTCGTTGTCAACGTCGCCCCGTTCGCGCCCGCCGTCGGCGCCCAGCTCGTCGGCATCGACGAGGCGATCGAGATGATCGACGTCGGCGGTGCCGCGCTCCTCGGGGCGGCAGCCCGGAACGCGGCCGGCGTCGCCGCGGTTTCGAAGCCCGCCCACTACAGCCAGCTCGTCAGCGAGATCCGGGAGCGCGGCCTCGTCTCCGCCGAGCTGCGGGCGCGCCTCGCCGCCGAGGCGTTCGGGACGGTCGCGGCCTACTACGCGGAGATCGCGGCGTACCTCAACCAGATCTCCGGGAACATGTTTCCCGACCGCCTCGCGCTCGTCCTCGAAAAGGTCGAGGACCTCCGCTACGGCGAGAACCCCCACCAGCACGCCGCGTTCTACCGCGAGACCACCCATCGCAGCGGCACGCTGGCTGATTCGACGCAGCTTCGGGGCGACCGGCCGTCGTTCAACAACCTGCTCGACCTCGACGCCGCCTACCGGATCGCGACGGACTTCACCGCGCCGACGGTCGCGATCGTGAAGCACACCGATCCCGTCGGGCTTGCATCCGACGACGACCTCGTGGAGGCTTATCGCCGCGCGCTCGACACGGACGCCGTGGCGGCGTTCGGCGGGATCGTCGGAGTCAACCGCGACCTCGACGGGCCGACTGCGCGTGAGATCGCGGCCAACTCGTACGAGGCGGTGGTCGCGCCAGGCTACGACACCGCGGCCCTCGGCATCCTCAAGGCCAAGCACGGCCTCGAGATCCTGGCGGTCCCACCCGACCCGACGGAGGGCATGCGGGACTACGGCATCGCGACGCTCGACTTCAAGCGCGTCGGCGGCGGGCTGCTCGTCGAGAGCATGGACGACCTCGGCCTCGACCGGGGACGCCTGCAGGTGGTGACGCACCGCCGACCGACACTCGATGAGCTGAACGACCTGCTGTTCGCGTGGCGCGCCGTCCGCCACGTGCGGTCGAACGCGATCGTGCTCGCGAGGAACGGCGCGACCGTCGGAATAGGGGCGGCGCAGGCGAGCCGGCAGGTGTCAGTCGAGATCGCGTTGCGACGCGCCGGCGACCGGGCGAAGACGGCTGTGATGGCGAGTGACGCATATTTCCCGTTCCCGGACGGCATCCAGATGGCGGCCCAGGCGGGGGTGACCGCAATCGTCCAGCCCGGCGGATCGATCCGCGACGAGATGGCAATCGAGGTAGCCGACCGCCACCACATGGCCATGGTGTTCACGGGGAAGCGCCACTTCCGACACTAGGCCGCCACTCCTCGGGCGTTGCGTTCGCGCGGGAGGAATCGCGTTGGAACAGTTGCTGGCACTCGAGATGGTCCGGGTCACGGAGGCCGCAGCGCTTGCTTCTGCGCGGTTCATGGGACGGGCCGAGAAGGACGGCGCGGATCGGGCCGCGACGGAGGCGATGCGCCGGACCATGGACGAGATCGAATTCGCCGGAACGATCGTCATCGGCGAGGGAGAGCGCGACGAGGCGCCGATGCTGTACATCGGCGAGGAGGTCGGCCGGCACGACGACGACGACGTCCCCGAGATCGACATCGCGGTCGACCCGCTCGAGGGCACGAACCTCGTCGCCCACGGCCAGAACAACGCGATCACCGTGCTCGCGGCGTCCGAGAAGGGCGGCCTGACGCACGCCCCCGACACCTACCTCGAGAAGCTCTGCGTCGGGCCGGTCGTCGCCGGCGGTCGGGTCGACATCCGGGAGAGCCCGACGGAGAACGTTCGTCGCATCGCGGAGGCGCTCGGTCGGCGGGTCAACGACATCACCATCGTGATCCTCGAACGGCCCCGGCACGAGGCGCTGATCAGTGAGGTCAAGGAGGCCGGAGCCCGGATCAAGCTGATCAGCGACGGCGACCTCTCGGCGGCCATCTCGTGCGCTGTCTCCGGCACCGGCGTCCATGCCGTCATGGGCATCGGTGGCGCACCCGAAGGCGTGCTGACGGCCGCTGCGCTGCGCTGCCTCGGGGGCGAGATCCAGGCGCGGTTCCGCTACCGCAGCGCGGAGGAGAAGGCGCGCGGCGCGGCGATGGGTCACGGCGACGAAGACCGCGTCTACACGACCGAGGATCTCGCCTCCGGCGAGCAGCTCGTCTTCGCGGCGACCGGCGTGACGCAGGGCGACCTGCTCAGCGGCGTCCGGTACTTCGGCGGCGGTGCCCGGACGCACTCCCTGTCGATGGCGTACCAGACCAAGCAGATCCGGTTCATCGACACCGTCCACATGTTCGACCGGGATCGCCCGCCGGCCGTCAGGCTCTGAGCCCCGGCGCCATCGAGACGCCGCTCCGGGCGGGCTACCCGGGCTCGGGCTCCAGCACCCAGCCGTCTCGGCCCCAGCGGGCGATCGCCCGGACGGCATCCGGGCCCTCGATCCGCTCGCGACGACGGCGGGCCGTCGCGACGGTCTCGGACCAGCCAGGTGGCGTGAGATCCGGCGCGAGGTCGGCGAGCGGGGCGAGGACGAACAGGCGCTCCCCCGCCAGCCGATGCGGGACGACGAGATCCGTTGGCTTCTCGGGGTCGTCCGATCGCGCCGCCAGCGGCCGCTCCGTCGCGATCCGGTGGTCGCCGAACAGGAGAAGGTCGAGGTCGAGCTCGCGGGGGCCCCAGCGCCGGCGCTCCTGCCGTCCGAAGGCCCGCTCGAGCTGCTTGAGCGCGATCAGCAGGGCGACCGCGCCCGTCGTCGGGTCCGGTCCGGACGGGACGTCGAGTGCCGCGACCGCGTTCCGGAACTCGGGCTGATCGGCGACGCCCACGGGCTCGGTGGCGTAAAGCCGCGACACGCCCCGGAGGCGCGCCCCGGGCAGCGCCGCGAGAGCGTCGATCCCGGCCGCGATCGTCGCAGCGGCGTCGCCGAGATTCGCCCCGAGTCCGATATACGCCAGCGTCGTGCTCGTCAGGCGTTCGACCTCCGCTCGCTAGACTCGGCCCGTGGCTCCCGTCGCCGTCATCATCCTCCACGCCGAAGCGCCGCCGGCGGCCGGGCCGCTTGAGGCATGGGTGGCCACCGCGAGACGGACGCTCGCGGAGCGCCATCGGGTGTCGTTCACGGCGGCCGGCGCCGATGAGGTTCGGATCGTCGCGGGCGTACCGGATGGAACGCCGTTTGGGCGGCTCCTCCGGAATTCCGTGGGTCGGTCGCCGGGCGGTGGCGTCGTCGTCCTGGGTTCCGGCTCGATCCCTCTCGCGACCGCCGCCGATCGGCGGGCTCTCGTCCTCGCGGCGGCCGGGGAGGCGCCGGCCGCGCTCACGAACAACCGCTACTCGTCGGACGTCGTCGCCGTCGCGTGCGCGGGCGTCCTCCGGGATCTGCCGGACGTCACGTCCGACAACTCCCTCCCGCGGTGGCTGGCGGAGGTCGCTGGCTTTCCGGTCGCAGAACTGCCTGCCTGGCGGCTGCGCGTCGACGTCGACGACCCACTCGACCTCGTGCTACTGCGGCGGGCCCGGCCGTCGTCGGCGGCCTGGATCCCGCCCGACGTCGACGCCGGCCGCGCCGAGGACGCGCTTGATCGCGTCGCCGATCTTGCCGCCGACCGGACGGCCGAGCTCGTCGTCGCCGGGCGCACGTCGAGCACGGCGATCGGCTGGCTCGAGCGCCACGCCGCTGCCCGGGTGCGAGCGCTCGTCGAGGAGCGCGGCCTGCGAGCCTCCGACAGTCTCGCGACGTCGTCCGGGCCAGCCCGCCCGCGGCCGCCGGCCTCAGTGCTGGGGGCCGTGCTCGACGTCGAGGGACCGCCGCGGTTCGGCGAAGTGCTGGCGAGGTTGGGCGACGCGGCGCTCGTCGACACGCGCGTGCTGCTCGCCCACCGGCTCGGAGCGGACGAGCGCGGTTGGCCGCCGGCCGAGGACCGCTACGCGTCGGACCTGCTGCTCCACGAGGCAATCGGCGATCCGTGGCTAGCCTCGCTGACCCGGGCCGCCCTCGAGGCCCCGATCCCGATCGTCCTCGGCGGCCACACCCTGGTCGGTCCTGGGATCCGGCTGGCCGTGCGATGACGATGGACGGCCTCCGGCGTGTGCCGGCCGCGGACATCGATGTCGTCGAATCCGATCCGGAGTTGGAGGCCGTGATCCGCGCCGAGATCGGCGCTGGCGGGCCAATGACGTTCGCCCGGTTCATGGAGCTCGCGCTCTATCACCCGGAGCTCGGCTACTACCGCGGCGCGACGCCGCGGCCGGGCCGCGCGGGCGACTTCCTGACAGCTCCGGAGGCCCACCCGATCTTCGGTCGCGCCCTCGCCCGCCTCGCCGTCGACGTTTGGTCGGCGTTGGGACAGCCTTCCGGCTTCGCGATCCGGGAACATGGCGCAGGGTCCGGCGCCCTCGCCGCCGCCCTCGTCGACGGCATCCGCGTCGAGGCGCCCGACCTGGCGACGTGGCTCCGCTACACGGCGGTAGAGATCGAGCGCCGGCGCCTCGAGGAGCTTCGTGGCCGAGCCGGCGAGCTGGTCGAGCCGGATGACGGGGCGCCGATCAGCGGCCTTGTCGTCGCGAACGAGGTCCTCGACGCGTTGCCGACGCACCGCGTCGTCGGGACCCCGAATGGCCTCCAGGAGGTGTTCGTCGGGGTCGTCGACGGCGCCTTTGGCGACGTCCTCGGGGAGCCGTCGACGCAAGCCCTGCAGGCGCGGCTCGACGCGGAGCGGATCGAGCTGGCCACCGGCCAGCAGGCCGAGGTCTGCCTGGCGGTCGACGACTGGGTAGGAGGCTCCGCCGACGGACTCGCCGCGGGCCTGCTGCTGCTCATCGACTACGGCCACCGCGCCGCCGACCTCTACGACGCCCGGCGGCGGCCGGAGGGCACGCTCGCTGCCTATCTCCGTCACCAGATCCATCACGACCCGTACCGGGCCGTCGGCCGCCAGGACCTGACCGCGCACGTCGACGTGACCGCCGTCGAGCGGGCGGCGGCAGCTGCGGGGCTGCGCCACGTGGCGACGACGACGCAATCGAGGTTCCTGGCCGGGCTCGGCGCCGGCGAGCTCCTCGTCGGCATGCAGACCGGGCCGGATGCGTCGCTCCCGGCCTACCTCGAGGCCCGCTCGGCGCTCGTCCGGATGATCGATCCTGCGGCGATGGGTGGCTTCGTCGTCATGGCGTTCGAGCGCGAGCTCCCCCCGGACGCACTGCTTCGCGGCCTCCGCGATGCCACCAGACCGCACCAGCCCCCACCGGACTAGGGCGAAGTCCCTATCGACACAGGATCCTGCGAGCGCGCAGGCTGCGGTCGCTGATGGGCCCGGCGCTTCAGTCGCGTCCGTCGTACACCGCCGGGGGGCGGATCGCGAACTGGCACGCGCGCTCGGCGCGATCCGCTCCCCGCCCACGCCCGCCGTGCCGTCATAGGGCACTCGGCCCGGCGGGCGTCGCGGGTCCTCCGGATCCCGTCGCGGAACGCCGTCGCCGCCCTGCCCAACGACCCTCCCCTGCTAGAATGATCGTGCGTGGCGACCGGCGTGTCCGCACGCATTGCGCCCCTGGGGGAGGTCCTCGACGGCGCAAGAGCGCACGCTTCGGAGTCGCCGCGACTGCTCGGAGAGACGTGGCTTGACCGGGATCTGGTACATCGTCGGATTCGGCTTCGCAGGAGTCTCGTTCGTCTTCCTGACGATCGCGGCGGCGTGGCTGCTGACCCACCGCAACCAGGGCGACGCCCACAAGGGCCTGCCGTACGAGAGCGGCATCGACACGTATGGCGACACGCACAAGCGGTTCGGGCTCTCGTTCTACATCTATGCGCTGCTGTTCGTCGCGTTCGACATCGAGGTGATCTTCATCTACCTCTGGGCGATCGCGTTCCGCGAGCTGCTCATCCCGGGCTTCGTATCGATGCTGATCTTCGTCGGCATCCTGTTGCTCGGTCTCGCCTACGCCTGGCGCAAGGGCGTCCTGAGCTGGAAGTGAGCAAGCGCAGGGGGCGCGAGCCGGGAGCCCCGCCCGGCGATATTGCGCCGATGCCCTCCGACCAGCCGGGCAACGCGCCGGCGGCGCTGACCGTCCGCGGCGGGACGGCGCTCGCCGAGCCGATCGTCGTCCCGAACACGCTCTGGCGATCGGTCGATCCCGCGGCGTACCAGGGCGGCATCGAATCCGACATCACCCACCTGGCGTTGCTCGAGCACGATCCGGAGCAGCGCCGCGACAACGCCCGCTGGACCGGTCCGCTCGAGGTCATCCCGACGAAGGCGGACTACGTCCTCGACCTGATCCGGATGAACAGCCTCTGGCCGCTGCTGTCGGGCCTCGCGTGCTGCGCGATCGAGATGATGTCGGCGGCGACGTCGCGCAACGACATGGACCGCTGGGGGATGTTCCCGTTCCGGGCCTCGCCGCGCCAGGCGGACGTCCTGATCGTCGCCGGCACGCTGACGACGAAGATGGCCGGTCCGCTCGTCCGCCTGTGGGAGCAGATGCCGGAGCCCAAGTGGTGCGTCGCGATGGGCGATTGCACGTGCTCCGGCGGCCGCTACAAGCGGAGCTACTCGACGGTCGAGGGCATCGACCGGGTCATGCCGGTCGACGTCTACGTTCCGGGCTGCCCGCCGCGGCCGGAGGGCCTCATCTACGGGATGATGAAGCTCCAGCAGCTCATCAAGGATCGCCGCGGCCACTGGCCGGAGCGGCCTATCGGTCCGACGGTTCCGGACGGCGTCTGACCGTGGACCCCGTCCTGCGACATCGCCTCGAGGGGCGTTTCGGCGAGCGGCTGACCGGGCCCGTCCGGCAGCGCCACGACGAGACCGAGATCCGGATCGGCCCGGGCGACGTGCCCGACGTGATGCGGGCGCTCCACGACGAGCCGGACCTCTCATTCCAGCTGCTCGCTGACCTGGCCGGCGTCGACACCGGCGAGGTCATGCAGGTCGTGTATCACCTCTGGAGCGCGACGACGCCGGACTGGCTGCGAGTGATCGCCGACGGCCTCTCCCGGGAAGACCCGCGCGTCCCGTCGGTGACATTCCTCTGGAAGGGCGCCGAATGGATGGAGCGCGAGGCCTACGACATGTTCGGGATCACGTTCGAGGGCAATCGCGACCTGCGCCGGATCTACATGCCCCCGGACTACCAGAGCTATCCGCTTCGGAAGGACTTCTACCTGGCCGACGACGCGGCACGATCGCCCGGCGCCGGCGTCCGCCACATGGAGCAGACGCACGAGCCGCGCAACGCGACCCCGGCCGCGACGCTCCGGCGCATCGGGCGCTGAACGAGGCCACGCGATGACCCAGACTATCCCCCGCCACCAATCCGCCGACGACCCCCGCATCCAGCTCGATGAGCAGCTCGGCGTATTCGAGCCGATCCCGCCCTACCCGCCACGCACGGAGCGGGAGGCGGAGTTCTACACGCTCGGCGACGGCGAGATGTTCATCAACATGGGACCCCAGCACCCGTCGACCCACGGCGTGCTCCGGGTCGTCCTCAAGCTCGACGGCGAGAAGGTCGTCGACCTCGACCCCGTCCTCGGCTACCTCCACCGGGGCGTCGAGAAGCTCTGCGAGAACGCCGACTACCACCAGGTCATCAGCCAGGTCGACCCCCTCGAGTATGTGAGCTCGCTCTTCTGCGAGTGGTCGCCGGTCATGGCGTTCGAGAAGCTGCTTGACGTCGAGGTGCCGCGGCGAGCCGAGTACATCCGAGTCCTGTCGACGGAGCTGAACCGCATCGCCAGCCACTCCCTGTTCATGGGCTGGATGGCGCTCGACCTCGGAGGGCTGACACCGATCCTCTGGAGCTTCATCGAGCGCGACGAGATCGTCGAGATGCTCGCGGCGCTGACAGGTCAGCGGATGCTGTTCAACTACTTCCGGATCGGCGGCGTCAACGGCGACCTGAACCACGATTTCATGAGCCGCCTCGGCGACTGGATGGGCCGGGCCACGACGCAGATCGAGGCCAACCTCGGGCTGTTGAACGAGAACGAGATCTTCGTCCGGCGGATGCGGGGCCTCGGCAAGATCGACTCGGCGACGGCTCTCCGGATGTGCATGACCGGCCCGAACCTGCGGGCGACGGGGATCCCGTTCGACGTCCGCCGGGCGCATCCCTACTCCGTCTTCCCGGAGCTCGACTTCGACATCCCGACGCGCGACGAGGGCGACTGCCTGGCCCGATACCTGCTGCGCGTCGACGAGATCAAGCAGAGCCTCCGGATCATCGACCAGTGCCTCCACCAGATGCCGGACGGGCCGGTGATGGCGAAGCTTCCCAGGCTCCTCCGGCCGCGGCCCGGACGGGCGTACGCGGGGATCGAGGGGCCGCGCGGCCAGTACGCGACCTACGCGATCAGCGACGGGACCGACCAGCCGATCCGGATGCGGATCCACGATCCCTCGTTCATCCACCTCCAGTCCGTCGGGCTGATGATGCCCGGCAACCTCATCGCCGACACGATGGCGGTCATGGCCTCGCTCGACCCGATCATGGGCGGGGTGGACAAGTAGCGTGACCGCGCTCGCGAGGACCTGGTCGCGGCTGACCCTTCCCGGGAAGCTCGTCTTCACGATCCTCCCGGTCCTCATCGCGCTGCTCGTCGGGCTCACCGTCGTCCTCGTCGTCTTCGGCCCGCTCCTCCTCGAGTTCCTGTCCGACAACCTGGCGCTCGTCCGCTTCGTCGTCGCGGCGACCGCGGTGCTCCTGATGAGCGTCCCGACGGCCTTCCTGATCATCTACCTGGAGATGAAGGTCATCGCCCTGATGAACCTTCGGATCGGTCCGGATCGTGTCGGCCCGTTCGGCTCGCTCCTGTCCGTCGTCCACGGGCTCAAGGTGCTCGCGAAGGAGGACTTCAGCCCGACCGGCGCCGACCGCCTCGTGTTCACGCTCGCGCCCGTCGTCGTCTTCATGGCGACGATCATGGGCCTGCTCGTGATCCCGTTCGCGCCGGGACTCTTCGGTCAGGACATGAGCATCGCGCTGCTGTACTTCTTCGCCGTCGGCGGCATGACCGTAGTCGGGCTGCTCATGGCCGGTTGGTCGAGCTTCAACAAATACTCGCTGCTCGGCGGCCTCCGATCGGCCGCCCAGATCATCAGCTACGAGATCCCGCTGACGCTGTCGGTCGTGGGGCTGATCCTGCTCGCCGGGACGATGAGCCTCAACCAACTCGCGCTGAACCAGGCCGGCTGGTTCACGGATTGGTACGTCTTCCAGCAGCCGCTGGGTGCGCTGATCTTCTTCATCGCCGCGACGGCGGAGGCGAACCGGACGCCGTTCGACCTCACCGAGGCGGACAGCGAGATCGTCGCCGGCTTCGCGACCGAGTACTCCGGGATGCGGTTCGGCTTCTTCTTCTTCGCCGAGTACGTCAATGTCTTCGTCGTCTCGGCGCTGATCGTGACGCTCTTCTTCGGCGGCTGGAACGCGCCGTTCCCGTGGCCGTGGCCGATCTCGATCAACCTCGATCCAGGCCAGCTGGGGATCATGCTGCTGATCCTGTTCGCGGTGATTCCGGTCGCCGGCACGCTGATCCTGGCCGCGCCCTTCCTCGTCGCGAGGAGCTCGATGCCGTGGTGGCAGGCGATCATCATCGGCTTCGTCCTGTTCAACCTGTTGGCGATCGTGGCGATCCTCGGGATCGCCTACGTCGGGTTCGACTGGGTCGCCGGACTCCTGTGGTTCCTGGGCAAGACGTACGTGTTCGTGTTCACGTTCGTCTGGATGCGGGGCACGCTCCCGCGGGTCCGGATCGACCAGCTGATGGGCTTCGCCTGGAAATGGCTGCTCCCGGCCTCGCTCCTGAACCTGTTCGTCACCGCGGCCGCGATCCTCGTGGTGGCCAAGCCGTGAGGCCGCGTCGATGATGCGCGTGCCCGGGCTCGGGATCGCGCGGGGCATGGGTCTCACGCTGCGGCGCTTCTTCGAGCCCAAGGCGACGATCCGCTACCCGGAGGTCCCGGCCGACGTCTCGACCCGCTTCCGGGGCCGTCTCCAGCTGCTCTACGACGAATACGGCGCGATCAAGTGCGAGACGTGCTTCCAGTGCGCTCAGGCGTGCCCCATCGAGTGCATCGACATGGGCGGGATCGACACGAAGGGCCGGTTCCACGTCCACTGGGGCGCACCGGAGACGTACGGCGAGCGGCGCGACGAGAGCGCGCTGCGACGGTCCGGCCGGCCAGTGCCGGATCCGGCGTATGCCCACTTCGAGGGCATCGATCCGCGGCCAGTGGAGGCGATCCTCGAGGAGTTCGACCACGACCCGAGGCACATGCTCCAGATCCTCGAAGCGACCCAGGCTGCCTACGGCCATCTGCCGGTCGCCGCCCTCAAGCTGATCAGTCACCGCACCGGTGCGTGGTACGCGATGATCTACGGCACCGCCTCGTATTACCGGCACCTGCGGTTCGAGCCACCGGACGACGATCGGCAGGCCGCGGAGCTGGCGGCGCGGCGCCCCTCGGAGACGACGTACCTGCAGGGCCTCGAGGCAGCGCTTGCAGGCGGCGCAGGCGGCGCAGGCGGCGCAGGCGGCGCGGCGACCGCCGGCCCCGGCACGAACCGGCCGCCGGGCGCGCGCGGGGCACGGGCCTGACGATGGCCGCGATCCTCGCGACGCCCAAGGGCTGGCCGTCGGTGCTGCTCCCCGCCCGGGGCGACGGCGTCGCGCCGGACGATCCCGCCGCGGCGCTCGACGCGGCCGTCGAGGCGGGCGCGTTCGAGGGCCTGAAGCGCTGCGTCCACGAGCTGGGGCCTGCCGGCACGATCGCCACGATCGCGGCGTCGGGTCTCCGCGGCCGTGGCGGGGGCGGTTTCCCGACCGCCGAGAAGTGGCGTCTCGCCGCCCGCACCGAGGCCTCGAAACGGTATGTCGTCGCGAACGGCTACGGCGCGGACCCATCGGTCGCCACCGACCGGACGCTCCTCGAGATGAACCCGCTCGCGGTCATCGAGGGCGCGGCGATCGCGGCGATCTCGATCGGCGCGTCGGAGGCGATCATCGCCGTCCGCGCAGAGCACGTCGATCTCATCCGGCGGCTCGAGGCTGCAGTCGGCGCGGCCGCCGACGCCGGCTTCATCGGCCCCTCGGTCCTGGGCTCCGGCATGAGCGTGTTCGTCGCCATAAGGCCTGTCCAGGGCGCGTACATGCTCGGCGAGGAGACGGTCCTGCTCAAGGCGCTCGAGGGCAAGCGCGGCCAGCCGGAGCAGCGGCCGCCGCACCCCGCCGAGCGAGGCCTGTTCGACAAGCCGACCGTCGTCCAGAACGTCCAGACCCTGGCCGCCGTCCCATGGATCCTCGCGAACGGCCCCGAGGCGTTCGCCGCGATCGGGTCGAAGGCGAGCCCGGGCACGATCCTCGTCCAGGTCCGCGGTCCGGCCGGTGACGGTGTCGCGGAGGTCCCCCTCGGGACACCGCTCGGGGATGTCCTGGGCCTGGCTGGCGACGTGGCGAGCGTCAAGGCGGTCCTCGTCGGCGGTCCGTCGGGCGGCCTCTTGCCCGCCGACCTGCTCGCCACGCCGTACGAGTTCGACGCGCTCCGCGACGTCGGTGCGCACATCGGCTCGGGGTCCGTCGTCGCCGCCGACCAGCGGGCGTGCGTCGTCGACCTGGCGCGGCTCCTGACGCGTTTCTGCGCAGACGAGGCCTGCGGCAAGACCATCCCGTGCCGGATCGGGACGCGCCGGATCAGCGAGATCGCCGACCGCGTCGCGACGGGTGTTCCACGGCCCACGGACCTGCAGCTGCTCGCGGACCTGTCGGCCGACGTCGTCGCGTCCGCGCTGTGCGATCACGAGCGGCTGGCGACGCTTCCGTTCACATCCGGAATGCGATACTTCCGGCGCGAGCTCGACGAGCACATCCTCCGCAGCAACTGTCCCGCCGGCGTCTGCCGCCCCATCGCCGTCGCGGCCGGCGCGGTGAGCTGAAGCCCACGAACGAGACATGGCTGACCTGATCACTCGCCCCCAGCGCACTGAGCCCGCGGAGCTCGAGCCGCTTGCCGACACCGTCGCCGAGCGTCTCCTGACGACCCAGGCTCCGCAGCGGCCGCAATCGACGCCGCGGATCCGCATCGAAGTCGACGGCCGCGTCGTCGAGGGCTTCGAGGGCCAGACGATCCTCGAGGTCTGCCGCGACAACGGCATCGAGATCCCGACGCTCTGCTACGAGCCCAAGCTGCCCGGCTTCGGGGCGTGCCGGATGTGCGTCGTCGACGTCGAGGGCGAGGAGCATCCGCCGATCAGCTGCTCGCGCGAGGCGGAGCCGGACATGGTCGTGAAGACCCAGACCGACGACGTCCGCCGGCTCCGTCGGACGAACCTCGAGCTGATCTTCAGCGACCACAACGCCTACTGCCTGCCGCCGTGCCAGAACAAGTGCCCCAGCCACATCGACATCCCCGGCTTCCTCAAGGCGAACGCCGAGTCGAACTGGCACGAGTCGACGCGAATCTTCAAGCGAACGATCCCGTTCCCTTCGGTCCTCGGGCGGGTCTGTCCCGCGCCCTGCGAGGAGCACTGCCGCCGCGACGAGGTCGACGAGGCGATCGCGATCCGCGATTCGCACCGGTACGCGGGAGACCAGGTCCTGAAGGCGATGCTCGATGACGGGGTCGAGCCACCCGTTCCCTTCCAGGTCCAGGCTCCGACCGGTCGCCGCGCCGCAGTCATCGGTTCGGGGCCGGCCGGCATGGCGGCCGCCTACTACCTGCTGATCAGCGGTCACGACGTCACGGTTTTCGAGCGCGACCCGGCTCCCGGCGGCATGCTCCGGTACGGCATCCCCCAGTACCGGTTGCCGAAGGTCGAGGTCCTCGAGGCCGAGTACGAGTCGGTCAGCCGGCTCGGCGGCAAGATCGTGTGCAACCAGGGCCTGGGCACGGAGTTCACCCTCGACGACCTCCAGAACCAGGGCTTCGACGCGGTCCTCGTCGCGATCGGCTGCTACGACACGAACAAGCTGGGCGTGCCCGGCGAGGACGCCGACGAGGTCCTCGATGGGCTCGAGTACCTCCGGACGGCGACGCTCGGCCTGCCCTACCCGGGCCACGCCGGCAAGCGCGTCGTCGTCATCGGCGGCGGCTTCACCTCGATGGACTGCTCGAGGACGTCCGTCCGTCAGGGCGCGGCGGAGGTCACGCTCGTCTACCGCCGGGACATGAAGGACATGCCGGCCGCGAACGAAGTCCACGAGGCGATCGAGGAAGGCGTCCAGACGATCTTCCAAGCGGGGCCGACGCGGGTCATCACCGACGCCAAGGGCAACGTCACCGGCTGCGAGTTCATCAGGATGCGCCCGGGCGAACCCGACGCGAGCGGGCGACGGCGCCCGGAGCCGGCGCCAGGGACGGAGTTCACGATCCCCTGTGACCGCGTCCTCCTGGCAATCGGCCAGGGACCCGACCTGTCGTGGATCGGGCCCGGCTCGACCGGCGTCGAGGCGACGAAGCAGCGCCGCTTGAAGGCCGACGCGGTCACGTTCGAGACCGACCGACCGGGCGTCTTCGGGACCGGCGACGTCCGGGTCGGCGCGGCGACCGTCGTCCAGGCCGTCGCCGAGGGACGACGCGCGGCGTACGCCGCCGACGCGTATCTGCAGGGCCTCGATCTCGCCGCGATCCGGACGCGCCAGCAGCTCGCGGAGCCGCAGCCCGAGTTCCTCTCGATCGTGCCCTTCACGAGCGAGGTCAAGGAGCCCCGCTACCGGCTGACCGCGATGGAGCCGGAGGTCCGGAACCGGAGCTACGTCGAGTACGAGCTCCCGTACACGCCGGCGGAAGCGGTCGCGGAATCGACCCGCTGTCTCCAGTGCACGTGCGAGGCGATCGGCTACTGCGACCTGCGCCGGCTGGGGATCGAGTACGGGACGACGCTCCAGACGCTCGAGCCCCAGTACCGCCAGGGCGCGGGTTATCGGTCCGTGACGGAGAACCGGTTCACCGGCCTCAACCACGACTACATCCGGGACGATTCCCACGCGTTCATCCTGCGCGAGCCATCGCGCTGCATCGACTGCGGCCGATGCGCCAACGTCTGCGCGGAGGTCGTCGGCGCCGCCTGCTACGACTTCATGCGGATCGGATTCGACACGCTCGTGACGACGCCACTCGACATGAGCCTCAACGACACGCCGTGCGTGTCCTGCGGTCGCTGCGCCGAGACCTGCCCGACAGGCGCCCTCATGCCCAAGCCGCGCGTCCTCGAGAAGTACGACGTCGACGAATCGCGCTGCATCCTGTGCGGAATCTGCGTCGACGCCTGCCCCTACGACGCGCTCCGCGACGGCGGCGACTTCGAGCTCTCGCACACGACGCGGGCGGATCCGATGATCGACCTCCTGGCCCTCGCCGACCTCGAGATGGAGACGGAAGTCACCTACATCCGGCGCGAGCGCGACTGGGCGACCCGAGCGGCGGCCGAGGGCCGCCTGATCCCCGACCGGCTGCTGCCGGTGCTGCCGGCAACGATCGCGGGGAATGGCGGCCCACGCGACGGCGACGGCCACGGCCATGGCGGCAACGGGCACGAGCACGGGGACGCCGCGACAGGTGCCGCCAGCCACGCCGGCCCCGCCGGCCACGGCTGAGCGGGCCTCCGCGTGACGATCGGCGACACGATCCCGTTCACGTCGATTCCCTGGATCGACGCCCTGTTCGTCGTCTTCTCCGGGACGATGCTGCTCTCGGCGATCCTCGTCGTGACGATGCGCGACATCATCCGCTGCGGGCTCGCGATGATGATCTGCTTCGGCGCCCTCGCCGGGATCTACGTCATGGTCGGGGCGCCGCTCGTCGCGGCCGCGCAGGTGCTCGTCTACATCGGCGCGATCAGCGTCCTCATCCTCTTCGCGATCATGCTGACCGAGACGAAGCTGGCTCCGTCGAAGCTCGTCTTCCAGACGCAGGCAGTGCCGGCGGCCCTCGCCGCGGTCCTGCTCGCAGTGGTCTCGATCCTGGCCGTCCTCGCCACTGACTGGCGGGCGCTCGCCGAGCACCTCCAGATCTCGACCGACGAGCTCGCCAAGGTCCTGTTCTCGGAGTGGGTGCTGCCGTTCGAGATCGTCGGAGTGCTGCTGCTGGCCGCGGTGATCGGCGGGGTGTTCCTCGCGAAGCGCGAGCACGGCTCCGAGGACATTCCATGATCCGCGTCTTCGTCGGATCGTTCCTGTTCGCGGCCGTCGCGATCGGGCTCGGCCTGGTCGGGCTGGCGACGGGCGGGACGAACTCGCTGAACTCCTACCTCGTCCTCGCAGTGATCCTGTTCGCGATCGGGATGTTCGGGTTCCTCGGCCGGCGCAACGCGATCAGCATGCTGATGTCGATCGAGCTGATGCTCAACGCCGTCAACCTCTCGATCGTCGCCTTCGGCTCGTTCGTCCAGGGTCTCGCGGCCAACGGCTCGGTCATCGCGCTGATGGTGATGGCCGTCGCCGCCGCCGAGGCGACCGTCGGGTTGGCGATCATCATCGCGATCTTCCGGAACAAGCGGACGCCCCTCGTCGACGAGTACGACGCGATGCGCCAGTGAGCGACCGCGCCTGATGTTCGACCTGCTGATCCCGGCGATCGTCGCGCTGCCGATGATCGGCTTCCTGATCACGGCGGTCGTGGGCAGGCGGCTCGAGAAGCAGGCCCACATCGTCCCCGTCGGCGTCGTCGTGATCGTCTGGCTGATTGCGATGATCGTCGTGTTCGCGGCGTTGACGCACAGCCCGCCGTTCGATGATGCGGCGGCCGGCTACGGCCACGACGTGCTGATCTACACGTGGATCCCGGCGGGCGCGTTTCACGTCGACTTCCGGCTCTTCGTCGACCCCCTTGCCGCGACGCTCCTGATCGTCGTGACGACGATCGGGATGCTCGTCCACATCTACTCGATCGGCTACATGGCCCACGACGCCGGGTACTGGCGGTTCTTCGCCTACCTCAACCTGTTCATGTTCTCGATGCTGCTGCTGGTCCTCGCCGACAACTTCCTCGTCGTGTTCGTCGCCTGGGAGCTCGTCGGCCTCTCCAGCTATCTGCTGATCGGCTTCTGGAAGCACAAGCGGACCGCCGCGCTCGCCGCCAAGAAGGCATTCCTCGTGAATCGCGTCGGCGATGTCGGGTTCGCGCTCGGCATCATGGCGATCTTCTTCACGATGGGCACTCTCGACATCCGCGCGGCGATCGAGGGCGCGGCCGGGCTCGACCACACCGTCGTGATCGTGATCTCGCTGCTGATCTTCGCCGGCGCGATGGGCAAGAGCGCGCAGTTCCCGCTCCACGTCTGGCTGCCTGACGCGATGGAGGGCCCGACGCCGGTATCGGCGCTCATCCACGCCGCGACGATGGTGAACGCCGGCGTCTACCTCGTCGCCCGGACGAGCCCGATCTTCGCCCACGCTCCGGAGGCACTCGTCGTCGTCGCCTCGATCGGCATCTTCACTGCGATCTTCGCCGCGTCGATCGCGATGACGCAGACCGACATCAAGCGCGTCCTCGCCTATTCGACGCTCAGCCAGCTGGGCTACATGTTTGCGGCGCTCGGTGTTGGCGCCTTCACCGCGGCGATCTTCCACCTGGTGACCCATGGCTTCTTCAAGGGCCTGCTGTTCCTCGGCTCGGGATCGGTCATCCACTCGGTCCACGAGGAACAGGACATGCGCCGGATGGGCGGCCTCGCGAAGAAGATCCCGATCACCTACACGACGATGCTGATCGGCTCGCTCGCGATCGCCGGGATTCCGCCGCTGGCCGGGTTCTTCTCGAAGGACGAGATCCTGGGCGAGGCGTTCAACCTCGGGTTCCCGTGGATCTGGGCGATCGGTATCTTCGTCGCGCTCCTGACCGCGTTCTACATGTTCCGTCTCATGGGCCTGACGTTCTGGGGCAAGAGCCGCGTCGACGCGAACGTCGAGCCCAGGATCCACGAGTCCCCGCCGGTGATGACGTGGCCGCTGATCATCCTGGCGATCCCCTCGGCGCTCGCCGGCCTCGTGCTCGGCCTGCCGTTGGGCGCTTCAGTCATTCAGGGATGGCTCGCGCCGGTCTTCGACGAGCCGACCGAGATCCTCCATCACGCGGAATCCGAGTTCCAGCTGTTCGGCATCGACGGGGCGCTCATCGGCGCGAGTGTCGCGGTCGCCGCCGCCGGCATCGCGGTGGCGTGGTGGCTGTTCGGCGCCGAGATCGGCCGGATCCGCGTGCTGCCCCGGCCCGAGCGGGTCAGCTCGCTCACGGCCCGCGTCCCGTTCCTGTACCGGGCATCGCTCAACAAGTGGTGGTTCGACGAGCTCTACCACCTGCTGTTCATCGTCCTCGGCGGGCGCGTCGCCGCGTTTCTGTGGTGGTTCGACCGGCGCGTCGTCGACGGCACGGTCAACGCGCTGGCCGGCGTCACTGTGGGAGCGGGCCGCGGGATCCGGCGGATCCAGACCGGGCGCGTCCAGAACTACGCGCTGGGCATCGCCATCGGCTTGATCGTGATGGCCGGCTCGTTCCTCTACCTGGCGGGCCGCTGACGTGTCGATCTCGTCGATCCCGATCCTGACGATCGTGACGTTCCTGCCGCTGATCGGCGGGATCGTCGTCGCGATCGCGCCCGAGCGGCTGGCCCGGCCGATCGCGCTGGGCTTCGCGCTGGTGACCTGGGTCGTCTCGCTGCTGCTGCTGACCGGCTTCATCGCCGGCGGCGATCGGGGCGGGCTGTTCCAGTTCGTCGTCGCCGCGCCGTGGATCCCGGTGTTCGGGATCCAGTTCAAGCTCGGGATCGATGGCCTCGCGCTGATCCTCGTGATCCTGACGACGACACTGACATGGATCTCGATCCTGGCCTCGTTCGGGCCGATCAAGGACCGCGTCAAGCTCTACATGCTGTCGTTCCTGATCCTCGAGGTCGGGCTGATCGGCGTCTTCGTCTCGCTGGACCTGTTCCTCTTCTACATCTTCTGGGAGATCGTCCTCGTCCCGATGTACCTGATCATCGGCATCTGGGGCGGCAGCAACCGGATCTACGCGACGATCAAGTTCGTCCTCTACACGCTCGTCGGGTCGCTGCTGATGCTCGTCGCGATCCTCGCCACGGGCTTCGCGTACCAGGCGGCGACAGGCAGCTGGGCGAACGCGTTCGACTTCGAGACGCTCCGCGCCTTCGCGACGTCGCCGGGCGGCGGCTTCGCCGGCGGGCTACAGGTTGGGGCGTTCCTAGCGTTCTTCCTCGCGTTCGCCATCAAGGTCCCGATGTTCCCGTTCCACACCTGGCTGCCTGATGCCCACGTCGAGGCGCCGACGGCGGGCTCGGTGATCCTCGCCGCCATCATGCTCAAGCTGGGTGCCTTCGGCTTCATCCGCTTCGCGCTGCCGCTGTTCCCGGGTGCTGCCCACACGTTCGCGCCCGCGATCATCGTGCTGAGCCTTATCGCAATCATCTACGGCGCGATCGTCGCCTTGGTCCAGCCCGACCTCAAGAAGCTCGTCGCCTACAGCTCCGTCAGCCACATGGGCTTCGTGACGCTGGGCATCTTCGTCTTCAACGAGCAGGGAATGCAGGGGGCCATCCTCCAGATGGTCAATCACGGCCTGATCACCGGCGCGCTGTTCCTTCTGGTGGGCGTGATCTACGAACGGACCCACGACCGGACGATCGCGAAGATGGGCGGCCTCTCCTCCGTCATGCCGACGTACGCGGTCGCGTTCGGGTTCTTCGCGTTCGCGTCGGCCGGGCTGCCCGGCCTGTCTGGATTCGTCGGCGAGTTCCTCTCGCTCGTCGGGGCGTTCCTGTTCAACCCGTGGGTCGCGGTGATCGCCACGATCTGCATGATTCTCGCCGCGGCATACCTCCTATGGATGTACCAGCGGCTGTTCTTCGGGGAGCTGTCGGACTTCCTCAGGGGCGTCGGCGACCACCTCATCGACCTGACCCCGATCGAGGTGCTGACGCTCGCGCCGCTCGGCGCGCTGGTCGTCGCCTTCGGGATCTTCCCGGGCCTCGTCCTGACGCTGATCGACGGCTCGGTCCAGAACGTGCTCCACGACGTCTCGACCCAGGCGGCCGTGCCGCTGCCGCCCGAGGCGGTCGCGATCGCCGTCATCGCGATCGTGGCATACGTGATCGCGCGACTTGCCTGGGTCACGTACGCCGACACGCGCGAGGCGTCCGACGCCGGTGCGCTCGGCTCGGCGGCGGCCGGCGAGTGATCGACCACGACGTCGCGCTGATCCTGCCGCTCGTCGCCGCGATCGGCGCCGCGATCGTCGTCGTGTTGGTCGATCTCGTCCTGCCGAACCGGCCGTCGGTCGCCGTCGGGGTCTCGCTGATCGGGCTCGCGGTCGTCGCCCTCCTCACGCTGGCCGCGAACCAGAACCCGGGCGAGGCGTATGGCGGGGCCTACAAGGTCGACGCGCTGACGACGTTCCTCGACCTGCTGTTCGTGGCCATCATCGCGCTGACGCTCGTCTTCGCCCCGGACTACCTCGCGCCGCGCGGCCTGCCGGTGGCCGAGTTCGCCGTCGTCCTGATGTTCGCGATGACGGGGGCGATGCTGATCGCGGCGTCGACGGACCTCCTTCTGCTGTTCCTCGGCCTCGAGCTGATGGTCCTGCCCGGCTACATGCTCGCGGCGTTCCACAAGACCGACGGCTACTCGACCGAAGGTGCGATCAAGTACTTCCTCCTCGGGTCGTTCAGCTCGGCGATCTTCCTCTTCGGGCTCTCGTTCGTGTGGGGCATCACCGGCACGACCCGCGTCGCCGACGTCGCCGCGGCCCTGACGACCGTCGCTACCACGCCGGGCGCGTTCTCACCGGGTCTCGCGATGGGCTTTGCGTTCCTGACGACTGGCGTCGCGTTCAAGATCGCCGCCGTCCCGTTCCACTACTGGACGCCCGACGCCTACCAGGGCTCGCCGACGCCGGTGACCGGCTACCTCTCGGTCGGGCCCAAGATCGGCGCGTTCGCGTTGATCCTGCGGCTGTTCGTAGAGGCGCTCGCGCCGCTCCGTGGCGACTGGCTGCCGGTCGTCATCGTCCTGGCGACGCTGACGATGACCGTCGGCAACCTCATCGCGTTGACCCAGGACAACGTCAAGCGGATGCTGGCCTACAGCTCGATCGCCCACACCGGCTACATGCTGGTCGGGCTCGCCGCGTACGCCGGCGGCCAGCAGCTGGGTCTCGAGGGCCTGCTGTTCTACGCGGCGGCGTACTCGTTCATGAACCTCGGCGGCTTCGCGGTCATCGCCGCGATGCAGAAACGGGCCGGCGTGACGTCGTCGCTCGACACGTTCGCCGGGCTGGGACGGCGCGAACCGCTGCTCGGCGCGCTCATGACGCTCTTCCTGCTGTCGCTGACGGGCATCCCGCCGACCGCCGGGTTCTTCGCCAAGGCGCTGGTGATCCTCGCCGCGGTCCAGGCCGGCGGCTGGGTGTCGTTCCTCGCCGTGCTGGCCGTGATCAACGCGGCAATCGCCGCCTTCTACTACCTCCGGGTCGTCGTCTACATGTACATGCGGGAGGCGACGACGGACGCCGAGCCGCCGCGCCACGGCCGGCTGCTCTGGAGCGGGCTCGCGGTCGCGACCGCGCTCACGATCCTGCTCGGCTTCTTCCCGTTCCTCATCACGGGGATCATCAACCAGGCAGCGACCGCGATCGGCGGCTGATCCGGCCGTCCCGCGCCGAGGCTACGGCGTGACCTCGACGCCCGGCATGATCGTCTGGAGGCCGCGCGCCATCGCGTCGGCGCCGATGCCGCCAAGCGCGCCGTCCCGGACGACGCCGTCCTTGTCGATCCAGTAGTGGACGGGCAGCCCGTTCGCTCCCCATGCCTGCTGGGCCGCGCCGTCGCCGTCCAGCCCGAGCGGGAACGTCGCGTTGAGGCCGATCGCGAACGCCGCGACGTCGGCCTCCTCCTCCTTGATGTCGACGGCGATGACCGCGAGGCCGTCGGCGGCGTAGCGCGCGGCGTAGCCGTTCATGAGCGGGAACTCGTCGACGCACGGCCGGCACGTTGTCTGCATGAAGTTGACCCAGACCGGCTGGCCCCGGAGGCTCGCCAGGTCGATCGTGCCGCCGCCGACCTGGGCCAGGACGAGGGCCGGCGCCTGTTCGCCGACGTCGAAGCTCCCGGCGACGCCGGAGCCGCTCGGCGAGCCGCTCGAGGCAGCCGACGAATCCGGCGATCCAGCCACGGGAGGGGACGCCGACGCGACCGACGAAGGGGCCGCGGCGGCCGAGGGGTCAGCTGTCGGCGTGGCGCCGGCGGGGTCCGGTCCGACGAACACGAACGCGAGCAGCAATCCGCCCGCGGCGAGAAGACCGGCCAACAGGCCGGCGACGATCGAGAGTCGGGACCCCATGACGCGCGAGGGTACCAGTACGAGGGTCCCGGAGGCGGCTTGCCGACCTCGCTGGTAGCATGCCCCTCCCGTGAGCAGGTTCGGCGCGCTTCGCAACCGCCTCCTGCCGGCCGTCCTGACCGCCCTCGGCGTCACGTTGATCGCCGGCGGCCTCCTCACGTACACCGGTGCCGTCGAGCCGAACGCGGGCGCTTCCGAGATCATCGTCTCGGCGACGCCGTCCGCGACGCCGTCCCTGTCGCTGCCGACGATCCCGCCGCCGGGCACCCTCGCCCCTACGCCGTCGCCCTCGATCCCGCCCGACCGCGTCGCCACCCGTCTCGTCGTCCCGGCGCTCAAGATCGATCTCCCGATCGTCAAGGGGCCGCCGAACCGGGTGCTCTGCAACGTCGCGATGTACGCCGAAGCGCCGGGCCTCGTCCAGCCCGGCCTCCCGGGCTCGGTCTATCTCTACGGACACGCCCGGAAGGGCATGTTCCTGCCCCTCCTCGATGCGTCCAGGAAGAACAACGGCAAGGGCATGCTGAACATGCTCGTCGAGGTCTACACGAGCGACGACCAGCTCTTCACCTACTACGTCACTGAGGTCCGCCGCAACGTTCCCAAGTCGAATGGCTTCGACGACGTGCTCAAGGTGACGACGCCGACGGTCTGGCTCCAGACTTCCGAGGGACCGAAGGGCACACCCCACGTCCTCCAGGTCATGGCCCAGCCGCTGAGCCAGACCCAGGTCGATCACGCGACAGCCCACCCCAAGCCCAAGCCGGTCGTCTGTACGTAGGCCTCAGATCCAGTCGATCCGGCGGAGGATGACCGCCGCGACGGCCGCCGCCAGGACGATCACCGCAGTCAGGATCCAGAAGCCCGAGCTCTCGCCGCTCCCGAACGCCGGCGACGCCTCGCTCATGCCGAAGATGCCCGCGACCGCGCCGATCCCGGCCAGGATCACGGTCACGCCGGTCAGGCGCTTCGCGATCCGGGCCAGGTTGTTGTTGATCGTCGACAGATAGATGTCGAGCGTCCCCGAGACCAGATCGCGGTAGTTGTCGAGCTCATCCGTGACCCGGATCAGATGGTCGTAGACGTCTCGGAAGAAGACGACGTGGTCCGGCGAGATCACCGTCAGCTCGCGATTCGTGAGCTGGTTGAACACCTCCCGCGCGGGTGACGTCGCCCGGCGGACCGCGAGCAGCTCCCGCTTCAGGACGAACAGCCGCTGGAGCGTCCACTCAGTCGGCTCGGCGATGACCCTGTCCTGAAGATCGTCGATCTCATCGGCCAGCCGGTCGAGGACCGGGAAGTAGCCGTCCACGATCCGGTCGGACATCACGTACAGCAGGAAATCGGTGCCCTTCGCCAACGCCGCCGCCGCCCCGATCCCCGACTGCACCCGGGCCCTGAGGTCGGAGTCGCCGTCGTGGACCGACAGCAGGAACGGCGTGGCCAGCACGAGGTCGACCTCGGCCGGCCGGACCTCGCCGCGGTACTCGAGATCGAACAGGACGACGTGGACCATCTCGTCGTAGGCCGCGACCTTGGCCCGCTCGTTACGATCGGCGATGTCGTCGGCGATGAGCGGATGCAGCCCGAGAGACATCGCGACGGCCCGGCTGTCGTCGGGCGTCGGATCGATCAGGTCGACCCAGACGCGCGCGCCCGGCTGGCCGACCATGCCGGGCAGCGCGGACAGGTCACTTGATTCCGTGACGCCCGACGGCGACCAGCAGACGATCCGGGCCGGCCCGGATCGAGGCGGCCCGTCGTCGCGACCCACACCGTCCTGTCGCGTGCCGGCGACCGGCCGCGCCTCCGCCTCAGAGGGCGATCGTGGGGCGTCGCTCATCGCGTCGATCCGGCTCCAGCGCAACTCCCCCGGCCGCGGGCGATGGCTCGCGGCGATCGTCGGCCAGCATACGCCGCCGTCCGGCTCCGCCGAGGGCCAGGCCGGGCGGGATCGCGACGATCGTGACGATGCCGGCGACAACGAAGAGGCCCACGAGGATGTCGGACGCCTTGCCAGAGGCCCACGACTCGAGCGCGTCGACGACGAATGCGTCGCGCAGCGGCCGGTCGCGGAGCTCCGCGGGGATCACCTGCTTCCAGCCGTCGGGAACCGCGAACAGCTCATCATAGAGGTGGTTGATCGTCGTCGAGCCATACGCCGTCAGGACGGCGACGCCGATGGCCATCCCGATCATCCGGGCGACCGTGACGATCGCGCTCGCCATCCCGAAGGACGCCCGCCCGGCGGTTTCGACGGCGGCCGTCGACCGCGGCGTCACCGTCAGCCCGAAGCCCAGTCCGAAGACACCCAGGACGAGCGCGACCTCGGCCAGCTCGACGGCCGGCGTCCAGCGCGCCATCAAGAGCAGCGCTCCGGCCGAGGCGAGCAGCCCCACGAGCGTCACGATGCGGAGCGAGAGATATCGGACCGCGAATCCGGACACGAGCGCCCCGAGCGCCGTCGCCGCGGCCAACGCGCCGAGCGCGACCTGCTGCTGGCCCGGTCCGCCGTAGAGCACCCGGTCGACGAACACGGCCCCGCCGATGATCGCCGTCGCGAACGCGTAGCCGGTGAGCAGCGAGACGATGGCCGCGGAGGCGAATGTCAGGCTCCGGAAGAGGCGAGGATCGAGGAACGGGTCCTCGAGCCGGAGGCCGCGAACGATCGTGAGAACGGTCGCGACGACCGCTGCAAGGCCGAGCAGGAGGCTGACGATCAGGGGGTCCGGACCGCCCGACTCCGGGCTGCCGAGCAACGTCACGGCGAGCAGGGCACCGCTGAGCGCCATCGTCCAGACGATCGCGCCGACCGCGTCGATCCCGCCTCGGCGGCGAGGCGTATCCCAGCGGGCAGACGCCGCCCACGCGATGAGCAGCGCGCAGATCCCGATCGGGACGTTGATGTAGAAGACCCACCGCCATGACGGCGCGAACAGCTCGTGGAGCGGGTCGCCCGGCGCGGCGCCGGCAGCGGCCAGGGCGCCCTCGACGTCGAGCCCGCCGAGGATCGCCGCCCCGACGAACGGCCCGACGGCCATACCGAGGAACGTCAGCGCGCCGATCACGCCGAGCGCCCGCGGCCGCGCGTCGCCCTCGAACAGGTGCGAGGCTGCCGCGGTCCCGACCGGCACGAGGATCCCGCCGCCGACGCCCTGGACGAGCCGGCCGGCGATCAGCTCGTCGATCGTCTGGGCCCGGCCGGCCAGCAGCGAGCCCACCGTGAAGACGGCGAGCGCTCCGAGGAACAGCCGCCGCGCCCCCCAGACGTCCGCCAGCCGGCCGGCGAGCGGCATCGCGACGACGTACGCGAGCAGGTAACCGTTGACGATCCACGATGATCGGCGCAGCTCCGAGAACGGATTCTGGGAATTCGACGAGAAGTCGAGGATGATGGTCGGCAGCGCCACGGCGGTGACCATCAGCTCGAGCCCGGCGAGGAACACCCCCGCGCCGAGCACCCCGAGCAGGGCGTAGGTGGAACCGCGGCTCATTGCCCAAGCGTACCGGTCGCGGGCGTCAGCGACGCAGGCCGTGCCGGTGAGCGAGCGTCAGACAGCGCGCCGCCGGCGCATCTGAGTGCCCGGCTTGACAGCCGATGCGCCCG
This sequence comes from Chloroflexota bacterium, assembly GCA_045804885.1. GTDB lineage: Bacteria > Chloroflexota > Limnocylindria > Limnocylindrales > CSP1-4 > CF-46. Next base: position 2,941 of record JBJMMH010000155.1, on the reverse strand, counting down.
GCGAATAGCATCAACCTCCGTTGATATAAACGGCCGTTGATGCGACCGTTTCGACACCCAGCCAACCCGGGAGCACCGCCCCCTGTCCCCCTCGCCTGCCCGCATCCGCTCGACGCTCGCGTCCGCCGTCGTCCAACCTGGCGATCTTCGCGAGCTGCGCCTCGTCCACAAGACGCTCGCCGACGTGAACCGGCTGCGGATCATCCGCCGCCTCGCGGAGGCGGAAGCCACGGTTGCGGAGCTCGTCGCCCAGGTTGGACTTTCGCAGCCGCTCGTGTCGTGGCACATCGGCCGATTGCGCGCAGCCGGTCTCGTCGTGACCCGCAGGAGCGGCCGCGAGACGGTGTGCCGGCTCATCCCGGAGGCCTTCGAGGAGTTTGCCGCCCGCGAGGCGGCCGTCCTCGGCATCGCGGGCGCCGCGGCCCGAGAGCAGGCCGTCTCGTGAGCGTCGTCTCGCCGAACCTCCGGACGCGCATCCGCGGGATTGCCACGCCGATCGCGATCGCGATGGGCAAGGTTGGCCTCACGCCGAACGCCCTCACGCTGATCGGGTTCGGGATCGCCGTCATCGCAGCCGTTGCGGCAGGACTCCAGAGCTGGGTCGTCGCGGGCATCCTCGTCGTCTTCGGCGGGGTCTTTGATCTCTTCGACGGCGCGCTCGCCCGAGCCACCGGCAAGGCGTCGCAGCTCGGCGCGTTCATGGACTCGGTCTTCGACCGGTGGGGCGAGGTCATCATCTACGTCGGGGTCGCGGCTGGCTGCGCCATCGCCGCGTTCGACCCCGGGACCGTGCTCGCAACCGCCGCACTCGGATCCGCGGTCATGGTCAGCTACACGCGGGCGAAGTCCGAGGGCCTCGGCTTCACGGAAGGGACCGGCATGGCCGCGATCGGCCTCGCGCCACGTGAGGTCCGGATCGTGATCCTGACGGTCGGCTTGATCGCTTCGGGCCTCGCAGGCGGCGTCGCGCTCGAAGAGCAGGGCCAGAACGTCCTCTTGGACGCGTGGTCTGCCGGCCGCTGGATCCTGGCCATCGCCCTCGGCCTGATCGCCGTCCTCGCCACGATCACCGTCATTCAGCGAATCGTTCACGTCCTTCGTCAGTCAGCCCCACAGGAGAACCAGTGAGCACCAACGGAACGAGCAGCGGCACGAACGGGCACAAGCCAGGCCGCAAGATCCGCGTCGCGATCGTCGGGGTCGGCAACTGCGCGAGCAGCCTGGTCCAGGGCCGCTACTACTACGAGAACGCCAAGGACGACGAGTTCGTCCCGGGCCTGATGCACGTCAACCTCGGTGGCTATCACATCCGCGATATCGAGTTCGTGGCGGCGTTCGACATCGACAAGAACAAGGTCGGCAAGGACCTGTCCGAGGCGATCTACACGAAGCCGAACAACACTTACGTCTTCCAGCAGGTCCCGACGACCCGCGTCACGGTCGAGCGCGGGATGACCCACGACGGGCTCGGCAAGTACCTCAGCCAGATCATCGAGAAGGCGCCCGGGCCGACGGCCGACGTCGTCGGCATCCTCAAGGAGCGCAAGGTCGATGTGATGGTCTCCTACCTGCCGGTCGGCAGCGAGGAGGCCACGAAGTGGTACGTGGAGCAGGCGCTCCGCGCCGGCGTCGGCTTCATCAACGCGATCCCGGTCTTCATCGGCCGCGAGGCGTACTGGCAGCGCCGCTTCGCCGAGGAGGGCCTGCCGGTCATCGGCGACGACATCAAGAGCCAGGTCGGGGCGACGATCAGTCACCGCGTCCTCACCCGTCTGTTCATGGACCGCGGCGTCCGCCTCGATCGCACGTACCAGTTGAACTTCGGCGGCAATACCGACTTCCTGAACATGCTCGAGCGTGAGCGCCTCGAGTCCAAGAAGATCTCGAAGACGAACGCGGTCACCTCGATGCTCGACTACGAGATGGACAGCGACAACGTCCATGTCGGGCCGAGCGACCACGTGCCGTGGCTCCAGGACCGGAAGTGGTGCTACATCCGGATGGAGGGCACCACCTACGGCGACGTCCCGTTGAACGCGGAGCTGAAGCTCGAGGTCTGGGACAGCCCGAACAGTGCCGGCGTCATCACCGACGCGATCCGCTGCCTGAAGCTGGGCCTCGACCGTGGCCTGAAGGGCACCCTCGTCGCGCCGTCGAGCTACTTCATGAAGTCGCCGCCGATCCAGATCCACGACGACATCGCCCATCAGCGCGTCGAGGCGTTCATCCGCGGCGAGGACAACGAGACGCTCGTCGGGACGGAGAACCTCACCAAGGCGCAGCTCCGGAAGCTGGCCTCGACCCCGGCTGGAGTCGGGGCGAAGAAGGCCGCCGCCACCGCCCGATGAGTGGCGCAAAGGGGCTCGAAGCGCCGCACAGGCGCAAGGAGCAGGGTCCGCGAATCGTCGAAAAGGCAGCCGTGACCGGATACGGCGCTGCGGTCTGGATCGTCGCCCACGTGCCCGCTCGCCTCGCGCAGTGGGTGATCGGCACGGCCAGCCAGGCCGGCTACCGGCTCTGGCCCACGAAGCGCGGCTGGTCGAATGCGAACTTCGGGCGGGTGGCGGGGCTCCCGCCGGACGATCCGAAGGTTCGCAAGCTCGCCCTCGGCGCGTATCGCGAGTACGCCCGCTACCTCGTCGAGACGATGCGTCTCGAGTCGCTCTCGCCGGCGGACGCCGTCAGCCGCGTCATCCAGACCGACCTCGACGCGATCGAGCGGGCCTGGAAGGCGTCCCCCGGCGGGCTGATCTTCGCCCTCGGCCACGTCGGCAACAACGAGGCCGTTGCGGCCGGTGTCGCCAACCGCGGCTGGCCGATCAGCGTCGTCGCCGACGATTCGTCGTTCCCGGAGATGTTCGAGCGCTTCCGTCGGTTGCGCGAGGCGTGGGGCGTCCACGTCATCCCATGGCGCAATCTGCGCGAGATCTATGCGGTCCTC
>JBJMMH010000154.1:0-10937 GCA_045804885.1 Chloroflexota bacterium | reverse complement strand
ACGATAGACCGGCCACGAAGGCGAAACGGACCAGTTCGACAAACGAATTGGGTCGAGCTTGCCGACGGTCGCCGCGAGGGTGCCGTCCTCGTCAGCCTCGGGCAACGATCCATGCCTGGCACCGGACGACTCGGCGGTGCGGGTGGGTTGCCCACCGGTCACTCGGCAGGAGGGCAACTCCCTCGACCGCTTGGCCATCCGGGTCGACAATGGACTCGACTGGCCGACATCGCGATGGCTCTGCTTCGTCAAGGGTCGCGTCAGAGCCGAGGAGGCGTCATGACCGAGAGATCGATCGACGAGCTGGGGCCCGTCGACTACCTGGTCGTCGAGTTCCCCGCCGGGCAGCAGAAGTTCACGGGCCAGGCAGCCGAGCAACTCCTGCGGCTGCATGACTCCGGGATCATCCGAGTGATGGACCTGGTCGTCATCGGCAAGGGCGACGACGGGACGATCATGGCCCAGGAGCTGGGTGACGTGGAGGGCATGAGCGACTTCGCTCGGCTCGAGACCGAGCTGGCCGAGACGCTCGCTGAGGAGGACGTCCTCAAGTTCGGAGCCACGATGGAGCCCGGTAGCCTGGGCGCCGTCCTCGTCTACGAGAACCTTTGGGCAGCCGGGTTCGCGTCCGCCGTCCGCCATGCCGGTGGGCAGCTGGTCGCGAGCGGCCGGATCCCGGTCCAGGCCATCATCGCCGCCGTCGAGGCCGACGAGGCGAACCTCGTCGCCGCAGGAGTCTGAGATGCCACTTCGATCATCGCGCCTGGGCAGGGCAGCGGTCGTGACCGCCGCCGTCACGCCGGGCCCGTCGCCCATCGCCAAGGCCGCCGTCGTCGGTGCGGCCGTCTCCAAGCCCGGCCCTGCGCCGCTCGCCAAGACCGCCGTCGTCGCCGCGGCCATCACGCCGGGGCGCCGGCGCTTCTAGAGCGTCGCGTCGAACGCCGCCGACCGGGAAGCGCCCACTGGTTGAGCGCTTCTCCGGCCCGGCCGAGCGACCGGTCAGTCGCGCGCCGGCTCCTCCGGCTCGACGACCGAAAGGTCGCGGGTCCAGCCCTCGTTCTCGAGGACGAGGTGCTCGATCATCACGCTGGTCCCGTTCGCGTCGAGGTCCGGCAGCGCCAGGTACTCCGAAACCCAGCAGCGGTACACGAAGAACGCGTGGGTCGTCTGCCCGGCCTCGTTGTGGATCTCGATGACGATGTCCTTGCGGAAGTCCTTGAGCGAGACCTCGACGCCGCCCTGGTTCAACCCCCATACCTTGTTTGCCCAGCGCTCGAACTCCAGGTCGTGGGTGAGCCCGCGCTCGAGCGTGATCGGGTCGTACTTCGTTCGGCCCGGCGACTTGCGCGACGCGCTGGGATCGCCGCCCTCGCGGTGCTCGACGACCTCGGTCGTCCGCCGGAGCGCGCTGATCCGGCTGACGCCGGCGACATAGTGGCCATCCCACTTCACCCGGAACTTGAAGTTCTTGTACGGGTCCATCCGGTTCGGGTTGACGCTGAACTGCGGCATCACGACCTCCGATCATCCCCGCGGGCCGTCTCGACGATGACCGACGGTATCGAGCGGCCGTCTCGCGGCAGTCGCGGCCGCGACGCCGTGGCTCGTCGCCGCCTCGCGCAGCTCGACGAGCGTGGCGAGAATCCGGCGGGCCCCGGCGTCGGCCGACTCGTGCTCCCAGGCGCGGACGACGCGCCAGCCGGCGGCCGTGAGCAGAGCATCCGTCTGGGCGTCGCGGGCACGGTTCGCGGCGATCTTCGGCGTCCAGTAGCCGGCATTCGAGGTCGGCGGCCGGAAATGGTCCGGGCAGCCATGCCAGAAGCAGCCGTCGAGGAAGACGGCGACCTGGTCGCCGCGGAGCACGACGTCCGCGCGGCGGGGAATCGTGGGGACGGGTCGGGCGTCGACGCGGAACCGCAGGCCGAGCCGATGGAGCGCCGATCTCAACGCGAGCTCCGGCGCCGTGTCCCGGCGGCGGTTGCCGATCATGCTCCGGCGGACAGCTTCCGTGGTTGCCCAGGACTCTGGTCGCATGCCGATCGGAACCCCGAACGGCCGGTCGCGGTTGCGTTCGAGACGTGGTGACGCCGGGCGGTCGATCAGCCTGCCAGTGACCACCCGGCGTCGGTCGTGTGACGGCCGAGCTCGTTGGAGTGTGCCGCGCCTCAGTCGAAACGGCCGCCGGGCGGATCCCACGCCTCGAGACGGGCCAGCAACCGGTTCAGATCGGCATCGACGAGGAGCAGGTCCCGGTGGCGGTCCGAGACGAAGCCCTCCGCGACGGCATGATCGAGGTAGCGGATCAGCGGACCGAAATAATCGGCGACGTCGAGCGCGCCGATCGGCTTGCCGTGGAGGCCGAGCTGGGCCCACGACAGGACTTCGCTCAGCTCCTCGAGCGTCCCGAGGCCACCTGGCAGCGCGACGAACGCATCCGACAGCTCGGCCATGACGGCCTTCCTCTCGTGGAGCGTCGTCACGATCCGGAGGTCGCTCACGCCGCGGTGGGCCAGCTCCCGGTCCACGAGGCCGGCCGGGATCACCCCGGTCACCCGCCCGCCGGCGGCGAGCGCCGCGTCGGCGACTGCGCCCATGAGCCCAAGGCGGCCGCCACCGTAGACGACTTCGATCCCGCGACGGGCTAGCGTCGTCCCGAGGAGCGTCGCCGCCTCTATGTACCCGCGATCGCGGCCGAGGCTCGCGCCGCAGAAGACGCAGATGCTCCTGAGTCCCGCCACGCGAAGGCCCCTACAAGCCGTGCCGCCGGAGGATGGGCGACATCCGCCGAGCAGCCCGGGCGCGATGCGAGATCGCGTTCTTATTCTCGGGCGACCACTCACCCAGTGTCCGCCCGCCCGGCGGCTCGGACCGGGGCTCGAAGATCGGGTCGTAGCCGAAGCCGCTCGATCCCCGCGATGACGTGGCGATCCTGCCCCGGCACGTGCCCCGAACCGTCGTCACGGCCAGTCCGCCGCGGGGCCCGCGGTCGTCGGGGAGTGCCAGCGCCAGAACGCAGACGTACCTCGCGCCGCGCCGCTCCGCGGTGACGCCGTCGAGCGCTGCGAGCAGCTTGGCGTTGTTCTGGGCGTCGGTCGCATCCTCGCCGGCGTAGCGCCGGGTCCGGACGCCGGGCGCGCCGCCGAGCGCCTCGACCTCGATGCCGCTGTCGTCGGCGAGAGCGGGCAAGCCCGTCGCCCGGGCCGCGAACCGCGCCTTCAGCCGGGCATTCGCCTCGAACGTCGAGCCAGTCTCGTCGACATCGCCTTCGACGCCGAGGTCGCGGAGGGTTACGAGCTCCGCCTTGGCGACGTCGAGCAGCGTCTCCAGCTCGGCAAGCTTGTGCGGCGATCGCGTGGCGACGACGAGCACGGGCCGCCGCCTGCCCGACGCCACGGTCAGCGCCGAACCGTCGCGAGCACCTCGGCCTGGGCTGCGAACAGCTGCTGGAGCCCGCCTGTCGCGAGATCCATCAGGCCGTCCATGGCGGCTCGGTCGAACGGCCGTCCTTCGGCCGTCCCCTGGACCTCGACGAACGTTCCCGCATCGGTGCCGACGACGTTGAAGTCGACATCCGCCCTGGAGTCCTCGCCGTAGTCGAGGTCGAGCAGCAGGGCGCCGTCGACGACGCCGACGCTCACGGCAGCGACCTTGCCGACGAGATGGCGGTCGAGGCCGTACGTGATCATCGCCGCCGCCAGCGCGACGTAGCCGCCCGTGATCGATGCGGTCCGGGTCCCGCCGTCGGCCTGGAGCACGTCGCAGTCGATCGCGATCGTGCGTTCGCCGAGCCGGGTGAGGTCGACGGCGTCGCGCAGCGAGCGGCCGATCAGCCGCTGGATCTCGTGGGTTCGCCCGCCGAGCTTGCCCTTGACCGACTCCCGATCGGTCCGCTCGGCAGTCGCCCGAGGCAGCATCGAGTACTCGGCGGTGACCCAGCCGGTGCCCTTGCCGCGCAAATGCGGCGGCACGCGATCGGCGATCGTCGCGGCGCACAGGACCTGGGTGTCGCCGAAGCGGACTAGACACGACCCCTCGGCCCACTTCTGGACGCCGAGCTCGAAGCGGATCGGCCGGAGTTGGGTGGGGCTGCGGCCGTCCGAACGGAGGGTCGGGCGATTGCCGATCGTCATCGGACGGTCTCCTTCTCGTGGGCCTTGGCCTCGTCCCAGAGGCGGTCGAGCTGCTCGAACGACAGGTCGCGGAGGCGGACGTCCCGCTCTGCCGCCAGCCGCTCGACGGTACCGAACCGGCGGCGGAACTTGTCGTTCGCGGCTCGCAACGCGGCTTCCGCCTCGATGTCGAGCTTGCGGCCGACGTTGACGAGGACGAACAGCAGGTCGCCGAGCTCCTCGGCACGGTCGGCATCGGACTCGGCCTCGACGATCTCGCGGGCCTCCTCGGCCACCTTGTCGATGACGCCGTCGATGCTGGGCCAGTCGTAGCCGATGTTCGCCGCGCGCTCCTGCATCTCCTGGCTCGCTGCGAGCGCCGGCAACGAGCGACTCACGCCGTCGAGCGCGCCCTTCGGGGCCGGGGCGGCGCCATCCGACCCCGCGGCCTCCGCGGCGCCGGCGCGTTCATCGGCCTTGATCCGCTCCCATTGGCGGTTGACGTCCGACGCGGTTCGGGCCTCGGCGTCGCCGAAGACGTGGGGATGGCGGCGGACGATCTTCGACGCGATCGCGGCATTCACGTCGGTCAGGTCGAAGACGCCCTCCTCCGCCGCGAGCTGGGCGTGGAGCACGACCTGGAGCAAGAGGTCCCCGAGCTCCTCGGCGAGCGCCGGGGTGGCCTCGCCGGCGAGTGCGTCGTAGACCTCGTACGCCTCTTCCAGGAGGTGATTGCGAAGCGACTCGTGGGTCTGCTCGCGGTCCCACGGACAGCCGTCGGGCCGACGGAGCCGCTCCGAGATCCACGGCATCGCCCATGGACTCGCGACCGCGAGCTCCGGGGCGACCGGTGCGAGGTACAGCGGGGATCCGAGGGACTCGTCGGACAGTGCCGCGATCGTCGTCCCGTCCGCCGCGCCGAACCGGCCGACGGCATGGTCCGCGGGATACAGCCGGCCGAGGATCGCGAGCCCGTCGCGGCCGCGCGGGCCATGCCGGCCCGGCAGCGGCTCGGGCACGTCGTCCGCTCGCGCTGGATCGTCCGCATGCAGGACGGCGAGCGGCACGATCAGGACCGGCCGCGACGGCTCGAGCGGCGTCGAGACAAGGCGTTCCGCGGCGACGACCTGGAGGCCCGCGGCCGGGTCGAGGCCCCACCGCAAGCGCGCCTCCGCGACGAGCGCGTCGAGCACGGCCGGGCGGTCAGCCGATCCCGAGGTCGGTGAGGATGGGACGGGTGACGGTCACCGCGTCCTTCTTCTCGCCGTACCAGTTCTGGAACGCACGCGCCTTGATCGTGTCCCTCTGCTCGGCGTCGGGCTTCTGGGTCCGCTCCTCGAGGACCTTGTACAGGAAGAGGCCGCCATCCTTGATCTCGACGATGTCCGACAGGCCGCCGACCGGCGTGGCGAAGATCGCGCCGAGCTGACGGGCATCCATGAGGCCCGGCGCGACCCAGCCCTTGTCGCCACCCTTGCCGGCCTCGTTGCCGTCCGAGTAGTCGCGGGCGATCGTCTTGAAGTCCTTGCCGGCCGCAATCTGACTGCGGAGGGTCTCCATCTCCGTCCGATCCGGCGGCTTGTACATGATCTGGGCGACGTGCCAGCCGAACTCCGTCTTGAACGGCGGCAGGACGTCGCCGGCCTTGAGCCCGGGCTTCAGCACCGCGTCCTTGAACTCCTGGACGAAGTTCGTGCCGCTGTCGACCCAGCCGAGCTTGCCACCGGTGCCGGTGTCGCCCTGGGCCGAGCTCTCGTCGCTCTGGTCGCGGGCCATCGCGTCGAACTTCGAAGGATCCTTCTTCAACTCGTCGTAGGCCTTCTGGGCGCCGAGCTGGGCGACGCTCCAAGCCGGGTCGTCGGGCGGGACGTCAGCCGCCTTGTCCGGGGCATCGTCCGGTGAGAACAGGATATGGCGGACCTTCACGGCGTCGTCCGTCGGCGGCGTTGCCGGCGCCTGGAAGGCGAGCTCGAGGATGTGGCGCTGCTTGTCGGCAGCCTCCGCGTCGGCGATAGCCTTGTCCTCGAGCTCCTGGCGAAGGACCTCGCTGCCGACCTCGGCCCGGTATTCGTCGACGCTCAGGCCCGCATCCTTGAGCTTCTCGACCCAGGCCTGATCGACGGTCGCGGGCGCGACCTCCGTCACGCGGCCGATCATGTACTCGCCGTTGTCGCCCTCGATGACGGCGGTCGGCTTGTTCGGTTCGGCGGCGAACACCGCGTCGAGCCACTTGGGGTCCTCGGCAGCATCCTTGTCGATCCAGCCGAGGTCGCCGCCCGTCGAGGCCGACGAGTCGGTCGAGATCGACTTGGCGACGTCCTCCCATTTCTTGCCGCCGGTCGTGACGTCGACGAGCGCCTGATCGGCGATCTTCTTCGCTGCCGCTTTCTGCGCGTCGGTGGGATCGGTCTTGCCGGCGTCGACCTCGGGTCGCACCGAGATGATCCACGCGTGGCGCTGCTCCGGCGTCGTCGATTCCTCGACGACCTTCGCATCGATCTCCTCGGGCGTGACCGTGATCCCCTGCTCTTTCGCGAGGTCGGCCTGGATCCGGGCGTCGATGAGCCGCTCGACGACCATCGGCGTGAGCGACTCCGCGGACCCTTGCTGCTGGAGCGTCTGGAGCTGCTGCTGGGCTTGCGCATTCGTCAGGCGACCGGCGGCGACGGCTGCCTGGATCCGGGACTGCTGCTGCTGGAGTCGCCAGACCTCGATCTGGGCCGCGGCCTTGAAGTCGTCCCGCGTAATCGACTGGCCGCCGACCGTCGCCGCCGCCTTGAGGTGGTCGCTGTAGTAGCTGACGCCGGCGACGCCGACCAGGATCAGGACGGCTACGACGACGGCGATGCCGAATCCGATGTTGAGGTAGGTGTTGCGCCGCCCGTGCGCATCGCGCGTCTGGCGGCGCGGCTTGTTGGCGACGGGCTTGGCTCGGAAGGTCATGGGGTGATGCGGCCCTGCAAGATGGGTGGATCGATCCGGGTCGGACGGGGCCGGTATCGTAGCGCAGTCGGCGGCGAGGCCCCGCGATTTCGGGCCCGCGAAGCGTTCACGATGGGTCCCGGCTGGCGGCGAGCCTGTCGACCAGCGCGACGTAGGCGCTCGCCTCGCGCTCCCAGGACGCCCGCTGCACGATCGCCGCTGTTCGCTCGACGGCAGCTTCGCGCGCGAGCGGGTCGTCGACGATGGCCTCGATCTGTGCGGCGAGCGCGAGCGCGTCGCCCGGCTCGTAGGTCCGGACCGTGCCCGCGGGAAATGTCCGCTCGACCATCGGCAGGCGGGACGCCACGACGGGCTTGCCCATCGCCGCGTACTCGAAGACCTTTGTCGAGAGGCTGACGTCCGTGAACGGGTCGCGGCGGGTCGGGGCGATTCCGATGTCGGCGCCGGCAATCGCCGCTGGGACGTACTCGATCGGGATCCGGCCATGGAATGTGATGTCCTCGCCGAGTCCCACGTCCACTGCGCGGGCCGCCAGCGCCGCCGCGGCGTCGCCGCGGCCGTACACGTCGAACGCGAGCCGGAGCTCCGGCCGGGCGGCGTGGAGCGCGGCCATCCCGTCGATCACGACGTCGACCTCGTACGTGGGCGTGAGGGCGCCCGCGTAAACGAGCCGGATGATGCCGTCTTCGGCGAACGTACGCCGGTCGAAGCGGGCGGCGTCGAAGCGCGCGAGCGAGGGGCTGTTCGCGAGCACGCCGACCTTCTCCGGCGGTACGTCGAGCTCGATCAGGCGATCGACCATCGCCTGATTGACCGTGACCGCCCGCGTCGCGAGGCGGATCGACGCCCGTTCCATCAGCAGCAGCAGCCGATGCACGGCCGGGTTCGAGGCCCGCGGAAAGCGCGACCGGAAGAACTCCGGCATGGCCTCGTGGAGATCGAGCAGGATCGGGACGCCAACGAGCCGCAGCGGGAGGGCGGCGAAGACGAGTGCATCCGGCGGCGTGTGGACCTGGACGAGCGCGTAGCGGCGGTGCCGGTGGGCCTTCGCCAGCGCCCATGACGCCCGGAGCGTGAACGCGACGTACTCCCGGAGATACGTGCCGATCCCTGCTCCCTGGTGGCGGCGGACGTCGAGGCGATGAACGGCGACGCCGTCGAGCTGGCCGCGCGCCGCATCGCCGTCGCGTCGGAGCCCGAAGACGTCGACAGGCCGCCCGGCGGCGACGAGCGATTCCGCCTCGCGCCGGACGCGTGGGTCCTCGTCGTAGTAGGCGTGGACGAGCATGGCGACGGGGCGGCGCCGCGCCGCGGCGCCGGCGGGCTGCGCGGCGCTCAGCCGCCGCTCCAACCCGCGCCAAGGCGGAGCACCTGACGCGCACGGAGGTCACGCTCGCGCGAGCTGTTGACCGTGTCGACGACGAGATCGGCCTGCCGGTAGACGGCGTCAAGGTCGATCGCATCGTGGGCCGTGACGACGACGACCACGTCGCTGCCGAGGGTGGCGTCGAGCGGCCGGGACTCGTGCGTCACACCGCCGCCGTCGCGGAACGAGGGGACGTGGGGGTCGTGGTAGACGACGTCCGCCCCGCGTTTGCCGAGGAGCGCGATGACGTCCGCGGCGGGCGAGTTGCGGGCGTCGCGGACGTTTGGCTTGAACGCGACACCGAGGATCCCGACCCGCGCGCCGCGGAGCGCCTTGCCGCGCTCGTTGAGGGCCTCCGCGACGAGGTCGACGACATGGCGCGGCATCGCGAAGTTGATGTCACCGGCCAGCTCGACGAACCGATCGACGAAGTCGAACTCGCGGGCCCGCCACGCGAGGTAGTACGGATCGACCGGGATGCAGTGGCCGCCGACGCCGGGACCCGGCGTGAACCGCATGAACCCAAACGGCTTCGTCGCCGCCGCGTCGATGACCTCCCAGACGTCGAGGCCCATCCGTTCGCAGAGCAGCGCGAGCTGGTTGACGAGCGCGATGTTGACGTTCCGGAAGACGTTTTCGAGCAGCTTCGCGAGCTCCGCGGCGTCTGGCGACGAGAGCTCGATGACGTCGTCGTTGATGCAGCGCAGCAGCGCGGCGGCTCGCTTCGACGCCCGCTCGGTCGTCGCACCGACCAGCCGCGGCACGCCCTTCGAGGCGCTGGCCGGGTCGCCCGGGTTGACCCGCTCCGGTGCGAACGCGAGATCGAAGTCGCGGCCAGCCCGCAGGCCCGAGCGCTCCAGCTCCTCTCGGAACGGGCCGGTCGTCGTTCCGGGAAACGTCGTCGACTGAAGGACGATGAGCTGTCCGTCGCGAAGGTTCTCGCGGATCAGCGCCGCCGCGCTGAGAACCGGCGCGAGGTCGGGGTCCTTGGAGCGGGTGATCGGCGTCGGGACGCACACGAAGACGACGTCGGCCTCGCCGATCCGCGCGTCGCGGGGCTCGACGACGCGGAGACCACCGTCGAGCGCCCGGCCGAGGCGCTCATTCGAGACGTCGTCGATCGGCGAGCGCCGGGCCACAAGCTCCGCGACGCGCGGCCCGTTGGCATCGATTCCCTCGACGCGGAGGCCGGCCTCGGTGAAGGCGATCGCGAGCGGCAAGCCGACGTATCCGAGGCCGACGATGGCCAGTCGCGAATCTGTCGTCACGGTTCCTCCACGCGGCCCACGGCCCGGATGCGCCTTCGTCGCCAGCCTAGCGCACGCGGGAGTCGCGAGCGGCCGGCACGGCCTCGTCGAGGATGACCGCGGCACGATGCTCGAACGTGTGGCGGTCCAGCACGGCGGCGCGACCGCGTTCCGCCAGGGCCCGCCGTCGCCCGGGATCGCGGAGCAGGTCGTGGATGAGGAGCCGGAGCTCGCCGGGCTCTGTGTACGTCGCCACGCCGCCGTCGAACGCCGCGTCGATTCCGGAGACGAAGTCCGAGACCACGCAGGCTCCGGACGCGAGCGCGTCGTACAGGCGATTCGAGAGGAACCCGGCCGCGCGCATCTCAGGCCAGTGGTCGTTGAGCACGACGCCGGCCGACGAGTAGTAGCGGTGGAGATCCTCGTTGGGAATCAGCTCGCCGCGGTGGTACGACGGGTCGATCCGGTCGGCGCGCCAACGGCCGTAGACGGCGAGATCGAGCGTCGTCGGCGCGAGGTCGGCGAGGATGTCACGGCGCGTTCCCCGGGCGTTGCCGACGAACAGCACGTCGTGACGCGGGCCGCTCGCATCCGGATGGAATCGCTCGGGGTCCGTCGCCTGGGCCAGCGCCGCGACCGGCGCGGACAACCGCGCCGCGAGCTCGGTCGCGAACGATTCGGATGCCACGTAGATGCGGTCGCTGTCCCCCACGATCTCGTCGCTCGCCCGCTCCGGATGGCTGATGACCCACGTGATCGTCAGCTGGCCCGGCAGCCGTCGCCGACCGGACAGCCCGAACAGGTGGACCGACACGTCGTCGCGGGACGAGACGGCGTCGGCCCATTCCGGTCGAAGATGCAGTCGCGTCGGATGGCCTCGCCGCTCGAACTGCCGCTGGAGCGCCCGCGCGAAATGGAGGTCGCCCCAGTGCGGTGCGTCGTGCCAGTCGCGGATGCCGACGGCGATCCCGATCCTGGGGGCCGCCAGCCAGTGCGTCACGGCATCGATGACGCCGTCGCGGGGGTCCGCCACGAGGACCGGCACCTTGGCCCGCGCGGCGCGGATCGCGTCGACCGATGCGGGGCTCGTGGTCGTGACGATGTCGAAGTCGTCGAGCCATGGCGCGTCGAGCCACTCGCGGGGATCGGGGCCGACCAGGGCCACCGTGACGGCACTCCGGCGCAGCGTCCTGATGTCGAACGCCGGCGATGCGACGGTCAGCACGTCGGCGCCGGCGAGCTCGTCCGCAGCGTGCCGCAGGGCCGCATCCG
>JBJMMH010000153.1:0-14153 GCA_045804885.1 Chloroflexota bacterium | reverse complement strand
GCATACGTGAGCCGGCTCGGATCGAGATACCCGTCGGTCGGCAGCCACGACGCGCCGATCACGCCGTCGGCGGACATGAGCGGGAAGCGCTCGCGCGCCTCCTCGGGCGAGATCAGCTCCAGCGGCAGCCCGAACGTCTTCGCCCAGCCGGCCTGCCGCCGCGTCTCCTCCCAGCGCTCGGGCGTGCACGCCAGGCGGATGCCGCCGCACTCGACCCAGCCACAGTCGAGGCTGCGGTAGAGCTCGACCGAGTCCATCATCATCCGCGTCAGCGACACCGACCCGCGCAGCTGGCCAACCAGCCCCGCGGAGTGGAACGTCGAGCCGCTGGTGAGCTCCGCGCGGTCGAGCAGGAGCACGTCGCGCCAACCGAGTCGGGCGAGGTGGTAGGCGATCGAGGTTCCGCCGACGCCGCCGCCGACGATCACGCAGCGGGCGCGCGGCGGCAGCTCAACCGGCATGTCGCGCCTCGGCGAGTGCGCGGGCGAGATGCTCCTCGGCGTAGCCCGCGAAGTCGAAGTCAAGCTCGGACACGGTCGCCTGGAGCACGCCCCACATGCCCTCCCAGTAGGAGGCCATCACGCGCATGAGCTGCAGCGCGTGCCGCCGCGCGGGCGTGGCGGCGCCCCAGTAGCCCTCGAGCAGCTCGGTCTCGTGCGATGGCGAGAAGCCGTTCTTGACGGCAAGGTTGGCGAGCTCGAAGTACGGGTCGCCCATGCCGGCGTACTCCCAGTCGACGATCCGGATCCGGCCGCCGTCGTCGATGAAGTTCGCGTTGAGCAGGTCGTTGTGGCAGGGCCGCAGCTCGATCGGGTTGGTCAGCAGGGCCAGCTCGATCCGGCGGCTCGTCGCCTGGGCGAGCTCGTATTCCGGCGGGATCGCCACCCCGCGGGCGATCGCGAGCGCGCGGTATGCCTCGACGATCCGATACGGGATGAACAGGCCGGGGATCGGCGGACCGTCGTGGACCCGCCGGAGCGACTCCGCGACGCGCTCGATCGTCTCCGGCCGATGGACCGCCTCGTCGCTGACGACGCCGCCCTCGATGAACCGCGTGACGAGGTAGCCCTCCGGCCGGATGAACGCCGTCACCTCGGGCCCGACGCCGACGCCCGCCGCGGCGACCGTCGCGGCATGCTCGACCTCGCGCGAGATGCCGAGGAGATGCGTGTCGTTCCCGGCGAGGCGGATCACCCAGCGATCGGGGGTGCCGTCCGCCGAGACGAGGAAGTTGCGATTCGTGATGCCGCCGCTCAGGTGCCGCAGCGTCAGGTGGCGGCCGGCCAGGTCCGGGACACGCTGCATAGCGGCGACGAGCGAGTCACGGAGCTCGCCGCGGAGGACGTCTGCCTCGACGGCGGTCACGACTGGCCCCTCGCTAGGTGAGGCGGCGCACCGCCGCTCGGTCGCGCTGCCTCGAGGGGTGCCATCAAGTCCCCGCGCGACCGTCAGCCGATCACGGCCTCGCCCGTCGCGGCATCGGCCGCCTCGACGTCATGAGCGCGGCCGCGAACCGATACGGCGTAGTAGAGAACGCCGACGACCGCGAGCACGGCTACCAGCGTCTCGAAGATCGGCCACGGCGGCATCCCTTCGATCTTGTTGCCGAATGGCGTGATGAACGTGTCGATGGTTGGGTTCGTGATCGCCCGACCGGCGCCGCCGAAGTTGCCGAAGAGGTTCGGGTCGTTCCAAAGCGCGATGTTGAGGAGCATCACCCCGCCGTACACGATTGCGAGAATGTTCACCGGCTTCCCCCAGCGGCCCAGGTTGAACCAGGCTGGTTTGTGGGGCCAGCCTCGGAATCGAGCTGCGAGGACGCCGATATTCGTCAGGAGGTAGCTGAAGTAGATGAGCCCGGTCGCGGCGATCGAGACCGAGAAGCCGCCGAGCGGACCGATGACGAGGATCGGGATCGCAGCGAGCACGCCGACCGCGATCGCGGCGTTGGCGGGAGTCTTGAACGTACCGTTGACGCGGCCCCAGATCGCCCCGCCGGGCAGGTGCCGGTCGCGGCTCATCGAGAACATCATCCGGGTCGCGGCGCCCTGGATCGCGAGCGTGCACACGAACACCGACGCCAGGATGACGAACAGGTAAACCTCGCCGACCGTGATCCCGGTGCCGAGGATGTCGTACGTGAGCGTCTGCTGGATCGTCGTCGCGATCGGGAAGCCGAGAGCCTGGCCTTCCTCGATGGCAGCGTCCATGTTCGGGATCGCGAGAATGACCGCGACGAGGAAGACGGTCCCGACGAGGCCTGACACGATGACGGACCAGATGACGCCTCGCGGCGCGTGACGGCTGGCGTCGACCGTCTCCTCGCCGAACGTCCCAGCTGTGTCGAAGCCGTAGACGACGAACAGCGCCATGAACATCCCGAGCGCGAAGGCAGGCAGGTACTGGCCGCCCGTCGCCGCCTCGGTCCCGTGGGTGTCGAGCAACACGCTCGGCGACTGGTTGTTCGCGAAGA
Organism: Chloroflexota bacterium; assembly: GCA_045804885.1. Taxonomy (GTDB): domain Bacteria; phylum Chloroflexota; class Limnocylindria; order Limnocylindrales; family CSP1-4; genus CF-46. Next base: position 11,680 of record JBJMMH010000153.1, on the reverse strand, counting down.
ACAGGAGGATCAAAGCGAACACGAGCATCCCGAGGATCTCGGTCGCCACGCCGATGTTGTTCAACAGTGACAGCAGCCGCACGCCGAAGGCGTTGATGAGGGTGGTCGCGAGCAAGGCCGTCAGCGAGATGAAGGTGAACATCGTCGTGAGGCCGGTCGGGTCCGGCGAGTCGAGGAATGGCGCCTCGCCAATCGGGCCGTGGATGCCGTCGACGACGAACGCGACGATGACCGCAACTGCCGTGACCGTCACGACCTGCGCCCAAAAGTAGAACCACCCCGTGAACCAGCCCAGCGTCCGGTTCGAGAGTCGCTTCGACCACTGGTAGATGGACCCCGCGACCGGGAAGTGGCTCGCGAGCTCCGCGAACACGAGCGCGACGATCAGCTGGCCAACGATCACGATCGGCCAGGACCAGAAGAACGCGGGCCCGGCCTGGCCGATCCCGATCGAGAAGTTCCCGTACGTCCCGGTCGAGACGCTGATGAAGCTGAACGCGATCGCGAAGTTCGAGAGGAACCCGAGCGTCCGTCTCAGCTCCGGCTTGATACCCAGCGAGCGCAGATGGGCATCGTCGCGCGCTGCCTGGTCCTGGACCGAATCCGCCACGATCTCCTCCTCCTACCTCCGCGCCGCGTCCCGGCGCGAGACTCACGTCTGGAAGATGGAACGCGAGGACGCTCGAACCCGAGGTGCGCCGACTCCCTCCCGCGGCGCCGCCGCCGAGTATGGACCCGCCGATTCCGGGGCGTCAACGACGTTGTGCGAGGTAGATCAGCAGTCGAACGTCTCGTCCTGGAACGGATGTAGCGGTTTCGACACGCCGATGAAGCGCCCGCGGCGTGACCGGTCTGGACCGCCAGAGAACCGCACGGCACGGTGAACCTGCGCACGTGACGACGTGACGCGCTTGCCAGCGGGGGAGGTCAAATGACGAAACAGGGCGCCTTCGCCGGGATCCTCGTCGGACTCGTGCCGGCCATCCTGCTTGCCGTGGTCGCCACTGTCCTCGCGCCGCGCGTCCCGACCGGCCGATTTCTCGCATCTGCCTCACCGATCGTGATCGGCGGCGTCGAGGTTCAGCCGCCGGCGAGTGGCGGCGTCCAACCGTCCCAGTTCTCCAGTGCTGCCGGCGATCTGACGCTCGAGACGTTCACGCCCGGTGCCACCGCCGCCGCAGCCACCTCGGCCACCCTTCCACGAGGGACGTCCGCGGATACCGGCCAGACGCCCCGCGACGTGGCCGGCGGCGGGGGCACATCCCTCGGTCCCGGAGGCGCTGCTGGTTCGCCTGGATCCGGGGGCTCCGACGGAGGGTCGGCGGTCCCGCCCGGTGGCTCAACGCCCCGCGCGACTCCGACGCCACGACCACAGGTGACACCGCCGCCGCCGGCCGCCACGCCGCCAGCGCCGACTCCGCCGCCGCCTGCGGCTACTCCGCCGCCGCCACCCGCCGCGACCCCGGCCCCGCCACCACCGCCGACGCCGGAACCGCCGCCGCCACCGCCCGCGCCGACGCCGACGCCGTCGGGGCTGTGCGTCCCGGTCCTCGGATGCCTCTGACGACGAGGTGGTCGGTCGAAACCCGCGAGGCTCGGTCAGCGGCTGCCGGCCGCCGTCGCCTCCCGGAGCGCGTCGGGAATCGGTGGGAAGAGCGGGATCGGCTTGATATATGTCTCGATCATGCCGCGCGATCCGTTGACGCCCAGCTCCGTGTAGAGGAACGAGATCTTCCGGCGCTGGGCGGCGAGGATCTCGTCCTTCGCCGCGAGGTCCCACAGCTCGCGCTTGAACGGCCCGATCGCCTTCTTCCGCGTCGTGTAGACGAATTGCTCATCGGTCTGGTCGGCCTTGCGCTCGTCGATGGCGTTCGCGAAGACCCAGGCCTCGATGGAGCCGTGGAGTTCGCGCGGGAATGCCGGGTGCTCATAGAGCTCGTTCTGGAAGCCGGTCGCGAGGTGGATCTCGGCCGTCTCGACGGCCGGGAACTGGTGGAAGAGCTCATCCGGGAGCGTCGACGCGCCGTGCTGGACGGCCCCGGCGAGGCCGTGCTCGCGCGCGACTTCGCCCAGCCGTCTGAGCACCTCGAAATCGAGATTGACCTCGGCGACCGACCCGTCTGCCTGGGGCACGCCGCCATGCGACGTTCCCGTCTGGATGCTGACCTTGCTGATCCCGGCCGCACCGGGCGCCCGCGCCTCGAGCTCGCGGCGGTAGCCGGCGAGGTAGGCCCGGAGCTCCTCCTCGGTTGAGTTCTTCTTGCCCACCTCGCCGATCTCACCGCCGACGCTGACGGTGACCCCGTCGGTTTCGAGCGAGCGGATGAGCGCGGTCAGCTCCGCCGCCCGGACGTAGTTCTCGCGCTGTTGATCATCGAGCGTCGCCTTCGAGAGATCGACGAGCGTCGACGAGTCGATGTCGATGTTGCGGTACTCCGCGTCGATCGCGAGACGGCACGCCCGTCTGATCTCCTCGGTCATCGCCTCGGGGTCGTCGGCGTACTTCTTCGCATTGAACTGGTAGTGATCGCCCTGGATGAAGACGGGTCCGCGCCAGCCGGCCGCGATCGCTCCGGCCAGCACCGACGCGGCGTATTCCTGCGGTCTCTGGAACGTGTACGTCTGCTCGCTCCGGGCGAGCTCGAGGATCACGGCGCCGACGTCGGCCGCCGCGGCAGCCTCGTACACCGTCCGGGCCATGTCGAACGTCTGCGCCCGGATGTTGATCGCGGGGACCGTGAAGCCGCTCACCTCGCCGCGCGCCCGGGCCATGTACAGCTCGTGGATGCTCGCCGTCAGTGCGCCCGTCTCACGGGCCGCCTCGTGGATCAGCCAGCGGGCAGCTTCGACGACCGGACCGTCGGCCTCGCCGAACGCCGCGGTCCACGCGAGGTCCCGGATCGGCCCGGCGCGAAGCGCGGCTGCGTCGTCGACGACGAGCCGTTCGCCGTCGAGGTGGGCGGTCGAGCCCAGGCGGTCGACGAGATCGGCCACGGACGTCGCGACTTGAGGCATCGGCGGGGGTCTCCTGCGGTCGGTCGTCGGCGGCCCGATCGTGGCGGCTCGATCGACCAGCCAATGGTAGTCCGGGCGGCCGTGTCGGACGCCGCGCCGGGACGCCGCTCCGTGTCAGATCTGTCGCTTCACGACCAACGGGAACAGGCTGCTCGACCGTCGCGGGGCCAAGCGCGCAGCATGCCGGGACCTACCGTGGCTTCCCCTCGCGCAACGTCGCCACGGCCTTCTCGATCCGCCGCTGACGGGTCTCCGCCGACTTCGCGCCTTCGACGAGCCCGACGTGGTAGCCCTTGTTGCTGTTCGACAGCTTGTCGAACGTCGCCCGGGCGGCCGGGTCCGCGTCGAGCGCGGTGTCGAAGTCAGCTGGCAGCTCGACCGTCCGAGGCGCGGTATCGAGGACGAGCTCCACGTCGACCTCGTCGCCGGCCTTGAGCCCCGAGGCCGCCCGGTGCTCGTTGCTCACGCCGATCATGTACGCGCCGCCCATCACGGCGACGGTGTTGCGGTAGGTGTAGCCGTTGATCGTCACGACGACCGGCGGGCGTTTGCCGGAGCCAAGCGCCTCGATCGCGGCGGGCGGCACCTCGATACCGGCGGTCGTCTGGCCCGTCCCCAGGATCGTCGTCCGGAACGTGGTCCGGGGGGCGACAGCGTCCGTCATGCGACCACCTTCGACCGTCGCGAGACGAAGTCCACGAGGACGTACTCGCCGAGCCGCTCAGGGGTCGCGTAGAACGCTCGGCCGCGGTTGAGGCGCGTCACGAGCGCCACGAATTCGGCCAGCGAGCGCGACCGCTCCAGCATGAACGTGTTGATCGTGATCCCGTCCCGCGTGCAGCGCTGAACCTCGCGGAGCGTTTCCTGGATCGTCCGGCGCGTCGGCGGGTAGCTGAACTCGACCTGGCCGCCTTCGAAGTGGGCCGTCGGCTCCCCGTCGGTGATGACGACGATCTGGCGCGCCCCGCCATGATGGCGCGCCAGGAACCGCCGGGCGAGCATCAGCCCGTGCTGGAGGTTCGTGCCGTACTCGTAGCCGTGCCAGGTGAGCTCGGCGAGGGCCTCCGGGCGGAGCTCGCGGGCGTAGTAGGCGAACCCGATCACGCACAGGTCGTCGTGCGGGTACTGCGTCCTGATCAGCGTGTCGAGGGCGACCGCGACTTTCTTCGCCGCGACGAAGCAGCCCCGAAGCAGCATCGAGCGGCTCATGTCCACGAGCAGGACGGTCGATGTTCGCGTCAGCTGCTCCGTCCTGAAGACCTGGAAGTCGTCGGCGGACAGCCGGACGCCGGACGTGCCGCGGATCGCCGGCGCGTTCTCGGGTCGGCGGATGGCGTTCTCGATCGTGCCCCGGATGTCGAGGTGGAACGGGTCGCCGAACTCGTACGGCTTCGTGGTCTCCTCGCGCTCGCCGCCACGACCGCCACGGTCGATCCGGTGGCCGCCGAACGCGTCACGGGAGAGTCGGGCGAACAGGTCATCGAGGACCTTCTGGCCGATGCGCCGGCTTCCGCGCGGGGTCAGCTCGAGGCGATCGCCACGGCGCGAGAGGTAACCGGCCTCCTCGAGCTGGCGGGAGAGCGCGTCGAGCGCGTCGAGGTCCCGGAGCGCCTCGTCGCCGACGAGATCCTGGACCGACTCCCGGTCGATGCCCGCGAGATCGCCCGGGGTCTCGACGGCGGCCAGGGAATCCTCGAGGGCGTCCATCGCCTGGAGCCGCTGGATCTGCTCGAGCGCCGGCTCGAGGCCGAGGCCCTCCTGGCCCGTCAGCTCGTACGCCTCGCCCAAGCCGTCGGGCATCAGCTGGTCCATGTTCGAGGCGAGCCGAGCGAGATCCCATCGGAGTCGGTCGTCGCGGAGCAGCGCGTCCATCATCGACTGGAGCTCCGCCCGCTGCTGCGGAGTCATCGACCGCAGCAAGGACTGCATGGCTGCCATTCGCTGCGTCAGCTGCTCCACGATCTCGTCGAGCGTCCGGGCACCGGGGAAGAACGCGCCGTGCTTCGACAGGAACTCATCGACCTCGTCCTGGCTCGGCTCGCGGCCGTCGAGCCGCTCCTCGAGCAGCGAGTTGAGATCGCGAACCATCTCGCGGTTCGCCCCGAGGTCCTCGGGCGTCGTTCCCTGGATCGCTTTCGAGAGTCCATCGACGAACCGGTCGAGCGTCTGCCGGCGGAGCCGATCGGTCAGCGCCTGGAACCGCTCCCGGGCCGACGGTTCCATGAAGTCGTACTCCTCGAGCGATCGGATGCGACGGCCGATGTCGCGGGGCAGCGACTCCAACTGGTCGAGCCGCCGGGCGGCGGCGTCGCGGAGCATCGACCGCAGGGCCTGGTCCGACGCGTCGGAACCCGCGCCGTCGGCGGGCGGCCGTGCCGCATCGTCGAGCCGGCGCTCGATACCGGCCCGCTCGTCGTCCACGATCTCCTCGAGCTCGGCGCGGACGTCGGCCAGCACGTCCGACACGTTGTACCGCTCCTGCACGGCGTCGCGCTGGCGGCGGAGACGTTCGCGGAGCTCCGCGAGCCCGGCCAGATCCGGGCGGGTTGGGTCGCGGCCACGCCAGCCCCGCTCCATGAGGCGCCGGAGCGCCTCGCCGAGGTCGCCCTCGGCCATGACATCGTCTGCGAGCGCGTCGAGGATCTCGTCAGCGTCGAGCGCGGTGATCGACTGTGTTCCGTCCCATCGCGCGTAACGGGCGGCGCGCGCCAGCAGCGGGTCCCGGCCGCTGTAGGAGCCCGGGCCGCCACCCAGGTGCCGCGGGTCGGGCGTGTACGCGGTCATCCGGCGGGTCCGGCGACCGGCGTCATCGACGGTAGACGGTCGCGCCGCCGGCGCGGTCCTTGTTGATGCGCCGTGACAGGTGGAGTCCCTCCAGCAGGAACTCGACCGCGGACGCGACGACCGCCGGCTCCTCGGCCCCGTCGGTCGCGTCGAACGCCCCCAGACGGCGGACAGCGGCGTGCATGCCCGGGATCTCCCGCATCCAACCGACGTACTCGCGGGACTGGACGCTTTCGCCGGTCTCGACGACGAGGCCGTCCTCGAACGCGGTGACGATGTCGTCGAGGTCATCGATCTCGACCCGCCGCCCGAACGTCGCGTAGACGGCCTTCGTGATCAGCCGCTCCACGACTCGCTCCTCCGGCGCCTCGTCGCCGACGGACTCCAGCTCGATCTTGCCCACTGTCGAGGCGATCACGGCGCCAAGATCGGAGACGCGCGGCGCGGCGACGGTTTCGCCGAGGCGAACGGCGCGGCGCAGCGCGGCGGCTTCCAGGACCTCGGCGTTGGCGACCGTGACGCGGACGCTGACCCCGGAGCGCTGGCTGATCTCGGGCGAACGGCGGGCGAGGTGCGTCAGCTCGGCGACCAGCTCGTCCATGAAGTCGGGCACGGCGATCGCGGGCTCACCGTCACGGGCCTCGAACCGCTGCTTCTCCTGCCGCACGATCGCCAGCTCGTCCTCGAGCGTGCGTGGGTAGTGCGTCCGGACCTGGGTGCCGAGCCGGTCCTTGAGCGGCGTGATGATCCGGCCGCGGCTCGTGTAGTCCTCCGGATTCGCCGATGCGACGACGTACAGGTCGAGCGGCAACCGGACCTGGAAGCCGCGGATCTGGACATCGCGCTCCTCGAGGATGTTCAACAGGCCGACCTGGATGCGCTCCGCGAGGTCCGGCAGCTCGTTGATGGCGAAGATCCCGCGGTTCGCTCGCGGGATCAGGCCGTAGTGGAGCGTCAGCTCGTCACTCAGATAGCGGCCCTCGGCGACGCGGATGGGGTCGACCTCCCCGATGAGGTCGGCGATCGTGATGTCGGGGGTGGCGAGCTTCTCCGCGTAGCGCCGGTCACGCGGAAGCCAGTCGATCGGGGCCTCGTCACCATGCTCGTCGACGACCGCGCGGCCGGCCGGGCTGATCGGCGCGTAGGGGTCGTCATTGAGCTCGCCGCCGCGGACGACCGGCAGCCACTCGTCGAGGAGGTCGACGAGCAGCCGGGCCATACGTGTCTTGGCCTGGCCGCGCTCGCCGAGGAACACGATGTCCTGACCGGCAACGATCGCGTTCTCGACCGCGGGAACGACGCTCTCCGAGAAGCCGACGATCCCGGGCAGGATCCCGCGGCCGCTCGTCAGGCGATCGAGGAGGTTCGCCCGGAGCTCCTCCTTGACAGTCCGGCCGATCCAGCCTGACGCGCGCAGCTCCCCTATCGTCGAGGGGTAGGCGGCGGTGTCGCGCGTCGGGCCAGTCACGGGCGGCGAGCGTACGACCCGGTTCCGCGAGGCGTCAAACGTCGCTCGCGAGGTCGCGGTGCGCCGCGGAACCGTCGCCCGCTGGCTCGACCGCGCGCTTGGCAACCCCGTCGACCGGGACGCCGCCGAGCCGGATCTCGCAGTCGCCGACCATGACCGACCGGCGGCGCATCGGGACATCCGTCAGGAGGTCGATGCCTGCCGTCCCTCGCGGGCGGGTCAGGACGACGCGGCACTCCTGGCGCCCAAGCACGATCCGCACCGCCGCCCGACCGGCCGGCTCCGCACTGGTTCCGAGGAGCCGACGGAGGCGCCCCGCGGCGACTGCAGGGGCGTCCGTCACGACCTCGATCGACGCAAGCCGGACCCGGCCGCCGTTCGCGTGCTCTTCAGCGGCACGCGCCGACCGCTCGTCCGGCGTCCATTCCGCGCCTGCAGGGTCGTGCTCGATCAGGAAGGGCGTCGTCGGGGTGAGCGTCGGGGGATGTGCCAGCCGCCAGCGGACGACGCGCTCGTCAGGTCGCCGCCGTTCGCCATCGAGCGGTCCGACAAAGCCGCTGTCCGGAGGCAACCACCGCAGCTGGGCGTCCAGATCGTCGACCGCGACCGCCCATGTCGCGAGGCCGCCACCGCGGTCGAGCGCATCGAGGACCGGCCGCCCGATCCAGCTCGTCTCGGCCAGGGCTCGATCGAACACGCCGATCACCTCGAGGTAGCTGTCGCCGAGCCAGACGAGCCGGTTGAACGTCCCCAGCCTCTCGTGCCGGCCTCCCTCCGCCGGCCGCAGCCCCAGCTTCTCCTCGAGGAGGCTCGCGGTCGCGTCGGGATTGTCGACTGCCAGGACGACGTGGTCGATGCCAACGAGCATCGTCAGTGGAGATGCGGTCCGGCGTCCGGCGACGCCGACGGCGCCGACGCGCCCGCGGCGGCAGTCAGCCGGACATGCTGGCGGATCGCGCCGCGGACGACGTCGACGTCGAACTTGCCGGCTCGCGCCAGTCCGCTCAGCACCGCCGAGCGCTCGGCCACCTCTCGCTCGATCGTCGTCGCCGAGTGGCCGACCCGCACCGCGATCTCCGGCAGCACGCCCCACTCGAAGTGGTCGAGCTCGCCGTCGCGGTCTCGACGCGCCGCGAGGACGGCCGGCGGGAGCCGCTGAGTGTGGCCATGCTCGTCGCGACCGAGGGGCCGCGCGTAGTGAGCCGCGACCACCCGGCGTCGGACGGTCCCGTCGGGCACCAGCCAGCCACGCACGACGAGGACCAGGCCCAGGTACGTCAGCTCGTCCTCGGTCAGCCCGACGGTCGGGTGGCCCAGCTGGTCGTGGACATCCTCCAGGCGATCGGCGTGGATCGTCGCGCCAAAGCCGTAGCCGCGCGATGCCGCCCTCACGAGCGTCCGCGCCGCCGCGCCCCACGTGTAGGCAGGGAGATGCATCGACAGCTCCGCGGCGACGAGGTAGGACCGCTCCGGCGAGACAACAGCGCGCGGCGCACCGCCGGCCGCGTCGCCCCCACCCCGCCAGCCGAGGCCCGCCGCCTCCGGCAGCCACCCGAAGTCCTCGTCGCGTCCGCGGAGGTCCACCCTCGAGACGTCGTCCGGGAGGAAGTCGAGCAGCGCCTCGAGCAGCGTGGTCTTCCCGACGCCCCGCGCCAACGCGGCGACGACCACGGGCACCCGAGCATCGATCAGCAACCAGGCGAGACCGGCCAGGTCGGCATCGAGCACGTCGTCGGCGATCAGCTCGGCGATCGACCGCCGGGGAGGACGCGGTGGCTCGAAGAGGGACACGCAAGGAATGATGACAGCCGTCGGCCGGACCGCCGCTTACGATCGGGCGATGACTGCCCGCTCGAACAGTGGCTCGTCAACGGCACGCTGGGCAACAGCGGCCATCGATGTCGTCCCCCTGACGGCCGGCCGCTGGGACGACGTCGTCGGCCTGTTCGAGGAAGGCGGCGATCCCAAGTGGTGCTGGTGCCAGTTCTACCGCGAGCGCGGACTCGATTGGTCGAACTCGACGGCGGCCGAGAACCGGGAGCGTCTCCGGGCCCTCACGAGGGCCGGCCGGCCGCCGGGCCTCGTCGCGTACCAGAACCGGCGGGCGGTCGGCTGGGTCAGCCTCGCGCCCCGGCAGGCATTCGACCGGCTGACCCACGCCAGGGTCCTCGCCCCGGTCGACGACAAGCCCGTGTGGTCGATCGTCTGCTTCGTCGTGTCGAAGTCGGCCCGCGGCCAGGGCGTCGCCAGGGCGATGCTCGACGCCGCGATCGAATGGGCGAGGAGCGAGGGCGCGACGATCCTCGAGGCCTACCCGTCCGACGTGAAGGGCAAGAAGGTTCCGGCCGCCAACCTCTATCACGGGTCGTTGTCGATGTTCGAGGACGCCGGTTTCGAGGTCGTCGCGAGGCGCCAGTACAGCCGGACGACGCCGGTCCGGCCAATCGTCCGACGCACCATCTGAGTCGTATCCGCACGGGCCCTACGTCATCTGTCGTATCGCCGACATCGTCATTCCGACGGGTTGACTCGCGTCGTCGGACGCGCGTAGACTGCCGCCTCGGCGCGCAGATCGCCCGCCCATGCAGCCCACCTGTTGATGGAGGCGGCTCCGAATGATGAACCTCGGAACCCCGCGCACGATGGCGCCCATCAGTGGCGCTGCACACGGGACATCTGTGCCCATCTCGAGCTAGGCACCGGGCGGTAGGACCGCCCAGCGCAGGAGCCACGAGCCGTGGGCCAGACGGGCCCCCGGCTTTTTTGATGCTCCTCCGCCGAGGATCGACATCACAGCCGCGAGGCCCACCCGACGTCAACGACGTCAGCGGGACCCGCGGCTTTTCTCTTGCCCGGACCGCCCCCGCGTCGATCAGGAACCGCGTCATTCCAGGAGCTCGAGACCAGTGACCGCAACGCTCGTCAGACAACCGAATACAGCCAGGGTTGCCGGCGATGTCGGCGTCGTGGCGCAGGAGACCGCTTTGCCGGCGCTCGTGATCGATCGGGTCACGAAGCGCTTCACGGTCGGTCGAAAGCGCAAGCCCGTGACGGCGATCCAGGACGTCTCACTCCGCCTTGAGCGCGGCGACATCCACGGGATCCTCGGCGCGAACGGCTCCGGCAAGTCGACGCTCATCCGCCTGGTCAGCGGCCTGCTGACGCTCGACGAAGGCCGGGTCGAAGTCTTCGGACACGACCTCGTCACCGACGAGATGGCGGTCAAGCGGCTGATCAACAGGGTCAGCGTGGACGCCGCGTTCTTCAAGAAGCTCAGCCCGATGGAGAACCTGCTCTTCGCGGCTCGCCTCTACGGCAAGGATGCCAGCGAGGCCAGGCGCGAGTCGGTGGCGATCCTCGGCAAGCTGGGAATCGCGGAGAAGCGCGTCGGCCGGCCGATCGAGCAGATGAGCCGGGGCATGCAGCAGAAGGTCGCGATCGCGCGGGCGTTGCTGACGAGCCCTTCGGTCCTCCTGCTCGACGAGCCGACGACCGGCCTCGATCCGCGTTCGAAGCTCGACGTCCAGGCGTTCATCGAGGAGCTCCGGTCGACGCACGACGCGACGATCGTCCTCACGACCCACGACCTGGCCGAGGCTGAGCGGCTCTGCGGCCGGATCACGATCCTCGACGGCGGCCGCGTCGTCGCCGAGGACACGCCGGACGGCCTCAAGGCCGGCGAGTCCAGCCGGACGGCGACCGCCGCAACGCTCCACGACGTGTTCATGACCTACACCGGCCGCTCGCTCGACGAAGACGTCGACGAGGACGAGGCCGACGACGACCTCGAATGAAAGGAGGTGAGAACAACATGCAGTCCTTTGCCGACTACCAGCTGCGCGCCCTGCGCGAGCAGCGAGAGCGCGAGTACCGACAGGCCGACCTGGCCCGCCGCGTTCGCGTGAACCGGTCCGTGTCCTCGTACTCGGTCCGGCAGACCGTCGGTCGATCGGTCGTCCGTCTGGGCGAGCGACTGGCCGGCGAGTCCCTGGAGCTGGCCCGGTCCCGCTGAGGGTCGGGCCGGCTCTCCCCTAGGAGACCGCCATGATCACCGTCGCCCATGAGCTGAAGGCGTCGTACGCCTTCGTCGAGCGCAACTTCTTCCTGACACGCCGCTACTGGGGCTGGGAGATCGCCTTCCTGGTCTATTCCGTCGCGGGCGCGCTCTCGATCTCGCTCATCGGTGCCGACCAGGGCAACCCCGAGTTGCTGCTGTCGTTGATCGTCGGCGCGGTCTTCTGGAACTACCTCTCGGTCGTGTTCAGCTGGATCGCCGAGACCATCCAGATCGAGCGCTGGGAAGGGACGCTCGAGTACACGATGATGGCGCCGATCCAGCGCTGGTCGCAGCTGCTTGGGTCGGTCGTCTACGCGATGGTCTACGGCCTCATCCACACGTCGGTCATCTTCATC
>JBJMMH010000152.1:0-3569 GCA_045804885.1 Chloroflexota bacterium | reverse complement strand
GACGGCGGCGATCGCCGGCAGGTCGACGCTCCCCGACCGCTCCGTCGCGTCCAGGATCTCGAGCGCCCGGCGCGCCGGACCATCAGGAAGCGCGTCGAGGGCGCTCGCGACGTCGTCAGCCGCCGCCCGGCCACGGATCGTCGCGAACGCGGCCATCTCCGGGTTCGTCTCCGCGAGCCCGGCTAGCGCCTGCCGGCGGGCTGCCGCCCAGACCTCGTCGTCGAAGGCGGCCGGCGGCCGCTCCGAGTAGATGAGCGAGGGCTCCGCTTGCATCGCGTCGGCGAGTCCGGCCGTCGCGCCGTCGCGATCGCCAAGCTTCAACACGACGTCGGCCGCGTTGACCGTAGCCGTCGGGTCGTACGGGCCGGCCGCCAGGACGTCATGCGCAAGCCGGGACGCCTCGCCGTCGTCGCCGGCGTCCATCGCGAGACGAGCCTGGGCGGCGTCGAGGAACGTCAGTGGACCGGTTGCATGGGCGGTCGCCAGCGCGGCCCGCGCCTTGTCGAGATCACCGAGCCCGGCGGCGGCCAGCGCCTGACCCGCCCGGTAGACGGGCCGATCGTCGAGGGCGATCGCTGCGTCGAAATCGGTCGCCGCGGATTGCCAGTCGGCGCGACTCAGGGCGGCGTTGCCGTTTGTCGCCCTAAGCATCGCGACGTCCACGGGGATCAGCAGGGCGACCGCCACGGTCGCCGCCACGGCCAGCACCGCTGCTGGCCGCGCGCCGCTCATCCGCGGCGTCGCGATCGCCGGCCGGTCGAGGCGGGCAATCACGAACACGGTGAGGACGGCCACCGCAGGCACGCCGAAGAGGGGATCGACGAGTGAGTGGACGCCGACCGCGACGAGCGACGCGATCGCGGCCAAGGCGAAGCCACGCTCGGTCGTGGTCTGGGCGGCCCGCACCGCCCGGACGGCGAGCCAGGCAATCGTCCCGACGAGGAACGCGACGCTGGCAAGGCCGACGATCCCGGTCTCGGCGAAGACGTGGAGGACGCTGTTGTGGGCCGTGAAGAGCGCCGCCGTTGCGGCGTCGTCGATCGGGAATGACGCACGGAGATCCTGCCAGGTCCCGGGCCCGTTCCCGAACACCGGTCGCGCGAGTCCCAGCCCGATCGCGGCCGACCAGAGCTCGAATCGGCCGGCGTCGCCGGCGAGGATGCGCGGCAGGAGCGCCACGAGCCCGACCACGGCAATCACGATCGCGACGGTGGCGATGGAGGCCGCGCGCAGCCCCGAGCCCGCGACCCGCCGCCTGATCGGGTCCAACGCCGCCCTTCCGTTCAAGGCGATGACGACGACGGCGGCCATCGCGACGCCGGCCCAGGCGCCACGCGTGCCGGTGATGAGGATCGCCAGCAGCCCGGCAATGGCAAGCGTCAACGAGGCGCGCGCGCCGTACCGGACGTGGAGGGCCCAGACGGCGGTCGGGATGAGCAGTTCGAAGTACGTCGCAATGCTGTTGACCGTGCCGGTCGAGAGCGCCGCGTCGGCCGGCCGGAGCGGCGGAAGCGAAAGTCCCGCCCGTGAGATCCACTGGATCCAGAGGGCGGCCACCTGCACGAGATAGGCGGTGATCAGCCCGATCGCCGCGAACACGACGAGCGAGGTGATCCGCGGCGCCAGCGCCGAATCCCAGACGAGATATCGGGCGAGGGGGTACGTCGTGGCGGCCAGCACCAGGAGCGCGAGGGCTTCCCGGCTCACGGCCGGCTCGCGACTGGTGACGGCGGAGATCGCGACCACGGCGATGCAGACGACGCCGGGAATCGCGAGCGGCGTTCCGACGTCGAGCACTCGCCGGGCAACGAGCACGACGGTGACCGCCGCCGCCGCGGCGAGGATGAGCTGAACCGCGATTCGCGCCCACGGGCCAGAGATGTATGGCAGCGCCCCGACGAACAGGACGACGAAGCTCAACGCCCCGACGATCAGGAGCCAGGCGAGCAGGAGCGGCCACGGAAGTCGCGCCCGCACGGCGGGTGCGTGAGCTGCGGTCATCTCACCCAAGCGCAAATCGAACTCGGCCATGTCGTGAGCCAGTGTCCCAACTGGTCGGGCGGGAGCCTAGCAGTACGACCGGTGAACAGATCCGTCCCGTCCGCAACGGGTCGGTACCTTCCGGCGGTGCAGCCGCGCCCCGAACCGCTCCGGAACCTCTTGTCCCTCCCCTCGCGAAGGCGTACCTTCACGGCCCCAGACGTGAGCCGTCCCGGAGCCGGAGGGAGATCGGTCATGCCTCGATCGGCGCGTCGCTGCGGGTCCGTCCTCATCCTCGCCGCGCTCCTCAACGTCGTCGCAGCGCCGGCCACGGCATCGGCCGCCGGCCCCGACCCGAGCGTCAAGGTGAAGTCGATCGTCATCTTCAACGGCGCGCCCGGCAAGGCAGCCGAGCGGACGATCGAGAAGGTCGGCGGCAAGGTCCGAGCGAAGCTCTCGCTCGTCAATGGCCTCTCCGCCTTCATCCCGAGGGGCCAGCTCAAGCAACTCGCCAAGGAGCCCGGCGTCCAGTCGGTCCAGCTCGACGGCAAGCTCGAGGCCTTCGACCACAATGTGCCGACCGGCGATCACGAGTACGACGACGCCTGGGGCGTCCACCACATCGGCGCCGCGGCCGTCCATGCCGCCGGCGACACCGGCGCGGGCGTGAAGGTCGCGATCATCGACACCGGCATCGACTACATCCACGACGATCCCGACGACACGCCGTACGTGGTCGACCCCGAGTTCCTCCACAACTACAAGGGCGGCCACGACTTCGTGAACAACGACGACGACCCCATGGACGACAACGGCCACGGGACGCACGTCGCCGGCATCCTCGCCGCGGAGAAGAACGACTACCTCGTCGTTGGCGCGGCCCCCGACGCCGACCTCTACGCGCTCAAGATCCTGGACGCGAACGGCAACGGCGACGAGTCGAACCTGATCCTCGCCCTGCAATGGGCGGTCGCCCACGACATCGACGTCGTGAACATGAGCCTCGGGACCCACACGAACCTCGCGGCGATGCAGACCGCGGTCGAGAACGCGGCCGCGGCCGGCGTCCTGCTCGTGGCGGCGTCCGGCAACATCAACCCGCTGAGCTTCCAGGAGATCCTGTTCGGTTGCCCAGTGGCGTACCCGGCGGCGTATCCGCAGGTCCTCTCGACGACGTTCACGAACGGCAACAACGCGCTGACTGGCTGGTCGTGCACGGGGCCGGAGGTCGACTTCGCCTCGCCCGGCGACAACATCACCTCGACCGTCCCGACCGGCTCGTGCCTCCTCTGCAGCCCCCTGGGCTATGCGGCCGAGAGCGGGACCTCCATGGCATCGCCGCACCTCGCCGGGACGGTCGCGCTGCTGCTCGCCGCGGGCATCACCGACGCCGGGGCGCCGGGTCTCTTCGACGACGTCAAGAACCAGCTGTGCGCCCACGCCGACGTCGGCTTCGGCGTCAACTCGACACCCATCCCTCAGAACGACGCGCGCTACCCGAGGTACTTCGGCTGCGGCGTCCTAAACGCCGATGGCGCGGTCCTGCCGCTGATCCCGCCGACGCCGAACACCCAGCCTGTCGCTGTCGA
>JBJMMH010000151.1:0-10721 GCA_045804885.1 Chloroflexota bacterium | reverse complement strand
TGTGCTCGCGCGCGCCGCGGACGGCGAGCCGCTTGCCGTTGCCCTTGCGGCGCTTCGCCGGGACGGCGACCGCCCGCTCGCCGCGCAGGAACGCGCCGGTCACCGACCGCGGCTCCTCGAGGACCGCCTCGAGCGGCCCGTTGGCGATGATCTCGCCGCCGTGCTCGCCGGCGCCGGGCCCGATGTCGACGACCCAGTCGGCCGTCCGGATCGTCTCCTCGTCGTGCTCGACGACGAGCACGGTGTTGCCGAGGTCGCGGAGCCGGGTCAGCGTCGCGATGAGCTTCGCGTTGTCCCGCTGGTGGAGCCCGATCGACGGCTCGTCGAGGATGTAAAGGACGCCCATCAGGGTCGTCCCGATCTGCGTCGCGAGCCGGATCCGCTGGGCCTCGCCGCCGCTGAGCGTGATCGACGCGCGGTCGAGCGCCAGGTAGTCGAGCCCGACGTCGACGAGGAAGCCGAGACGGGCCTTGATCTCCTTCAGGAGCTGATAGGCGATGGTCCGCTCGCGCTCTGTCAGGCGTCGCGGCAGCGTCCCGACCCACCTCAGCGCGTCCGTGATCGACATCGTCGAGATGTCCCAGACATTCCGGTCGTCGATCGTGACCGCCAGGACCTCCGGCTTGAGCCGCTTGCCGCCGCAGGTTGGGCAGGGCCGCGTGACCATGTACTTCTCGAGCTCGGTCTTGATGTACTCCGAGTCCGTCTCGCGGTAACGCCGCTCGAGATTCGTGACGATGCCCTCGAACGTCGCCTTGTACGTGTTCTCGCCGCGTTCGTGCTTGTAACGGACGAGGACCTTCTCATCCTTCTGGGCGTACAGGAGGTAGTCGATCGCCTCCTTGGGGAGGTCGCGGACGGGCTTCTCGAACGACCAGCCGTGGGACCGGGTCACGGCTTCGAGGATCTTCAGCCGCCAGGAGGCGTCGTTGGGCATCTTGGCCCACGGCACGAGCGCGCCCTTGGCGAGGCTCTTGGAGCGGTCCGGCATCACCAGGTCCGGATCGATCTCGAGGCGGGTCCCGAGGCCCGTGCATACCGGGCACGCGCCGTGGGGCGAGTTGAACGAGAAGCTCCTCGGCTCCAGGTCGTCGATCGTCGTCCCGTCGTACGGGCATGTGTAGCGCTCGCTGTACCGACGCTCCTCGAACGAGGGACCCTCGCCGTCGCGGGCCGCCGGCGCGATCAGCGCGACGCCCTCCCCCATGCGCAGCGCGGTCTCGATCGAATCCGACAGCCGGGCTGCGTCCGGATCGGGGATCGCGAGGCCGGTTTCCGGATCGATCGGCCGACCGGCGGCGTCACGCTCCGCACCGTCGGGCGCCTCCGCTCGCCGAACCACGTAACGGTCGACGACCACTTCGATCGAGTGACGCTTGTACTTGTCGAGCGTCGGCGCGTCGGCGAGGTCGTACATCTCGCCGTCGACCCGGACGCGGACGAAGCCCTGGCGCCTGGCGGCCTCGAAGACCCGGTCGCCCTCCGTCTTGCGGTCCTTCACGAGCGGCCCCAGGACGAGGAGGCGTGTCCCCTCCGGCAGCGCGAGCACCTGGTCGACGATCTGCTGGACGCTCTGGCGCTGAATGGCGTGGCCGTTCGGGCAATGCGGGATGCCGATCCGCGCGAACAACAGCCTGAGGTGGTCGTAGATCTCGGTCACTGTCCCGACGGTCGATCGGGGGTTGCGCGACGAACCCTTCTGGTCGATGGAGATCGCCGGTGAGAGCCCGTCGATCTGGTCGACATCCGGCTTCTCCATCTGGCCCAGGAACTGGCGGGCATACGCCGAGAGGCTCTCGACGTAACGGCGCTGGCCCTCGGCGTAGATCGTGTCGAAGGCGAGGCTGCTCTTGCCGCTGCCGGAGAGGCCCGTGATCACCACAAGGCGGTCGCGCGGGAACGCGACCGTGACGTCCTTGAGGTTGTGCTCGCGGGCACCGCGAACGACGAGCTGGTCCTGGGGCATGGCTCCCGTCAGTCTATCCGATCGGTGCCAAACCGCACAGGCGTTCGATCAGAATTGGACGACGGCTCCGAGGTCTGGGACGAGTACCGCGGCATTGCTCAAGCCGCCGAGCACGCCGGCGACGACCGCGGCCGCGACGACGGCCCCGGCAAGCCGCGGATGGCCGGGTCGACCGTCCCTGCCCGCGAGGACGACGGTGACGGCGACGGCGACGCTGAGGGCGGCGATCTTCGCGACGGCCGCGAAGGGCAGCCCGCCCTCGGCCAGGACGTGGGCCACGAGCGGGTTGGCTTCCGCGCGCACTCCATGGATCGCGATCATCCGGACGAACGTCCCCAGGTCGAGGAGCTGGGCCACGGTGATCGTGATGACCGCGAGCGTCATGGGTCGACCATGCTCCGGCTGGCCTCGCGGCCGCGGCCGCACGAGGCCGGCGGGCCGTCAGGAAAACGCGACAGTGACGGGGCGTGGTCCTGGACGATGTCGGAAGCTCGGTCAGTTGCAGATGAGCCACTTCCCGTTCTCGCGCGTGAGCTTCACGTCGTTGTCGAGATCGCGCGTCTGAGAGAGCTGGCCGGTGAGGGCCGACAGGGCGATGTTGACGGTGTTGTCGTCGGCGGGGATTCCCTGGGCCGCGAGGACCTTCTTGATGACGGCCTTCATCTTTTCCGCGTCGAACGTCAGTGCGATCTTGCCCTTCACGTGGACGGTGGCATTCGTGTCCGTCCGGCTCGTCTCGGTCACCGTCGTGTCCTGGAAGTCGAACCTCATCGCGTCGGAGAGCTCCTTGATGTCGATTCCGGCGGCGCTGAGGTCGCCGACGTTGCCGCCGGCGCCAAGGGCGCTCGCGATATCGTCCTTGCTTGCCGCGCAGGCGTAGTCGCTGAGCTTCGCGATCCCCGACGACTCCGCCGCGGCCATCGCGGCGTTGACGACGCCGGCCGGCTCATCGTTGTTCGAGCCTGGAAAGGCACTGCAGGCGCCGAGGGCGAGGAGCGCCGCCGCGAGCACGGCGGAGAGCGTCCGCTTCAGGGCGATCATCGGTCCGATCCCTCCACCCGCTGGCATTGCCGGCCGTCCTCGTCGCCGGTCGGTCGCGGCCAGTCTGGCCCATTCAGGCGCTCGGCGCACCTCGCCGCGCGTCTCGATCACATCGTTCCGCAGACGAGCCGGCTCTATCCTTGGACGGTCGTCGCCGGCGAGAGGAGGGACGGGCGTGCGCATCGACCTCCGTGATCCGGGCTGGGTCGCCACGATCGCGGCCGGCTCGCTCGCGCTTGGGCTCGCGGCCGCGATGTTCGTTCTCCGCTTCACCAGCCACTCTGAGCTCGCCGTCATCCCTACGGAGTCGTGGCCGTGGGCGAGTCAGAGCGTGGGCGTCGAGGGCGTCGGCGACGCGACGCAGTTCCGTGCGGGCGACCAGGTCGCGGCAATCGACGGCATGCCGATGTCGGTCTGGGTCGACTGGGCGGTCGGGCCGCCCTGGGACGCGCCACCGGCCGCACTCGGCGACGTCGTCCGGTTCGACGTCCTGCGGGCCGGGTCGCCGCTCGCTCTCGAGGTACCGCTCGTGCGTTTCCCGTTCGAACGACTGGGCGGCGCGCCGCTGAGCCTCGTTACGTTCGGGGCCGGTGTCCTCGTGCTGGCCCTCGTTCTCATGCTGCGGAGGAGCAGGACGACCGCCCTGCGGCTGCTCTTCGTCGGAGCGGCCGCGAACGTCGCGGACATCACTGCGTGGGGGATGGGCCTGCAGCCGACCGACTTCGCGCGGCCGGGGCCGACGCTCGCGGTCTTCGGCATCGCCTCGCTCTTCAACATCGTGTTCTGGTCGACGATCGTACACATCCTCGCGATCTACCCGATCCGCAGTCCGCTTGCCGTCCGGCGGCCGCTGCTGATCCCGGCGCTGTACGTCGTCCCGCTGGTCGTGTTCTTCGTCCTCGTGGCCCTCGCCTGGCTGGCTGGCGGAACGTCGCTCGATCGTGTCGACCGGCTCGCGGCGTGCATGGCGATGGTCGGCTCCGGGATGCTCGTCGCCGTGATCGCATCGACGATCGCGGGTTACCGGCGGACGGCGGGGCTGCGCCGGCGGCAGGTGCGATGGATCGCCGCCGCGCTGCTGTTCGCGGCCGGTGCCACGCTCGGGCTGCTCACGTTGCCGATCGTCCTGACAGGCGCGCCGCTCGTCCCGCGCAGCACCGTGTCGTTCCTCGTTCTCCCTGTGCCGATCGCGATCGCCGTCGCGGTCATCCGCGACCGGCTCTTCCAGGTCGGTCTGCTTTCGCGGAGCAGGGAGCAGATCGTCGCCGTCCGCGAGGAGGAGCGCCGCAAGCTGCGGCGGGAGCTGCACGACGGGCTCGCGCCGACGCTCGCCGGCGCCGGCATCAAGCTGGACCTCGCACGGCAGGGCGTCCGTGACGATCCGGGGTCTGCCGAGACGCTGATCGACGAGGCCCGCGCGGACGTCCGGGCGGCGATCTCGGACATCCGCCGTCTCGCACGCGATCTCCGACCGCCGACCCTGGATGCGCTCGGCCTCGAAGGCGCGCTCCGCGAGCAGGCCGCCGGTCTCGCGTCGCCGTCGGGTGACGGGCCTGTCATCATCGTCGACGTCCCGAAGCCGCTGCCGGTGTTGCCGGCGGCTGTCGAGGTGGCGGCCTATCGAATTGCGGTGGAGGCTCTGCTCAACGTCGTGCGGCACGCGTCCGCGGAGCGCTGCGAGGTGCGACTGGCGCTCGGCGACGACGAGCTCGAAGTCGACGTGGTCGACGACGGGCGGGGCCTGTCCAGCGGCACGAGCGGAGTCGGGACGCGGGCGATGCGCGAGCGGGCAGCCGAGGTGGGCGGCGAGGTGAGGATCGAGATGAGCGCGTCGGGCGGCACGCGGGTCGCGGCCCGCCTCCCGGTGGACCTGTCGCCGCGGCGAGCCGGCGCCTGATGGCCGATCCGATCCGAGTCCTGATCGTCGATGACCACCCCGTTTACAGGGACGGCGTCCGTGGGCTGATCGATCGGGCGGCCGACCTCGAGCTGGTCGGCGAGGCGGAGACCGGCGTCGAGGCGGTCGCGATCGCGGGTCAGACACACCCGGCGATCGTGCTGATGGACCTGCGGATGCCGGAGATGTCGGGGATCGAGGCGACCCGCCAGATCGTCCAGGCCGATCCCGGCGTCGGCGTCCTGGTCCTGACGATGTCCGAGGACGACGATTCGTTGTTCGCGGCGATCCGGGCCGGCGCCCGTGGCTACATCCCCAAGGACGCCGACGCGGACGAGCTGCTCCGGGCGATCCGCGCGGCTGCAGTCGGCGACGCGATCTTCGGCGCGTCGATCGCCGCCCGGATGATGTCGTTCTTCGCGGCGGGCCCACGCCACACGGCGGCATTCCCGGAGTTGACCGAGCGGGAGCTGGAGATCCTCGAGCAGATCGCGGCAGGCCGCTCGAACGCCCAGATCGGCCAGCGCCTCGGGATTGCCCCAAAGACGGTCCGGAACCACGTCGCGAACGTGCTGAACAAGCTCGAGGTCGCCGACCGAAGCGCGGCCATCGTCCGGGCGCGCGAGGCGGGCCTCGGCGGCGGCGGAGGCGACTCCCGGACCTGACGCCGCGTGCACCGGGTGTGAGTCGGCAGTTGCCCGCTGACCCGCCCGGTCGCCCGGGACGACTGCCTCATGCGACCGGGACGCACGCCCACCGATACCTCGCTCAAGCGGTCGAACGACCGCCGGAACGAGGACCGTCACGATGGTCGCGAATACCCAGAACGTCGACACGTTGGTGGTAGAGGCGATGGAGGCCCATCGCCCGTCGCTCGAGCGGTACGTCCGGTCTCTCGTCCGCGACGAAGACGAGGCAGCCGACGTCGTCCAGGAGACGCATGTCCGCCTGCTGCTCGCGGCGCGGTCCGACGGGCTCCCGGCTTCGCCGGGCGCGTGGATGGCGCGCGTCGCCCATAACCTCGTCGTCAGCACGGCCCGGAAGCGCCAGACGGCCGAGCGCCGGGCGGACCGTCTCGTCGATCTCGGCGAGGTCCGCTCGACCGAGGACGCGATCGTCCGGCGGGAGCGTGACGCCGAGGTCTACCGGGCCCTCGCCGCGGCACGGAGCGACGACCGCGACGCGATCGTCCTGGCCGCGAGCGGCTACCGGACGCGGGAGATCGCGAACCGGCTGGGGCGCACGGAGCTCGCGACACGGGCCCTGATCTGCCGGGCACGCGGCCGGATGCGCCGGTCGCTCGAGACCTTCGAGCCGGCCTGAGGCAGCCCGCCCGCGTCGGCGGGCCGGGTCAGCGGCGGCGGCTCGGCGGCCGAGTGCCTGTCCGGCGGCGGATGTTCGGCGTCACTGTCCGGTCCCACGTAGGCCGGTCCAGCCAGCGCGCCTGCCAGCCCGCCCCGTCGTCGTGCTCATCGCGGATGCCGGGCAGCCAGTCCGCCGCGGTGTTCTCGTCGATGCCGGGCTCGCCGGGCTCGCCGTCGAGGTTATCGCCCGGCTCCTCGTCGGCCGGCAGGACCGTGACGCTCGTCACCTCGAATGCCGGGCCCTCCGCTGCCGCGTCGGCGGCGACGGCGACGCGCTTGCGGTCCGCGGCGCCGACGAGCCCGCCGCCACGCGCCGCGCGCTCCGCCGCCCGGCCCACGATCACCGACTGATCCTGCTCGAGCACGCGCAGCCGGATCTGCTGGATCTCGTCGCGCAACGCGGCCGCGCGCTCGAACTCGAGCTCCTTCGCGGCGGCCCGCATCTCCGCCTCCATCCGCGAGACGAGCTTCTCGATCGCGGCCGTGTTCTCGACCGTCAGGGCCCTGCCGACGAGCTCCTCGCGCTCCGAGGTGTAGACGATCGTGTTCTGGGCGACGGTCCGGAGCCGCTCGTTGAGATCGTGGATGCCCTTGACGATCGTCGTCGGCTCGATCCCCCGCTCCGTGTTGTAGGCGTCCTGGATGCCGCGCCGGCGATTCGTCTCCTCGATCGCGGCGGCCATCGATTCCGTCGTCCGGTCGGCGTACATGATCACCTTGCCGCCGATGTTCCGGGCCGCCCGGCCGATCATCTGGATGAGCGACCACGAGCTCCGCAGGAAGCCCTCCTTGTCGGCGTCGAGGATCGCGACGAGCGTCACCTCGGGCAGGTCGATGCCCTCGCGCAGCAGGTTGATCCCGACGAGCACGTCGAAGACACCGAGCCGGAGGTCGCGCAGGATCGCGACGCGCTCGAGCGTGTCGACCTCGCTGTGGAGGTACTGGACCTTGACCCCGAGCTCCTTGAGGTAGTCGGCCAGGTCCTCGGCCATCTTCTTGGTCAGCGTCGTGACGAGGGCCCGTTCGCCTCGCTCCACGCGGAGGCGGATCTCCTCGAGGAGGTCGTCGATCTGGCCGTCGGTCTGACGGACGTCGATCGTCGGGTCGACGATGCCCGTCGGCCTGATCAGCTGCTCGACGACGCGCTCGCTCCGCTCCAGCTCGTACGGCCCGGGCGTCGCGCTCATGTAGACGACCTGGTTGAGATGGCCCTCGAACTCCTCGAACGTCAGCGGGCGGTTGTCGAGGGCCGACGGCAGCCGGAACCCGAAATCGACGAGGATCTCCTTGCGCGTCCGGTCGTTCTTGTACATGCCGACAACCTGGGGGATCGTCATGTGCGACTCATCGACGACGAGCAGCCAGTCCGGCGGGAAGTAGTCGAGCAGCGTCCACGGCCGCGAGCCAGCTTCGCGCCGTGAGAGGTGGCGGGAGTAGTTCTCGATCCCGCTGCAGAAGCCGAGCTCGCGCATCATCTCGAGGTCGAACGTGGTCCGCTGCCGGAGCCGGGCCGCCTCGAGGACGCGGCCCTCCGCCTCGAGCTCGCCGACGCGCTCCTCCATCTCCGCATCGATGTCGACGATGGCTTCCTTCATCTTGTCGGCCGGGGTCACGTAGTGGCTCGCCGGGTAGACGTTGACCTCGCGCCGCTCTGCCAGGATCTCGCCGGTCAGGGGGTCGAGCTCCGTGATCCGCTCCACCTCGTCGCCGAAGAACTCGACCCGGACCAGGTGGTCCTCGGACGCCGGCTGGAACTCGAGCGTGTCGCCGCGGACGCGGAAGCGGGCGCGCGTCAGCGACTGGTCGTTGCGCTGGTACTGGAGGTCGACAAGCTGGCGCAGGACTGCGTCGCGGCGGTACTGGCCGCCCTGCCGGAGCCGGACGACCGTCGCCCCGTAGTCCACGGGCGCGCCGAGGCCGTAGATACACGAGACGCTGGCGACGATGATCACGTCGCGGCGCTCGAACAGGGCGTGGGTCGCCGCGTGGCGGAGGCGGTCGATCTCGTCGTTGCGCGACGAGTCCTTCTCGATGTACGTGTCGCTTCGGGGCAGGTACGCCTCCGGCTGGTAGTAGTCGAAGTAGCTCACGAAGTACTCGACGGCGTTGTCGGGAAAGAACTCCCGGAACTCGCTGTAGAGCTGCGCCGCGAGCGTCTTGTTGTGGGCGAGGACGAGCGTCGGCTTCTGGTAGCGCTCGATCGTCCAGGCCAGCGTCGCCGTCTTGCCGGTGCCGGTCGCACCCAGAAGCGTCTGGTGGCGGGCGCCGCGTTGAAGCCCGTCGACGAGCCGATCGATGGCCTGCGGCTGGTCGCCTGTGGGTTGGAACGGGGCGACGAATCGGAAGTCGGGCATAGGCCTCGGATGATACACGGACAGTTCCAGACCGAACGGACGTTCGACGGTTCGGAGGCGCCCTGGGGCGCTCATCGCCGCCTCTTATCGCCGAACGCCGGACGGCCGCTGGGACCAAGGGGTCATACCGACACCACTCCGCGCCACACGAGACTCGCCCCAACCACTGAGACGCATGTCGGAGGTGCTAGCGCTCGTGCGCGCTGGACGTATTCGCATCCGCCGCGGCGAGCCGCGAGACGAGGCCGGTCAGAGCCTCGTCGAGTTCTCGCTGATCCTCTTCCCGCTGTTCTTCGTCCTGCTCGGGATCATCCAGTTCGGGCTGATCTTCAACACGTACGTGACGATGACGAATGCCGCTCGAGACGCGGCCCGGCTGGGAACCGTTTACATCTACACCCGCGAGAGCGGCGAGACCCAGGCGACGAACGACCTCACCCGGAACGACTCGGTCAAGACGCAGGTCCTCGCGTCGATGAACCTGCTTGGCAAGGTCTCGCCGTACTTCAGCACCGGCGGGACGTGGACCCAGAGCGGTAGCACCTACACGAACGGCGACCTCGTCATCACGTACGCCCTGCCAAGCGGCATCACCAACAACGAGACCCGCAGCGGCCAGGAGCTCACCGTCCGGGCGACGTACCACCAGGACCTGATCGTCCCGCTCATCCCGCTGTTCCTGCCGCGCGACGCGAACGGCCGCTTCACGGTCATCGGCGAAGTCACCATGGTGATCAACTGATGGCCCCGACGGCTCGTCGCGGCGTCCTCCCGCCGGACGCGCGATCCCGCGGCCAGGTCCTCGTCATCTTCGCCCTCGCAATCACGATGCTCTTCGCGGCGGCCGGGCTGGCGTTCGACGTCGGCAGGTTCTACAGCGAGCGGCGGTTCCTGCAGAACTCGGCCGACGCCGCCGCGCTCGCGGCCGCCAACGCGTTGATCCGTGGTGAGACGAGCACCCAGGCGGACGCACGAGCGCGGGCGGTCCTGACCCAGAACTTCAGCCACTCCCCGTCGGGGCTCGTGCCCGCCCTGCCGCCCGCGACGCCCGTCTACGCGACGGGCCACGCGGGCGACCCCGAGTACCTGATCAACGGCATCCTGATGGCGGGCGGCGAGGTCCGGGTCGCCGTCCAGAACCCGGTCGGCTACACCTTCGGGCGGATCGTCGGGCTGAACCAGAACACGATCGGGGCGCAGGCCCGGGCGCTCAGCACGAGCTACGCCCTGCCTGTGGCGGTCCGCCGATACGTCAACCTGCCCGGCCCGACGACGGGCGCTTTGGCGCCCTGCCCGGACGACCAGTCGGTGTTCGTGGACTTCTTCGCCACGGCCAACACGGCCTGCCTGGGTTCGGAGACGAATACGGTCCTCCGGACCGAGCCCTCGGCTGGCAACGCATTCGACTCGGTCAACCCCGGTAGCAACCCCGAGAACCACGGGCCGATCGTGGC
Organism: Chloroflexota bacterium; assembly: GCA_045804885.1. Lineage (GTDB taxonomy): Bacteria > Chloroflexota > Limnocylindria > Limnocylindrales > CSP1-4 > CF-46. Next base: position 645 of record JBJMMH010000151.1, on the reverse strand, counting down.
GATCCTCGGCCAGGGCGCTCAGCCGAACAACGGCGCGGATTTCCGGGGGTTCATCGCACTCGACATCCGGAACTACGCCGCGACCGGCTCGCAGCTCTACTACAACAACGTCACGGCCGGGACGAACTCCAACACGCTCAAGGACATGGAGGCGAACTGGGTCACCGTGGGTGGCTACCCGGGGCCGCAGTTCCCTGCCGCCGTCACCCCGCCGGACCCCAACGACCAGGTCGCCGTGATGTCGGGCAACGCGACCGGCGTGGTCATCGACGCCTTCAACAACACGTTCGAGCCCGGCGACGAGGTCCTGATCGGGGTCTACCCGGGCAACGTGATGGCGATCCCGGACTTCACCATCACGCCACCGGCCACGATCGCGCTGCCGACGACGGGCGTGACCGCCAGCGCCGGTTCGATGAAGGTCTCCTGCAACCAGCAGTTCCTGGGCAGCCAGGTCACGCTCACGACGCTCGGCGACAGCGGTGACGCCAACAACCCGTTGACCAACGGGACGCTGACCGGGGCAACGCCGATCACCTACACGCCGAACCCCGTTACCCCGGCACAGGGCTCGGGGACGACCGTGAACCTCTCGAACATGGTCACATCAGGCGCGGCGACCGGGATCTACACGATCTGGGTCCA
>JBJMMH010000150.1:0-20480 GCA_045804885.1 Chloroflexota bacterium | reverse complement strand
ATGAACGAGGTCAGGACATCCGTCGCGGCGTCACGTGCGCGACGACCGATCTCCAGGGCACGTGCCCGGCCGGATTCGGAGATCGGCGCCCGTGGGACGCGTGAATCCTCGTCGGGTTCCTCGAAGATGTAGGTCTGGTTGCGGCCGAGCGACTTGGCCGAGTACATCGCGGCATCGGCGTCGCGGATCAGGCTTTCCATCCGGAGAAGCTGGCCCGTCCCTCCCGCGATCCCGATCGAGATCGTCACCGAGAGCTCCGGATTCCCATCGATGCTGAAGCGCTTGCGCTCGATCAGCTCGCGCAGCTTCTCACTGAGCGCCGCGCCTTCCTCGACGTCGGTCTCGGTCAGGATCAGCATGAACTCCTCGCCGCCGTAGCGGCCGACCATGTCGGTTGCGCGCAGGTTCGACTGGAGTGCCTGGGCCACGCCGCGCAGCACGTCGTCGCCGACGGCGTGGCCGTACGTGTCGTTGACCGCCTTGAAGTGGTCGATGTCGACGAAGGCGACGGAAAGCGGCCGCTCGTAGCGGTTCGCCCGCTCGACCTCGTTGAAGAGGTCGACGAGCAGCGCCCGCCTGTTGGCGACGCCGGTCAGCTTGTCCGTCTGCGCGGCGTCGGTCGTCTCCGAGAGCTTGGCCGAGATCGTGTTGATCGCCCGCGCGAGGCGGTTGTCGAGGCCGCGGCCGCGTTCCGAGGCCCGGACGGTCACGCCGAGGGTGCCCGCCGCCAGCTGCTCGGCGGCCTTGATCAGCCGGCGATACCGGATGACGACGTACAGCATCACGATCAGCAGGGTCAGCCAGACGCCGACAGCGGCGGTTGCCACGGCGGCCAGAATCGACTGGGTGCCATCGTCCGACCATGAATCGAGCGCTCGCGGCGCGGCGAGCAGCACGATCAGGAACGCGACCGGGGCGAGCAGGCCCAGGCCGCCGAGCAGGCGCATCACGCTCGAAAGCCTATCCGGCGCCCCGTTCAGGGCCGACGTACCGGACGTACCCCGATCGGTCCGCCGAAGGTCCCGCGCCGGGCACCGTGGCGCGCACCGCCGGACCCCTCGGCGGTGCGCTCAGCCGGTTTCGAGGGCCTGCCCCGCTGGTATACTCGCCCGGTCCTCGACACCCGCGGGAGTCGCCCGAAAACCAGGAGGTCGGCCTGTTGCTCGAGGGAGGCACGCCGTTCGTCCCGTGAGGCGGATGCGAGTCTTCGACAAGCTCCGGCGGCGCTACGCCGGCGCACTGCGGGAGATGTGTACCCAAGTCCCAGGGCCCGGGCCCCGGGGCTTTTTCATTCCGGCGGCAACGCAGCGACGAGGTCCGCCCTGATGCCGGCGACGGTGATCGTCGGCCTCCAATGGGGCGACGAGGGCAAGGGCAAGACGACCGACTTCCTGGCCGAGCAGGTCGCGATGGTCGTCCGCTACCAGGGCGGCGACAACGCCGGCCACACCGTCGTGAGCGGCGACGAGGTCTTCAAGCTCCACCTCGTACCGTCGGGCGTGCTCTACCCCCACATCACGTCGGTCATCGGCAGCGGCGTCGTCGTCAATCCGGCGACGCTCATCGGCGAGCTCGACATGCTGGCCGCGCGGGGCATCGACACCAGCCGCGTCCGCGTCAGCGCGGCGGCGCACGTGATCATGCCGTACCACGTGGCACTCGACCGGGCCCAGGAGGCGCGGCTCGGCGACGGCAAGGTGGGTACGACCGGGCGGGGGATCGGCCCCGCCTACGCCGACCGCGCGTGGCGCGTCGGGCTCCGGATGGAGGACCTCCTCGACGCCGGCCTGGTCCGCGCGAAGCTTGAGAAGCTGCTGCCCGAGAAGAACCTCCTGCTCTCGGCGTCGAACGGCGCGGTCGCATTCTCGATAGACGAGCTCGTCGCGCAGGCGGCGAGTTGGGCCGAGCGGCTCCGGCCGTACATCGCGGACGCGACGTGGCTCGTCCAGGAGGCGTTGCGCCGCCAGGATCATGTGCTGCTCGAGGGCGCCCAGGGGACGCTGCTCGACCTCGACCACGGCTCGTATCCGTTCGTGACCTCGTCGAACCCGGTCGCGGGCGGGGCCTGCACCGGCGGTGGGATCGGGCCACTCCAGGTCGACGAGGTCATCGGCGTCATGAAGGCCTATTCGACCCGGGTGGGCTCGGGGCCGTTCCCGACGGAGCTCCTCGACGGAATCGGCGCCGGGATCGCGGCACGTGGTCACGAGGTCGGGACGACGACCGGGCGGCCGCGACGCGTCGGCTGGTTCGACGCGGTGCCGCTGCGCTACGCGGTCGCGGTCAACTCCGTCAGCGCGATCATGCTGAACAAGCTGGACATCCTCTCGGGCATCGACCCGATCCGGCTCTGCGTCGCATACGAAATCGACGGGCAGCGGGTCGAGGCGTGGCCGTCGTCCGCAACGGTCCTCGCCGGCGCCACGCCCCTGTACGAGGACTTCGAGGGTTGGTCGGAACAGATCAACGACGTCCGGTCCCTGGCGGATCTGCCGGAGAACGCCCGGCGGTATGTCTCGGCCCTCGAGGCCCACGCCGGCGTCCCGGTCGTGCTGCTCAGCGTCGGGCCCGAGCGGACGCAGACGATCGAACGGGCGTGGCGACCGATCCGCCAGCGCGCCGCGGTGGCGGGCTAGCGATGCCGATTCCGGTGATGCCCACGCGGATCCTGATCGTGGGCGGCGGCGGCCGCGAGCACGCCCTCGCGTGGAAGCTCGCGAGCGAACCCGGCGTCAACGAGGTGGTCGTCGCACCCGGCTCCGATGCGATCGGCCGCGAGCCCCGCGTCCGCGTCGCCAGCATCGATCCGCTCGATCCGGCGGCGGTGGTCGGTGTCGCACGGGAGCGCGCCGTCGAGCTGGCGGTCATCGGGCCGGAGGCGCCGCTGGCGGCCGGCGTCGGGGATGCGCTCGCGTCGGCGGCGATCCCGGTCTTCGGGCCGTCGCAGGCAGCCGCCCGGATCGAGACGTCGAAGACGTTCTGCCACGAGATCGCCGAGGCGGCCGGCGTGGCGATGGCGCGAGCCGCCTCGTTCGACGACCCGGCCTCGGCTGTGGAGCGCGCCCGGGAGGAGGTCACGCGATCGGGCGGCGTCGTCGTCAAGGCGGACGGCCTGGCCGCAGGCAAGGGCGTGTTCGTGGCATCGAGTACCGAGGAGGCCGAGGCTGCGATCACCGGGTTGTTCGCGAGCGGCCCGACGCGCGTCGTGATCGAGGAGCGCCTGTACGGCCCCGAGGCGAGCGTGATCGCTCTCTCGGACGGGCAGGGCGGCGTGGTCGCGTTCCCGGCGGCTCGCGACCACAAACGGCTCTTCGACGGCGACCGGGGACCGAACACCGGCGGGATGGGCGCGTACGCACCGCTCCCGGACTTATCCGAGTACGCGCTCGAGCCGATTCTCGACCGCATCCATCGTCCGATCCTCGGTGAGTTGCGCCGTCGCGGGACGCCGTTCGTCGGCTTCCTGTATGCGGGCCTGATCCTCACCGATGACGGGCCGCGGCTGCTCGAGTGCAACGCCCGCCTCGGCGACCCCGAGGCACAGGTCCTGCTGCCGCAGGTCGCGGTTCCGCTCGGTCCGATGCTGGCTGCGGCGGCGAGGGGATCGCTGCCGCATGTCTGGGGGAGCCGGCTGCCGACGCTCGGCGAGTCGACAGTCGGGATCGTCCTCGCCAGCGCCGGCTACCCGGATGCCCCCGGGGGTTCGGAGCGGATCGAAGGGCTCGCCCGGGCGGTCGACGGCAGCGTCATCGTTTTCCACAGCGCGTCGCGCGCATCGGGCGGCGGTTGGGAGACCGCCGGCGGCCGCGTCCTGACGGTCGTCGGACGCGGCCCGGACCTTGCTTCCGCGAGGGAGGCCGCTGAGCGAGCCGCCGAGACCATCACGTGGCGGGGTATGCAGCGCCGTCGCGACATCGGCTGGGCCGCGGGCGCCGTGGCGGCCGTCTCGTGATCCGGCGCTACACGCTGCCCGAGATGGGCGCCGTCTGGACGGAGCGGGCGCGGTTCGAGGAGATGCTCCGCGTCGAGATCGCCGTCGCCCGAGCCCAGACGAGCCGCGGCCTGATCCCGGCCGACGCCCTCGCCGCGATCGAGGAGCACGCGTCGGTCGACCCCGAGCGGATCGCGGAGATCGAGCTGGCGACCGACCACGACGTAATCGCGTTCGTCAGCCAGGTCGCGGAGAGCGTCGGGCCCGCCGGCCGCTACCTCCATCTCGGCCTGACCTCGAGCGACGTCGTCGACACGGGCCTCGCGCTGCAGCTCCGTGCCGCCGGATCGATCCTGCTGAAGGACTGCGACCGGCTCCTGATCGCGGTCATCGCCCGTGCCCGGGCCGAGGCGGAGACGGTCATGATGGGCCGGACCCACTCGGTCCACGCCGAGCCGATCACGCTCGGCCTCAAGCTGGCCGGCTGGGCGTTTGAGCTCGACCGGGGACGGCGCCGGCTCGCGACCGCCGTCGACGACGTCGGAACCGGCAAGATCTCCGGCCCGGTCGGGACGTACAGTCATCTCGAGCCGGACATCGAGGCAGACGTCCTCGCGGAGCTCGGGCTCCACGCCGACCCGGCCAGCACCCAGATCGTCCAGCGCGATCGCCACGCCGCGCTGTTGACCGCGATCGCCATCGTCGGCGGGTCGCTCGAGCGATTCGCGACGGAGATCCGCAACCTCCAGCACACCGAGATCGGCGAGCTCCAGGAGCCGTTCAAAACCGGCCAGAAGGGCAGCTCGGCGATGCCCCACAAGCGCAACCCGATCCTCTCCGAGCGGATCGCCGGGCTCGCCCGCCTCCTTCGCGGCTATGCCGGAACCGCGCTCGAGGACCAGCCGCTCTGGCACGAGCGCGACATCAGCCACAGCTCGGCCGAGCGGGTCATCCTCCCCGATGCCACGATCCTGCTCGACTACATGCTCGTGAAGACCGCCGGCCTCATCGAGGGCCTCGTCGTCCGAAGCGAGCGGATGCGCGAGAACATCCAGCGGGGCCTCGGGCTCCACGCCAGCAGTCGCGTCCTCGTCGCGCTCGTCGAGCGCGGCGGTCAGTCCCGGGAGGAGGCCTACGGCATCGTCCAACGGGCGGCGCTCCGGGCGGCCGACGAACGACGGCCGCTGCGCGACCTGCTCGCGGTCGACCCCACGCTTGCCGCCAAGCTCAGCCTCACCGATCTCGACGCCTGCTTCGACGATGCGGCGTTCCTCCGCCACGTTCCCACGGTCATCGCCCGACTCGACACCCTGGAGGCAGAAGTCCATGTCGCCCGTTAGCTCGCCAGCCGGCTCGTTTGTCCGTTCAGGGAAGGTTCGCGACCTGTACGCGATCGGCGACGACCGGCTGCTCCTCGTCGCGTCCGACCGCCTGTCGGCGTTCGACGTCGTCCTGCCGACCGAGATTCCCGACAAGGGCCGTGTCCTCACGGGCCTGTCGCGGTTCTGGTTCTCGAAGACAGCGTCGATCGTGCCCAACCACCTGCTGGGCGTCGCGCCGGAAGAGCTGCCCGCCGAGATGGCGTGGGACCAGGACGTCTCGCGAGGGCTTCGCGGCCGGATGATGCTCTGCCGCCGAGTCGACGTGCTGCCGATCGAGGTGATCGTCCGCGGCTACCTCGCGGGCTCTGGCTGGAAGGACTATCTCCGGACCGGTGCCGTGTGCGGGATCGCGCTGCCGGAGGGCCTCCGCGAGAGCGAGCGACTGCCCGAGCCGCTGTTCACGCCGTCGACGAAGGCCGAGATCGGCCACGACGAGAACATCGACCTCGAGGAGGCCGCGCGGCTCGTCGGGCGAGAGATGGCGGAGCGCGTGCGAGACGTCGCGATCGAGCTGTACCGGTTCGGGTCCGCGGTCGCGGAGCCGGCGGGGATCATCCTTGCCGACACGAAGTTCGAGTTCGGGATCGACCCCGACACCGACGAGCTGCTGCTGATCGACGAGGTGCTCACGCCCGACAGCTCTCGCTTCTGGGACGCCTCGGACTACGAGCCCGGCCGGGCCCAGGCGAGCTTCGACAAGCAGTTCGTCCGTGACTGGCTCGAGCGGCAACCGTGGGACAAGACGCCACCCGGTCCGGAGCTGCCGGAGGACATCGTCGACGGCACGCGCGCTCGCTACGTCGAGGCGTTCGAGCGGATCACGGGCGCGTCATTCGCCGGCTATCTCGCCGACGACGCGGTCGGTGGCTGAGCGATGGACGTGCGCTTCGCCGTCAACGTCGCGCCGAAGGAGGGGATCCTCGACCCGCAGGGGCGGGCGGTCGAGGGCAGTCTCGGGCATCTCGGGATCGACGGCGTCTCCGGAGTGCGCGTTGGGCGGCGGGTCGAGCTGACGGTCAGCGCCGACGATGGGGCTGCCGCGCGGACGGTCGTCGATCGGCTCGCGAGCGAGCTGCTCTCGAACCCGCTGATCGAGCGCTACGACATCGAGGAGCTGGGTGCGACCTCGTCGACCTCGTCGCTCGCCGGCGCGCCGGCGTGAGCGTCCGCGTAGGCGTCGTCATCTTTCCCGGCTCGAACCGCGATATCGACGCGTTCAACGCGCTGCGGGTCGCGGGTGCCGAGCCCGTCGAGCTGTGGCACGAGCAGGTTTCGCTCGACGGCGTCGCCGCGGTCCTCATCCCGGGTGGCTTCGCCTACGGCGACTATCTCCGGGCGGGCGTGATCGCCCGCTTCAGCCCGGTGATGCGGGCCGTGACGGCCTTCGCCGAGGATGGCGGGCTCGTGCTGGGCATCTGCAACGGCTTCCAGGTCCTCACGGAGGCCCATCTGCTGCCAGGAGCACTCCTGCGCAATCGCGGGCTGCGCTTCGTCGGCCGCGAGGTCGCGATCACGCCCCAGCGGCTCGATACCCCGTTCACGCGGCTGATTGGGGAAAGGCGGCCGCTCCGGATGCCGGTCGCCCACGGCGAGGGCTGCTACTTCGCCGACACGGCGTCGCTCGACGAGCTCGAGCGGGCCGGCCAGGTCCTGTTCCGCTACGCCGCGGGCTCGAACCCCAATGGCTCGCTCCGTGATGTCGCGGGCGTGATCAACGCCGCGGGCAACGTCGCCGGGCTCATGCCCCACCCGGAGACCGCCGTCGAGGCGGTCCTCGGCTCCGACGACGGGCTCGGGATCATCCGCTCGTTCGTCGACAGCGCCCGGGAGCGTGCGACGTCGGTCGAACCCGCGCTTGTCGGTGCCCGATGACCCTGGCCGAGCCGCCGACGGAGGCTGAGGTCCCGGAGGACCCGCTTCACCGCCGCCTCGGCATCACCGACGAGGAGCTCGCCGCGATCCGCGAACGCCTCGGCGGCCGCGATCCCAACGAGCTCGAGCTCGCGATGTTCAGCGTCATGTGGTCGGAGCACTGCTCCTACAAGAGCTCCCGGCCGCTGCTCCGGACCCTGCCGACAAGCGGCGTGGGCGACACGGACTCGACCGCCGGCACGCTGCTCGCCGGTCCCGGCGAGAACGCCGGCGTCGTCTCGATCGGCGACGGGCTCGCGGTGGCGTTCAAGATCGAGTCCCACAACCACCCCAGCGCCGTCGAGCCCTACCAGGGCGCGGCGACGGGCGTCGGCGGCATTCTGCGGGACATCTTCACGATGGGCGCCCGCCCGATCGCGGTCCTCGACGCGCTGCGGTTCGGCGATCCGTCGTCCGCGCGGACGCGGCACCTCGTGGACGGCGTCGTCCGGGGCGTCGGCGGTTACGGCAACTGCGTCGGCGTGCCCACCGTGGGCGGCGAGCTCGTCTTCGACCCGAGCTACGAGGGCAACCCGCTCGTCAACGTGATGGCCATCGGGCTGCTCGAGGAGCGGCTCCTGACGCGCGCCGCCGCGCCGGGTCCCGGAAACCTCGTCGTGCTGTTCGGCTCGACGACCGGTCGCGATGGCATCGGTGGCGCATCGGTCCTCGCGAGCGCCACGTTCGCCGATAGCGATCCCTCGAAGAGGCCGAGCGTCCAGGTGGGCGATCCGTTCGCGGAGAAGCTGTTGATCGAGGCGTCGCTCGAGCTGATCGAGGGGGGCCTCGTCGAAGGTCTCCAGGACCTCGGCGCCGGCGGCATCACCTGCGCGACGTCCGAGACCGCAGACCGCGCGGGGACCGGAATGCGGATCGAGCTGGAGGCGATCCCGCGCCGAGAGCCCGCCATGGCGCCGTTCGAGGTGATGATCTCCGAGTCCCAGGAGCGGATGCTGGCGATCGTCCGGCCGGATCGGCTCGACGACGTCGTCGCGGTCTGCGATCGGTGGGGCCTGCCGTCCGCGGTCATCGGCCGTGTCACCGACGATGGCGCGATCGCCGTCGTGGACCGGGGTGACGAGATGGCGCGCATTCCGGCGGCGGCGCTCACCAGCGGCGCGATCGTCCACGACCGCCTCGCCTCGCCGCCTCCGCGCCGACGCGCCGCGCCCGCACCCGGCGTGCCGAACGCGCCGACCGGCGGTCTCCCGGAGCGCGGCATGGATCCCGGAGCCGTCCTGTTGGCGCTGCTCGGTTCGGCGAACCTCGCGTCGCGCCACGAGGTCTACGAGCAGTACGACTCGACCGTCCAGGCGAACACCGTTGCCGGTCCCGGCCGCGGCGCGGCGATCATCCGGATCAAGGGCACGGCGAAGGCGCTCGTGGCCTCGACGGATGCGAACCAGGGAGTCGGCGCGATCGACCCCTGGCTCGGCGCCGCGATGAGCGTCGCCGAGGCGACGCGGAACGTCTCGATCACCGGCGCCCGCCCGCTCGGCGTCACGAACTGCCTGAACTTCGGCGACCCGACGCAGCCGGACGCCTTCTGGCAGCTCCGGGAGGCCGTCCGCGGGCTCGGCGACGCGTGCCGCGCCCTCGGGCTGCCGGTCACGGGTGGCAACGTCTCGCTCTTCAACGAGTGGCCCGGAGGCCGGATCGCGCCGACCCCGGAGATCGGCGTCGTCGGGCTGCTCGACGACGTCGCGACGCGTGTCGGGCCTGCGTTCGAGGAAGCCGGCGACATGGTCCTGCTCGTCGGTGAGGCGACACCCGGGCTCGCCGGGAGCGAGTACGCGAACCTCGCCGGCGTCGCCGAGGAGGATGGGCCGCCCGGACTCGATCTCGCGCTCGAGGCCGCGACGCAGGCGTTCGCCCGCGAGGCGGCGTCGCGCGGTTTGGTCGCGTCCGCCCAGGACGTCTCCGGCGGTGGACTCGCGGTCGCCCTCGCGGAGTCGGCGATCTGGGCTCGACGCGACGAGGGCGTCGGCGCGCGGCTTCGCCTTCCCGTCGTCAACTCGCCGGCCGTCGACCTCTTCGGGGAGAGCCCCTCGCGGCTCGTCCTCTCGTGCCGGCCGCGGCACGCGCCGGCGCTCGTGCTGCTGGCCAGGCAGCACGGCCTCGCGGTCGAGGAGCTGGGGACGACCGGGGGGGACCGGCTGGTCGTCGACCTCGGTGGCGCCCGAGCGACCGGCGCGGCGGAGGAGCGCGGCAGCCGGGTGGCGGATGCGCTCGACGTCGCCGTGGCCGACCTCCGTCATGCCTGGCGGACCGGGCTCGGTCGGGCGCTCGGCTGGGACGACGCCTAGATGTGCGGCGTGTTCGGCGCTGTCGTCCCGCCCGGGCGCGGCTCGGAGGCGGCCGCGATCGCCTCGCTCGGCCTGTTCGCGCTCCAGCACCGCGGCCAGGAGTCGGCCGGAGTGGCGGTCAGCGATGGCGAGCAGCTGATGCTCTACAAGGACCTCGGGATGATCAGCTCCGTGCTCGACGAGCGGCGGATTCCGTCGTTCAGGGGTGACCTCGCGATCGCCCACTGCCGTTACTCGACGACGGGATCCACCGTCTGGGAGAACGCCCAGCCGACGTTCCGGCTGGGGCCGCGGCGGGCGCTCGCGATCGGCCACAACGGGAACCTCGTCAACACCCGAGAGCTGCTCGGCCAGCTCAGCGGCGGCCGCGGCCGCCTTCCAGCATCGACCGACACGGAGCTCCTGACGGCCCTTCTCGCCGACGAGCCGGCCGTCGACACGGTCGATGCCCTCGTCCGGGTCCTGCCCCGGGTCCACGGCGCGTTCACGCTGGTCGTGCTCGACGAGACGCGGGTGATCGGCGTCCGCGACCCGTTCGGGTTCCGGCCGCTCGTGCTGGGCCGCCTGCCGATGGACGGACCGCGGGCTGCCGCGGATGACGGCCTCTGGACCGACGACGAGCCGGGGTGGTGCCTGTCGTCGGAGACGGCGGGTCTCGACATCGTCGGCGCCGAATACGTCCGGGACGTAGAGCCGGGCGAGATCGTCATCCTCGAGGCTGGCCGGCCGCCGCGATCGGTTCGATACGCCACCGCCAGCCCGGCACTGTGCGTCTTCGAGCTCATCTACTTCGCCCGGCCGGACTCCTACATGGAAGGGCGAAGCCTCTATGAGGTCCGCCGCAGGATGGGCGAACAGCTCGCGGTCGAGCACGCGGCCGACACCGACCTCGTGATGCCGGTCCCCGACACAGGCGCCGCGGCCGCCGCGGGCTTCGCGGAGGCATCCGGAATCCCGTACCGCGAGGGGCTCGTCCGGAACCGATACATGGGCCGGACATTCATTCAGCCCTCGCAGACGATGCGACAGCGTGGCGTGACGATCAAGCTGAACCCGCTCCGCGAGGTCGTCCGCGGCAAGCGCCTCACGGTCGTCGACGACTCGATCGTGCGCGGCACGACGACCAAGCAGATCGTCTCGTTGCTCCGTCGGGCCGGCGCCGCCCAGGTCCACGTCAGGATCAGTGCCCCGCCGATCTTCCATCCCTGCTTCTACGGGATCGACACGCAGGTCGAGACCGAGCTCATCGCGGCGACGCACTCGGTCGAGGAGATTCGCGAGTTCATCGGCGCGGATTCGCTCGGCTACCTCTCCATCGGCGGCGTCCTGAACGCGCTCGAGCTGCCGTATGACCGCTTCTGCTTCGCCTGCTTCGATGGCCGCTACCCGGAGCCGGTCCCGTACGACGCGGCGTCACGGAAGTTCGTCCTCGAAGAAACGTCGGACGGGTGGCCTCGCGGAGCTCAGCCTCCGACCTCGGTGGGCGTGTGACGGGCGGTCGCTGAGGGTGCCGGAGTCTGGGCGCGGGGCGTACGCGGCGGCTGGTGTCGACGTCGACGCGGGCGATGCCGCGGTCGAGCTGATGCGCGACGCGGTCGAGAGCACGCGCCGGCCCGAGGTCATCGGTGGCCTCGGCGGATTCGGCGGGGCGATCACGATCCCGGCCGGTTACCGGGAGCCCGTGCTGGTCTCATCGACGGACGGCGTCGGGACGAAGACCGCGATCGCCGCCGCGCTCGCGCGCTATGACACGATCGGCGTCGACCTCGTGGCGATGTGCGCGGACGACGGCGTCTGCGCCGGAGCGGAGCCGCTGTTCTTCCTGGACTACGTCGCCGTCGGACGGCTCGATCCACCCCAGGCGGCGGAGCTCGTCGCCGGCGTCGCGGCGGGCTGCGTCGAGGCCGGCTGCGCCCTCGTCGGCGGCGAGACGGCCGAGCATCCGGGTCTCATGGATCCCACGGGGTTCGACCTCGCCGGCTGCTGCGTTGGGGTGGTCGAGCGCGACCTGCTGATCGACGGCACCAGCCCGCGAGACGGCGACGCGATCGTCGGACTGGCCTCGTCCGGGCTCCACGCCAACGGCTTCTCGCTCGTTCGCAGCCTGATCGCGAGCTGGGATCTCCAGCTGGCGCGGCCGTACCAGGAGCAGCTGGCGCGAACGCTCGGGGGCGACGCGACCGCCGCCGCCATCGCGGGGGAGCCGGAGCATGCCCTGGCGACGCTCGGCGAGGTCCTGCTGACGCCGACCAGGATCTACGCGAAGGCGATCCTCGGCCTCCGGTCCGCGCTGCTCGCCGCCGGTCACGACCTCCTCGGGGTCGCCCACGTCACCGGGGGCGGCCTGCCCGCCAACGTCCCGCGCGCCCTGCCGCCAACTCTCGGCGCTCGCCTGGACCCGCTCCGCTGGCGGATGCCGTCGGTCATGCGTCTGATCGGAGCGCTCGGGGGGCTCACCGACGATGAGATCCGGGCGACGTTCAACGGCGGCGTGGGGATGGTCGTGATCACGAAGCCCCAGGCAGTCGCCGCGACGATCGCCGCGCTTCGGGATCAGGGCGTCGACGCCTCCGTCGTTGGCGAGGTCGCGACGCTCGACCGTCTCGGCGGCCTGCGTTACGTCGAGGGCGCGGTGGCGTGACGAAGCGGATCGCCGTCGGCGTTTCCGGGGGCGGCTCGAATCTCCGGGCGCTCCATGCCGCGGCCGTGCGGGGCGAGCTCGATGGTGAGATCGCGCTCGTCTTCGCGGACCGGCCGTGCGCGGCAATCGACTGGGCGGCCGGGCAGGGGATCGACACGGCGGTGATCCCAGGCGGTCGTGACGATGCCCTCGCCGACGTCCTGGCCGGTGCCGCGCCCCGCCTCGTCGTCCTCGCCGGCTACATGCGCCTCGTCGGACCGGCCGTCTTGGCCTCGTTCGCGGGCAGGATCGTCAACACCCACCCATCGCTCCTCCCCGCGTTTCCCGGCGCGAACGCCGTCCGCGACGCGCTTGCCGCGGGCGTCCGGGTGACGGGCGCGACCATCCACCTCGTAGATGAGACCCTCGATGCGGGCCCGATCCTGGCCCAGGAGGCGGTCGACGTCCTGCCCGACGACGATGAGGAGGCGCTTCAGGCGAGGATCAAGGCCGTCGAGCACCGACTGCTGCCCCGGAGCGCGGCGTTGTTGCTGGCCGGCGCCCTCACGGCGGACGGCATCGACCCCCGGGCCGCCGACACCTCGATGCCCGTCCCCCGCCGGGCCCTGCTCTCGGTCAGCGACAAGACGGGCGTGACGGACCTCGCTCGGGGCCTCGTCGCCGAGGGCTTCGAGCTGGTCTCGACGGGCGGCACCGCGAGGGCGCTGCGCGAGGCCGGCCTGACGGTGACCGACGTCGCCGCTGTCACCGGCTTCCGCGAGATGCTCGACGGCCGGGTCAAGACGCTCCACCCGCGGATCCACGCCGGGATCCTCGCGGACCGCCGTCTCGCCGACCACCGCGAGGAGCTTATCGCCCAGGACATCGCCCCGTTCGAGCTCGTGATCGTCAACCTCTACCCGTTCGCGGCCGCGGCCGCGCGTCCCGGGATCAGCCTCGACGAGCTCGTCGAGGAGATCGACATCGGTGGGCCGTCGATGGTCCGCGCCGCGGCAAAGAACCATGCGAGCGTCGCGATCGTGACCTCGCCGTCGCGCTACCCGGCGGTCCTCGACGCGATCCGCGACGGCGGCCGTGTTCCGGAGGGCCTGAGGGCCGCCCTCGCGATCGAAGCGTTTCGCCACACCGCGGGCTACGACGCCCGGATCGCGGTGGAGCTTCCCGGCCGAATGGCGGTGGCCGGTGTCGACCTCCCTGACGAGCCGGGGCTGCCGGGCGCCGAGGACCCCTTCCCGGCGAGCCTCACGATCGGCCTCGAGAAGGTCGAGACGCTCCGTTACGGCGAGAACCCGCACCAGCCGGCAGCCCGGTACCGGCGGGCGGGGGCGACCCCGGACGCCGGCCCGTTCGCGACCGGCGTGGCTGCGCTCCAGGGCAAGCACCTCTCGTACAACAACGTCCTCGATGCCTCCGCGGCGGCCGCGATCGCGCGCTCGCTCGGCGAACCCGCCTGCGTGATCGTGAAGCACACAAACCCGTGCGGCGCCGCGGAGCGCGCGACGCTCGCGGCCGCGTGGGAGGCGGCGCTCGCGGGGGACCCCGTCTCGGCGTTCGGCGGCGTCGTCGCGATGACGGGCGAGGTCGACGAGGCGACCGCCCGCGGACTGGCCGCGATCTTCCTCGAGGTGGTGGTCGCGCCGTCGTTCGGACCGGCCGCGCGCGAGATCCTCGCCGCGAAGCCGAATCTTCGGCTCGTGGAAGATCCGTCGATCGCGACGCCCGCCCCGCCCCCGGACCCGCTCGGCAGCGTCCGGACCGCCGGTGGCGCCGTCCTCGTCACCGCCCCGGACTCCGCCCCCGACGACCCCGAAACGTGGCAGGTCGTCACGACGCGCCACCCAACCGATGACGAGCGACGCGACCTCGACCTCGCCTGGCGGCTCGCCCGGGCCGTAACGTCCAACGCGATCGTCCTCGTCCGCGACGGCGCATTGATCGGGATCGGGTCCGGTCAGACGAGCCGTGTCGACGCCGCGCGCCAGGCGGTCGAGAAGGGGTGCGCGATCGCCGGTGAGGCGAAGGTCCGCGGTGCTGCCTGCGCGTCCGATGCGTTCTACCCGTTCCCGGACGGCGTGGACGTCTGCCTCGCGGCCGGCGTCACAGCGTTCGTCCAGCCGGGCGGCTCGATGCGCGACGCGGACGTCATCGCGGCCGCTGAGGACGCCGGGGCCACGATGCTCGTCACCGGCGTCCGCCACTTCCGCCACTGAGCGGCGGACGCGGCGTACGGCGGGTCAGACCGCGAGGACCTTCGGCGCGTCGGTCTCGCGATTCGGAACCGTCGTCGGCAGCTCGAGGTGCCATGCGCCGGACGGCACGACGCCGCAGCCGCCACGCAGTCGCATGACCCGCAGCTCGGCGAGGACGTCCTCGCCGGCGTGCTCCGGCGGGAGATCGCGCCAGAAGCCGAACCCACCGGCCTCGCGCAGCGCCGCGACGTCGTACAGCACGCAGCCGCCGATCCATGCGACGCGATAGGCCGCCGCCTCGCCGGGCGGAAGCTCGAGACGAGCCTCCGTGTGGAGGAGGTTGGCGCCGTTGTGGAGCCGGTGTCGCTCCCAGCCGGGGCTGTCGGGCTCGATCGTCTCGGGTTGGACGTCGCCGTCCCAGAGCTCGATTGTCTGCTCCTCGGGCTTCACGTCGTCGACCCACGACCAGCCCTGCGGCGCGGCGCCGACGAACCCACAGCCGTGCCGCCGGATCGTCGCCAGCAGACGCCCGACGACATCGGGCTCGAGCCAGACGTCGTCGTCGAGGAACAGAGCGTACGGTGCCTCGGCTGCCGCGAGCAGCGACTCTCGGTGCTCGGCGAGACCGAGACGCGGCAGGTGTCGCCGCAGCTCGACGGCCCGGCCTTGGACCCTCAGGATGCCGGCCACCGCCTTCACTTCCGTCGGCCAATCGGCAGCCTCGTCCTGCGACGAGACGAGCACCCGGAACCGGACGTCACGCTGGCCCGCGAGGCCGGCGAGCGTGACCGCGAGTGCCCCGGGACGCTGAAACGTCGGGATGAGGACGTCGAGGTCGACGTCGGCCGGCTCGACCGGCATTCGTTCGGCGAACTCGGAAAAAGGATCGGATGCCATGAGGAAGTGGGTGCTCGGAGTGGAGTGCCTGCTGAGAAGCGTGGACGATCATCGCTCACAGGTCTCCCGCTTCGCTTCGGACGACCGATTGCATCGGCGTGTCGGTCGAATGCTGGAACGGGGCGGCATTCAACGTGCACAATGTCGGCCGACATCGCGGCCGTCGAGGTGACAGCGAGTGGCAGACGCGCGCACCAACGAGGAGATCGTCCGGGCCTACGCCCGCGCGTCGGCGGAGCTCGACCTGGACACGCTCGCGGGCCTCCGGCATCCCGAATGGAGTGTCCTCTGGCCGCAGTCCGGCGAGCAGGTCGTGAGTTCCGAGTCGTACGCCGAGATCGTCCGACGCTATCCCGGCGGCGCGCCGGCGACAGAGGTCGAGCGGATCGTCGGCGGCGAGGACCGATGGGTGCTGACCGGCGCGAACACCCTCGTTCGCGTGGCGGGCGCCGGCGATGCCTGGTGGGGCGAGTGGCGGATGACGTATCCCGACGGCCAGGTGTACGCGTGCGTGGACCTGATCGAGCTCCGCGACGGCAGGATCTTCCGGGAGACCGTCTACTGGGCGCCGCCGTTCGACGCACCGGACTGGCGACGGCCGTTCGTCAGCCTCCGCGACGGCCAGGCGGCCTCTTCCGCTTGACCGCCTCTCACGGCGTCCCGCATCATCGGCGGATGGCGCGACCCGGGAACTCGATGGCGATGCCCGGGCGGCCCCGCTCCGGCCGGTCCTGAACAAGGGACCCGCGGGCGGCGGCCGCCTCGCCTGACTGCCCGACCCGCCGCGCGCGCCCGCGCAGCGGCCATCCTCGACCGGGACTCCGACCATGCCTGACCGCTACTACCTCACGACATCGATCGCGTACGCCAACAGCAAGCCTGGCATCCACACGCTCTACGAGGTCATCGGCGCCGACGTCATCGCCCGATGGCACCGGATGCGGGGCGTCCCGACCCGGTTCCTGACGGGCACCGACGAGCATTCGATCAACATCGCCCAGTCGGCGATCGACGAGGGGCGCCCGGTCAAGGAGTTCCTCGACGAGCGGGTCACGGAGTTCCAGTCCGCCGAGGACGCACTCGGGATCAGCGCCGACCGCTTCATCCGGACGACCGACCCCGACCATGTCGAGGCCGCCCAGGAGATGGTCCGGCGGGCCCACGCGAAGGGCGACATCTACCCCGGCACGTACGAGGGCTGGTATTGCCCCAACGAGGGTTTCCGGAACGCGACCGACGTCGTCGAGACTGCCCGCGGCACGATCTGCCCCAACCACCCCGACGTCCCGCTGCAGTGGCTCACCGAGCGAAACTGGTTCTTCCGGCTCTCGGCCTACCAGGAGCGACTCGAGCGCCACTTCGCGGACCACCCCGACTTCGTCTTGCCGGAGTACCGCCGCAACGAGATGCTCGGGTTCATCAGGGGCGGCCTCGAGGACTTCTCGATCAGCCGCGAGCGGACGCCCGGCGGCTGGGGCATCCCGTTCCCGATCGCCGAGAACGGGGAGACCGCCCGTCGCGAGGACGGCTCGTGGGACCCCGAGGCGGGCAAGATCTACGTCTGGTTCGACGCACTGATCAACTACATCACCGGCGCCGGGTTTCTCTCGGATCCCGACGGGTTCCGGCGGTGGTGGCCCGCCGACCTCCACGTGATCGGCAAGGACATCGCCCGGTTCCACACGATCTTCTGGCCGGCGATGCTTTGGAGCGCGGGGCTCGAGGCGCCTCGCCGCGTCTGGGTCCACGGTTGGCTGCTCGCGGCAAAAGGCGAGCGGATGAGCAAGAGCCGCGGCAACGTCCTCGACCCCCACGATTTCGTGGCATCCCTCGGCACCGACGGCGCCCGCTACGTCGTCCTCGCAGAGGTGCCGTTCGACAAGGACGCCGAGGTGTCGTGGGAGGGCTTCGTCCGGCGATACAACGCCGACCTCGCGAACGACTTCGGCAACCTCGTCAACCGAACGGTGTCGATGGTGAACCGATACCTGGCTGGGGAGCGGCCTCGGCCCCGCTCGGAGGCCGAATCGGCGCTCGGCAACGGCTGGTCCGACACGCTCGAGCGCTACGTCGATGCGATCGAAGGCTGCCTGCTCCACGATGCCCTCGGTGAGGTTCTCGAGTTCGTCGGCGGCGCGAACAAGGTCGTCGACGCGGAGCAGCCGTGGACGCTGGCCAAGGCCTGGAAGGATGGCGACGAGGTCGCCGGCGAGCGACTCCGGGCCGTCCTCGGGGACCTCGTCGAAGCGTGCCGCCTGGCGGCGCTCGCCGCCGCGCCGTTCCTGCCGAACACGGCGCCGCGGATCCTCGAACAGCTGGGGTACTCGTACGCTTACGGCCCCGATGGCAACGGCGGTCCGCCGCTCCTGGACGAGCTGCGCTGGGGTGTCCGCGCGGGCGAGTCGGGCACGTTGACGGAGGCGAGGCCGCTGTTTCCGCGTCTCGATGTCGAAACCGGTTCACCCTGATCGTCGATCGGACAGGACCGCTCAAACGGCAGCGCATCGAAGGAGGAGCCCGACGATGGCCCACGGCGAGTACAACCACATCGAGATCCCGTACGACGACGAGGAGCGGGCCAAGCGCTTCTACTCCGGCGTCTTCGGCTGGGAGTTCAGGCAGATGCAGGGGTTCGAGGGCTACGACCTCTACACGGCGGGACCCGCCGAGCTCGGCGGCGGTCTCGGCAAGCGCGGCGAGTCGGCCGGCCAGACGACCCGCAACTACATCCTCGTGGACTCGGTCGACGAGGCCGTGCGGAAGATCGAGGAGCTGGGCGGCAAGCTGACCGAGCCGAAGTCGGAGATACCCGGCATGGGCTGGTTCGCCGCCGGCACGGACAGCGAGGGCAATCCGCTGGCGGTCTACGAGGCGCTGCCTCGCTAGGCGAGGATCGGCCCTGGTCCAGGCGCATCGACGACAATCGGGCGGTGCGCCTCGTCGATTCTCACTGTCACCTGCAGGCCGACCGGTTCGAGGCCGACGTCGACCAGGTCATCGGCGCCGCGCGGCTGGCCGGCGTCGAGCGCGTCCTGGTCCCCGGCTGGGATGCGACGTCGTCGCGCGCGGCGCTCGACCTCGTCGACCGCTACCCGTGGCTCGACGCCTCGGTCGGCGTCCATCCGCACGACGCAGAGCGGGTCGAGGATGCCGAGTGGGCGGATCTCGCGGCCCTCGCCGCCGATCCGCGCGTCGTCGCGACGGGGGAGACCGGCCTCGACTTCGACAGGCTGTTCTCGCCTGTCCTTGCCCAGCTCGCGAACCTCCGCCGCAACCTCCGGCTGGCGGCGGACACCGCGAAGCCGGCGATCCTCCACTGCCGATCCGCGGCCGGCCGCCGTGACGCCCAGGACGCGCTCCTCGCGGAGGTCCGCGCGTTCGGGGCGACGCCGCCGCCGATCCTGATCCACTCCTTCAGCGGCCCGCTCGACTACGCCGGCGCGATGCTCGACCTGGGTGCGGCCATCAGCTTCTCCGGCCTGTCATTCCGAGCGGGCGAGGAGTCGACGGCCGAAGTTGCTCGACGCACTCCGGCCGACCGGATCCTCGTCGAGACCGATTCGCCCTACCTGTCGCCGCCCGGCGCCCCGCGCCGCCGCAATTCGCCGGAGTGGGTCCGAGTGACGGCCGCCTGGATCGCCGACCTCCGCGGCGGCGAGCGCGACACGTTCGGCGACCAGCTCGTCGCGAACTACGATGGCCTGTTCCGTCCCGACGGCGCCCGCGTCGAAGCCGCGGAATCGTCATTCGCGGTCTCCCCGGGGTTGACACGCGGACCGACCACGGGCTAGCATTAGCACTCTCGCATTGAGAGTGCTAGCGATGCGGGTCCGGCGATCCGCGAGGGGCTGCAAGATCGGCCCCACGGATTGACCCAGCGACCGTCGCGGCACTCGACCACATCGTCTCGGGACGCGCTCGCGGCGCCCACAGCGGCGTGCCGGCGTCCCGGGTCCCACATGAGGCAGGACGGGGAACTCTCCCACGTCACCAGGAGGAAGGCACGTTGGCCACCGCCACCGCATCCGCCACGAAGCTTCGCCCGCTCGGCGACCGCGTCGTGATCCAGCCCACGGCCCGCGAGGAGATGACCAAGAGCGGCATCGTCCTCCCCGACACGGCCAAGGAGAAGCCCCAGGAGGGCACGATCCTGGCCACGGGCCCCGGCCGCATCCTCGACGACGGCAAGCGTGAGTCGATGGATGTCAAGAAGGGCGACAAGGTCCTCTACGCGAAGTATGCCGGGACCGAGTTCAAGATCGATGAGGAGGACCTCCTCATCGTCAGCCAGAAGGACATCCTCGCGGTCGTCGAGAGCTAGCTCCCGGCGCGTCAGACACACGACCCCCACGAGTCTCCAGGAGGGACACGGACATTGGCTAAGCAGCTCACCTTCGACGAGACCGCTCGTCGATCGCTCAAGAAGGGCATCGACCGCCTCGCCGACGCGGTCAAGGTGACGATCGGCCCCAAGGGCCGGAACGTCGTCCTCGACAAGAAGTTCGGCTCGCCCACGATCACCAACGACGGCGTCACGATCGCTCGCGACATCGAGCTCGACGACCCGTTCGAGAACATGGGCGCCCAGCTCCTCAAGGAAGTCGCGACGAAGACCGACGACGTCGCGGGCGACGGCACGACCACCGCGGTCGTCCTCGGCCAGGCGATGGTCAACGAGGGCCTCCGGGTCGTCACGGCCGGGGCCAACCCGATGGTCGTCAAGCGTGGCATCGAGAAGGCCGTCGAGGTCGTCGTCGCCGAGCTCGAGAAGCACAAGGTCGACGTCAGCAGCCGCGAGCAGATCGCGGCGGTCGCGGCGATCAGCGCCGCGGATCCGGAGGTCGGCGAGATCATCGCCGAGGTGATGGACAAGGTCGGCAAGGACGGCGTTATCACCGTCGAGGAGGGCCAGTCGCTCGGCCTCGAGAAGGAATACACCGAGGGCATGCAGTTCGACCGGGGCTATATCTCGGCGTACTTCGTGACGAACCCCGATCGGATGGAGGCGGTCCTCGAGACCCCGCTCATCCTGATCACCGACAAGAAGATCTCGAGCGTCCAGGACATGCTCCCGGCGCTGGAGAAGGGCGTCCAGCAGGGCAAGCCCATGCTGATCATCGCCGAGGACATCGACGGTGAGGCCCTCGCCACGCTCGTCGTGAACAAGCTCCGCGGCACGGTCTCGGTCCTCGCCGTCAAGGCGCCGGGCTTCGGCGACCGGCG